>SBFY01000211.1 GCA_006227085.1 Gammaproteobacteria bacterium
TCTGAATATCTGGCATCCAGATACCCAGGCAAGTGCCCGCACATATTGTCTGTCCATGTTATTAAAGAGCCCGGCACCCGGCCGGTAGGGACGCGTATTATACGCAGCCCATACCGGAGTGCAACTGCTTTCAGGAAGAATTTCAGGGGGCCGGTGGCCTTGCGCGAGAAGGCCCCGGACGGCACCGCGAAACCAGCAAAACCAGGGCGCACAGGACATAGGCCAGCGCCTCACCCAGTCCGGCCTTGCTCTGCCAGAACACATGGATCACCGCGAGGATAACAATGGCATACACCAGCCGGTGGATGCGCTTCCAGAGGACTCCCAGCCAGCGGGTGGCCCTGCGACTGGACGTGAGCGCCAACGGCCACATCAGGACATAAGCCAGCAAGCCCACCAGGAGATAGGGGCGCTTTTGCACATCAGCCGGGAAATCGCCCCACTGCCATCCCAGCCAAAGCGCCAGATATACGAGTACGTGCAGGCCGGCGTAGGCCCATGAGAGCAAGCCCAGCACCTGACGGTATGGCAGCAACCACCCCCAACCCGCCAGCCGCCGCAAAGGGGTAACCGACAGCGACAGGAGCAGGAACCAGATCGCCCACTCCCCGGTAAAACCGGACAGGTATTCCCCCGGGTCAGGGCCAAAACCACCACGCCATCCTTGCCAGAAAAGGAAACCGAGTGGCAGGACGCCCACCAGCCACAGCAACCAGCGCCCGGTGCTTGTGTGCCAGCGCGACCCCATTAATAGAACCGGCTCAAGTCCATATCCCTGTAGAGAGGGGCAACCTGGTCCGCATAACCATTGAACAGCTGCGTCGGGATACGGTTCACGCCCAGCAAACTGCTGGGCAAGCGCCTTTCATACCGCTGGCTCCAGCGCGGGTGATCCACAAACGGATTCACGTTGGCATAAAACCCGTACTCTTCCGGCGCACTCTGGCTCCATGTGGTCGGCGGCTGGGTTTCCTGCAGGCGAATCTTCACGATCGACTTGATGCTCTTGAACCCGTATTTCCATGGCACGACCAGTCGCAAGGGTGCACCGTTCTGGTTAGGTAGCACCCGCCCATACAGGCCAACTGCAAGAATGGTCAATGGATGCATGGCTTCATCCATGCGCAGGCCTTCCACATAAGGCCAGGCAATCGTGGAAAACAGGCTTTTCTGGCCCGGCATTTGTTCGGGTGCATACAGCGTTTCAAACGCCACATATTTGGCCCTGGATGTCGGGCCAAACCGTGACAGGAGCGCCGACAGCGGAAACCCCACCCAAGGGACCACCATCGACCAGGCTTCCACGCAGCGCAGGCGATACACCCGCTCTTCCAGCGTCACGCCTTTCAATAATTCATCCAGGTCGTATGTTCCCGGGCGATCCACCTCGCCTTCGATCGCCACCGTCCAGGGACGGGTCTGCAGGCGATCTGCGTATTTCGCCGGGTCGCGTTTATCGAGGCCAAATTCGTAGAAGTTGTTGTAACGCGCGATATCATCAAACGGTGTTTGCGATTCGTCCGTGAAATATCCCGCCGGGGAGCTTGTCGAAGCCTTGCGGTAATCCAGTGGCTTGAGATCCATGGCAGCGGCATGCAAGGGCACACCAGCGAGAGCCGCCGTTGCCAGCACGCTGCCTTTCATGAAATCACGCCGCTTCAGGTACACCGATTCCGGCGTGATCTCACTGGGTGGAATACCTGATTTGAACGCCATGCTTATCCACCTGAACCCGTTTAACGCTCGCGCTGGAACACCCTCATCACCGGCCCCGAAAAGGCATATCCCAACGACACCAGCATGATGACCTTCGGTGCATCAATCATGGCAATCGCCAACGCCAGCACAATGACGGGGAATACCACGAAGGGGACACGCCCCTTGAAATCAATGCCCTTGAAACTGTGGTACGGGATATTGGTGATCATGAGAACACCCGCCAACCCCGTCAACACAGCCACCAGGATAGACAAGCCATAAGGCTGCGAAGTTCCCACCCATGCCTGGTCCGCACCCACCCAGACGGTGGATGCCAATACCGCCGCAGCCGCCGGGCTGGCCAGGCCGGTGAAAAAGCGTTTGTCGGCGGTCGCCACCTGGGTGTTGAAACGTGCAAGACGCAACGCAGCGCCTGCCGTATAAATAAACGCGAGCGCCCACCCCACCTTGCCCAATCCTGACAATGTCCAACTGAACACCACCAGTGCCGGCGCCACACCAAAGGCCACCATGTCCGACAGGCTGTCGTACTGGACACCGAACTCACTCTGGGTGCCCGTCAACCGGGCCACACGGCCATCCATGCCGTCGAAAAACATGGCGGCAAAAATCGCCACAGCGGCTTTCTCAAAATTCCCATCCATCGCTGCAACAATGGCAAAAAAACCGGAAAACAGTGTGCCAGTGGTGAACAGGTTGGGCAGCAGGTAGATACCGCGGCGACGCACCTTGCGATCGCCTTCCGCCACTTCTTCCACGTACTCCCCAACAGGAATCAGCGAGGTCAATTCGCTGGTCTCGGCGGGTTTGTCTTTTTGTTGATCGTGATCCAACGCATTTCTCCAGTAAACCGGTTGCCTATGATAGCGCGTCACATGCCCGGTACGGCAAACGCCGCAGCGGTGGCATCCCAAAAAGCCTGTACCCGCAAATCGCCCAGGTTACGCCGCAGGCAACACAAGCCAATGGAAATGGGTTCCAGTTGTGGCGCCCCATCGCAAATAACGACCCGGTCTTTCAGGGGACTGGTCACCAGTACCAATTCCGGCACCACACCAATGCCATAACCCAGACCGACCATGCCGACGATCGCCTCATGGCCCGCCACTTGCGCATACAGGTTGGTTTGTAGCCCTTCGCGCAGTGACCAGTCATCAAACCGCTGGCGGGAAATACCGCGTTCTGCAACGATCAGCGGGATGTTTGCCCAGCCATCCCTGCGCCGGGCCTGCCAGCGATCACGCACCGACCCCGGAGTGACCGGACGAATGAACACCAGCCCGGTATTGGCCATTGGCAAAAACGCCAGGCGCTCGGGCCATGGATCGACATGCGCCGCAATTGCCATATCAACCGACCCCGACAGCACCCGTTGCAAGGATTCCGCCTGGTCTCCCGTGTGCAGGTGAATATCGACATGCGGATGACGTTCACGGAATACCGGCAGCATGCGCGACAGGAAGTGGTAACTGGCGGTCACGGAACAAAACAGGCGAACCTCGCCTGATAGCGCATCCCCGCTGTGTGCCAGCGATTGCCGGCAGGATTCCCAGCGCCGCAGGGCATCGCGGGCATAGTCCAGGAAACGGGTGCCTTCCGCCGTCAGGCGCACCTGGCGGTTATCGCGCAGGAACAGGGTGGCTCCCGCTTCCTCCTCCAGCCGCTGGATCAGCCGGCTCAGGGCCGAAGGGCTCATATGGCAACGTTCGGCGGCACGGCCGAAATGCAGGGTCTCGGACAAGGCAGCAAATGCCAGCAATGCTTTCTGGTCCACCTGCCCTCCTTATTAATGCGTTTTTTGCAACAATATCTTTCGAATATATCATTTTACGCAACAATTTGCCTGCGCTATGGTTCGCTCCCGAAATCCGCCTCACCACCCACCTCATCAGGAGAACCCGTCATGGGCCAGAACTACTTCAATACCCTGCCGCTGCGCCTGCAGCTGGAAGAACTCGGCAAGTGCCGGTTCATGGACAAATCCGAATTCACCAACGGCTGCGATTACCTCAAGGGCAAGAAGCTGGTCATCGTCGGTTGTGGTGCCCAGGGCCTGAACCAGGGCCTGAACCTGCGCGATTCCGGCCTGGACGTGTCCTACGCCCTGCGCAAGGAAGCCATCGAACAGAAACGCCAATCCTGGAAGAACGCCACCGAAAACGGCTTTGCGGTCGGCACCTATGAAGAACTGATCCCGCAAGCCGATGTGGTCATGAACCTGACCCCGGACAAACAGCACACCAGCGTGGTCAGCGCGGTCATGCCGCTGATGAAAAAAGGCGCCTGCCTGGACTACGCACACGGCTTCAACCTGGTCGAGGAAGGCATGCAGATCCGCAAGGACATCACTGTGGTGATGTGCTGCCCGAAATGCCCCGGTTCCGAAGTGCGTGCTGAATACGTGCGCGGTTTTGGCGTACCGACCCTGATCGCCGTGCACCGCGAGAACGACCCGAATGGCGACGGCCTGGAAATTGCCAAGGCGCTGGCTTCCGGCACCGGCGGTGACCGTGCCGGCGTGCTTGAGTCCTCCCCGATTGCTGAAGTGAAGTCCGACCTGATGGGCGAACAGACCATCCTCTGCGGCATGCTGCAAACCGGCTCCATCCTGTGCTTTAACAAGATGGTGGCCGAAGGTATCGATGCCGGTTACGCCGCCAAACTGATCCAGTACGGCTGGGAAACGGTTACCGAAGGCCTGAAGATGGGTGGCATCACCAACATGATGGATCGCCTGTCCAACCCGGCCAAGCTGCGCGCCTTCGAACTGGCTGAAGCACTGAAAACCCTCATGCGTCCGCTGTATGAAAAGCACCAAGACGACATCATGAGTGGCGTCTTCTCCAGCACCATGATGGCCGACTGGGCCAACGATGACGCCAACCTGATGAAATGGCGCGCCGAAACCGCCGAGCAACCGTTCGAGAAAACCGCCAGCGGCAGCATGGCCATCAGCGAACAGGAATACTATGACCACGGCATCCTGATGGTTGCCATGGTCAAGGCCGGCGTGGAGTTGGCATACGAGACGATGGTCGCAGCTGGCATCAAGGCGGAATCAGCCTATTACGAATCGCTGCACGAAACCCCGTTGATCGCCAACACCATTGCGCGCAAGAAACTGTACGAAATGAACGTGGTGATCTCCGATACCGCTGAATATGGCTGCTACCTGTTCTCGCACGCCTGTGTGCCACTGCTGAAGGATTTCATGGCCTCGGTCGGCACCGACGTGATCGGCAAAGGCCTCACCGTGAAAGACAACGGTGTCGATAACCAGCAGCTGGTGGCCGTCAATGCGGCCATCCGCAATCACCCGGTGGAACTCATCGGTCGCAAATTGCGTGGTTACATGACCGCGATGAAAAAGATCGTTTGACACGTTCCTGACCCGACACACCGGCAGCCCAAGGCTGCCGGTGTTGTTTTGGGCACCCCTCTTCCGGCATGATTCATGCCGCACCCCAAGACGCGGATACCCATGAAGACCCGAACACTGATCCTGCTTTGGCTGGGCATCTCTGCGATGTGGCTCGGCGGTTACATCGACATGGACGGCACCATGCGAGCCACCATCACGCCAGCCAGCGTGGCAGGCCTGGTGCTCACCACCCTGTTGCTGTTTGTACTGCCACTGAAATCGCTGTCAAAGCGCGCAACATCGTATGCACTGGCCACCTTCATTGCCTTCGCCATCATCAAAACCCTGATGCTGGGCCTGTACCACCCGCCGGGACTGTTGGCGAGTTACTACGGCAACGAGGATTTCACGCCACCGCACGAGACCAGCTGGCGTTATCACGAGATTGCCTCATTCGCGACCCGGGTTGATCCATCGCTCGATTTCGGCCCTCACGGCTTCAGCTTGTCACAACCAGGCTTCCCGCTCTATTTCATCAATGACTGGGAACGCTACAACTGGCGCGGCAATCCGGACAAAGACGATCACCGGCGTCGCCACCTGCGCTTCAGCGCTATCTGGTCAGGCACCCTCCAGATTCCCGGTGATGTCATCATGATGCAATTGCAGGCTGAACGCGGCAGTGCAACCGTGCGTGCAGGCACTCACGTCCTGTTTGCCGACAATGGTCTCGATCACACGACTGTCACCGGCGGCAACACCGTCGATATCGCTGCTGAATACCGTCGCACCGAAGACGGTGCACCACGCCTCGCATTACGCTGGAGTCGTGATGGCAGTCACTTTGAAAGCATTCCTGCGCACGCGTTTTCACCATCCCCAGGATTCACGGCAAACAATGGCTGGAAATCAGGATTGCATCATGCCAGCTGGCTGGGCTGGCTCATTGCATGGCTGGGCATGGCCTGCCTGGCTGTGCAATGGCGCGACGTGCGCAAGGCCCACTGGGGTCGCTTTGCCTTGCTGGCATTGTTCAGCTTGCTGGCCTTCACGGCGATGGATAACCAGCTCGATAAAGGGCAGGAACATGATGCGCAAATCTTCACGGCCGGTAATGACTGGATGCGCTACGAAACACAGGCCAGCGACATCCTCAAAGGTGACTGGCTCAATGCTGCACACACCGAAGGCAAACCCTTCTTCATGAATGTGGCCTATCGCTACTGGATGGCCGGCATGCATGCCTTGGTCGGTGAGGACACCAGCATGGTGGCCTGGTTACAACAGCTCATGATGAGCGCCTTTATCCTCGGGTTTTATGCATTCACGCGTCACGCATGGGGCAGGCCTCTCGCACTGCTGGCCACCGTATTGATGCTGGCCAGCGGTGAAATGCTGAAATACCCCGCCATGTTGCTGGACACCACCTTCAGCATCACCCTGGCAGCCGGCATGCTGGCCAGCCTGATACGTTGGCGCCACACACACGACAGCACACTGCTGTGGCTGGCCGCGCTCCTGATGGCACTGGCCATCGCCACCCGCGCCAATTTCCTGCCGTTTGCCGTGATCGCTGCATTGTGGGTGAGCTTCCCCCACACAGGCCAACCATCATGGCGTTGGTCGCGCGGGGTACTGATGATCATGGCCGGGGCACTACCACTGCTGTTCACTGGTTGGCGCAATGCCATCGTGACCGGTGAATGGACATGGATGCCGGCTTCTGGCGGTTTCAATTTATGGATCGGCAACCACCCGCCCGTCGGTGACAGCTTCCACCCATTCGATTTTCCACCCATCCCGCCTGCACACGAGCAAGCGCGCATCGCCATTGACTACATCGTGGCTGAACCCGGTGCGTTCCTGTACCGGGTGGGTTACAAACTCGCGTACCTGTTCGGCATCGTGATCTGGAAGAACGAGATTGCCTGGCAAATACTGGTGCCAACGACACTTGCACTGGCAGGATTCATCGCTGCCTTGTGGCGCAACACCCAATGGCGCGCTGAACGACTGTTGCTGGGGTTATGGGTTGCCATGAATTTTGCGTCGCTATGCCTGGTCTTCCCGTGGGTGTATGGCTGGCGCTTGAGTGGCCCGACCTTGCCTGCCATCGGTGTGCTCGGTGCTTTGGCGCTGCATGATGGATGGCATCTCGCCAAACACCTGCTTTCCCGAAAATAAAAAACGCCCGCATCTGCGGGCGTTTTTTATTGCGACACATGCGCGCTTACAGGCTCAGCACCTTATCGCCGCGCGCCAAACCACACACGCCGGTGCGCACCACTTCCAACACCGTGGCTTCACCCATGGCACGCACAAAGGAATCCAGCTTGTCCGCTGTACCGGCCAGCTGGATGGTGTATACCGACGTGCCCACATCAACGATCTGGCCACGGAAAATATCCGTGGTGCGCTTGATCTCGGCACGCTGGGCACCAACCGCTTTCACCTTGATCAGCATCAGTTCGCGCTCAATGTGCGAGCCATCCGTCAGGTCAACCAGCTTCACCACATCAATCAGCTTGTTCAGCTGCTTGGTGATCTGCTCGATCTTGCTGTCATCACCCAGGGTGGTCAGTGTCAGGCGTGACAAGGTCGGGTCTTCCGTGGCGGCCACGTTGAGGGACTCAATGTTGTAACCGCGCTGTGAGAACAGGCCGACCACGCGTGACAAGGCACCCGGTTCGTTTTCCATTAACAGGGAAATGATATGTCTCATGATCACGTCCGCTCCGTTTTGCTCAACCACATATCACGCATGGAACCGTTCGGGGCCACATGCATCGGGTACACATGCTCATGCGGGTCAACATGCACATCCAGGAATACCAGGCGATCGCGGTATTTGCCGAAAGCATCCGCCAGCGCCGGCTCAAGGTCTTCCTTGCGATCGACACGGATACCGACATGCCCATACGCTTCTGCCAGTTTCACGAAATCCGGCAAGGAATCCTCGTAGACACTTTCGGAGTAACGGCCACCGTATTGCATGTCCTGCCATTGCTTGACCATGCCGAGGTAACCGTTATGCAGGTTGAGGATTTTCACCGGCAATTTGTACTGGGTACACGTCGACAATTCCTGGATATTCATCTGGATGCTGCCCTCACCCGTCACGCAGACAACATCCGCATCCGGGTACGCCAGCTTGACACCCATTGCTGCTGGCAAGCCGAAACCCATCGTGCCCAAGCCGCCGGAGTTGATCCAGCGACGCGGCTGCTCGAAACGGTAGTACTGCGCAGCAAACATCTGGTGCTGGCCTACATCCGACGTCACATAGGCCTGTCCCTTGGTCATCTTGCACAAGGCCTCAATCACCGCCTGCGGCTTGATCAAGTCTGTGCTTTCCGGCGCATAACGGCAGGCTGTCCACAAACCATGCGCGTCACGCCAGCCATCAATGCGCTGCCACCATTCGGCCAGCGCCTTGCGATCCAGGCATTCCGGCTCCTGCTTCAGGCGCTCACGCGCGATATCCAGCATCTCATCCAGCACCGCATCACAAGGCCCGACAATCGGTACATGTGCTGGAACAGTCTTGGAAATACTGGCCGGATCCACATCGATATGGATGATGGTGGCTTCCGGGCAAAATTTTGATGGCGTGTTGGTCACGCGGTCGTCAAAACGGGCGCCGACCGCCAAAATCACATCGGCATAGTGCATGGCATTATTGGCTTCATAAAAACCATGCATGCCAAGCATGCCGAGGAACTGGCGATCAGATCCCGGATAAGCACCCAGACCCATCAAGGTATTGGTGACCGGGAAATCCAGCAGCCTGGCCAATGCCGTCAATTGCGCAGACGCATTACCCAGCACAACACCCCCACCGGCATAGATCACCGGCTTGCGGGCTGACAACAGGATATCGACCGCCTTGCGGATCTGCCCGGAATGCCCCTTCTGGGCAGGCGCATACGAACGGATCTTCACCTTGTCCGGATATTCGTACTCAAACTTGTGTGCCGGGTGCGTCATGTCTTTCGGCAAATCGATCACGACGGGACCAGGCCGCCCCGTAGTAGCAATGTGAAAGGCTTTCTTGATGGTGGCCGGGATATCTTCCGGGCGCTTGACCATGAAGCTGTGCTTCACGATCGGGCGCGAAATACCCACCATATCCGTTTCCTGGAACGCGTCTTCACCGATCAGGTGGCTGGGCACCTGGCCAGACAGCACCACCATCGGGATCGAATCCATGTAAGCGGTGGCAATCCCAGTGATCGCATTGGTCGCCCCGGGACCTGACGTCACCAGCACCACACCGGGCTTGCCAGTGGCACGGGCGTAACCATCGGCCGCGTGGGTGGCTGCCTGCTCGTGGCGAACCAGGATGTGGGGAATATCCGATGTCTGGAATAGTGCGTCGTAAATGTGCAGCACCGCGCCGCCGGGATACCCGAAGATGAACTCGACACCTTCGTCCTGCAGTGCCCGTGCCAACATCTCGCCGCCGGAAAGCATGGGTTTTGCCATGATCTGCCCTCTGTCTCTGTCAATCGTGCCCAATCGGATGGCGCATAACACGCCATGACCATCACTTTGCGGGTGACAGTCTGCCGTTATGCCTGGAGTGTAGGGTGTCAGGCCGGGAACGACGCCTTCGGTAGGCTGGGCTCCCTCACGAACAGAACAGGCTGGCGTCCCCCGCGGGTACAGGCTTGTGGCCGTACCGCCCAGCTGCCGACAGGGTGTCGTTGGCAGCGGAGCTTACCTGTTTGGAACCGCTATTGTTTTGCCAAGCGCCCGATAAGTCAACCAGTTAGGGCGGTTTCCTGACCGAAGGTGTTTGTAATCCGCCCAAAGCTGGTATACCTTTTAGCCATCAGGATCCAATAAAAACCATAACGGTTTCCATTTTAGGGAGTAGCCCGGATGCCCACCCTCAAGTCACTGCCTGCCCTGTTTGCTGCCTGCCTGCTGGCCGTTGCCGGCGCAGCCAATGCGCAAACCACCCGTACGATCTACAAGTGGACGGATGAAAACGGGGTCGTTCATTACGAAATGCGCAAACCTGCCGACCAGAGCACCGAAGTCGAAGTCATCAAGAAGCGCGTGAAAGAGGAACCCGCACCACAGGCCCCTGCCGCATCTGGCAGCAGCGAAAGTGCCGCCAGCACAAGTGCGGCAGCCAGCGAGCAGCCCAAGCCCAAAAAAGATCCCAAGATTTGCGAGTTGGCAAAATCCAACCTGGAGCAATTGCAGAATCGCCGTCGCGTCATGACCACCGATGCCTATGGCAACGAAGTCGAGCTGGATGAAAAAGCCGTTGCGAATGAAATCAAGCGCGCGCAGGACGCCATCAAGGCCAACTGTAACTGATTCTTTGGAACGCAATAAAAAACCGCCTCAGGGCGGTTTTTTATTTATCCAATCACTTGCCGGTAGGGTGGCAAGGCTGACAGCAATCGTTTCCCGTAAGACTTGCTGACCACCCGCCGATCCAGCAAGGTAATGCGCCCACTGTCATTTTCATTGCGCAGCAAACGGCCGCAGGCCTGTACCAGCCGCAATGCCGTATCCGGTAATACGATTTCACGAAACGGGTTCTTGCCCTGGGACTCCACCCATTCCGCCAAGGCAGCTTCCATCGGCGAATCCGGTACCGGGAATGGCAATTTGGCGATCACCACATGACTGCAATAATCCCCGGGCAAATCCACGCCTTCGGCCATGCTGGCCAAACCGAACACCACGCTGCCACTTCCCGCGTCCACCCGTTCGCGATGCGCCGCCAGCAACGCCACTCTCGGTAAATCGTCCTGGCAGAGGATGCGTTCCCGCCATAGCGCTGGCATCCCTTCATAAACGGCCTGCATCTGCTGACGCGATGAAAACAGCACCAGGGTCGCCTCTTCCGGATCCAGCCATTCCGGCAAGCGTTCAACCAGTTCTGCCGTATGGGCGGCAGGATTACCGGGATCGCTACGCATGGCTGGCACGGTCAGCGAGGCATTATTGGCATAATCAAACGGACTGGGCAGGCAGGCCCACAACCCATCTTCCGGCAGGCCACTGCGCAAACGGAAGGTGGAAAAGTCGCCACCCGGCGCCAGCGTTGCCGACACCACCACGGCGGCCAGGCAACGTTTCCAGAGCTGTTCATTGAGCACATCCGAGGCCAGCAGCGGACTGTAGTACAACTCGATATCCGCACTGCCCTCCCGCCCCCATGCTTTCAGCCATCGCACCGGCGGCATCTCGCCCGCTGCTGGCTCGCGCGCATAGGCCTGCCACAGTTTTTGTGCATCCTCTGTGCGGCTCCGGTGCAGGCCCAGACGTGGATACCACGGCTCGGCCTCCAATGCTGCGGTGGCATTCTCCTGTTCCAGTGCCGCCAGGACGCCGGCTTCGACCTGCGACAGCCATTGCCCGAGCAGTTGCCACTGTTGCGGCAACTCACTGGCGGCCGATTGCACACAATCGGGCAATCGTGCCGGCAGGCGCAGGCGCGAATCCGCATCCAGAGACTGCCCGCTGCTGGCCAACCATGATGGCAAACCGGCCTCCAGTACCCGCAACTGTTCCACCAGTACCGGCAGGGCTTCATGGGCTTTCAGGGCAGTCGCTGCCGGTGAACGTCCCAGCCAGCCACCACCAGCCCGCGCCAATGACCCCAGGTCCTCACTCAGGCGTGCCAGCCATTCCAGGGTGGTACCGATGCGGAAACTGGCCGCAAAATGCCCCAAGGCCTTTTCCGGCAACCGATGCCCTTCATCAAAAACGTACAGCGTTTTTTCCGGCTCAGGTAACACGATGCCGCCACCCAGTGAGAGATCGGCCAGCACCAGGTCGTGATTGGTGACGATGCAATCGGCATCCTGCACTTCCGCACGCGCCTGGTAGAAACAGCAGCGGGAAATCTCCGGGCAGGCACTACCCATGCAGCCGCGGTGATCGGTCGACACATGGCGCCAGAGCATGTCATCCAATGGCTTGGGCCAGTGATCTCGATCACCGTCCCAGCGCCCTTGCGACCACGCCGTATCCAGTTCCTTGAACGGATCCATCGATAATCGCTGCAGGCCACCAGCGCCGGGGATCAGGTCCTCCTGCAACGGTTCACCCTGCAGGATGCGGGACAGCCTGAGCGGGCACAGGTAGCGTTGGCGCCCCTTGGCGAGGGCAAAGCGGAACTGCAGCGATGTGGCTTCCTGCAAGCGTGGCAGGTCACGGGAAACGAGCTGGTCCTGCAGGGTGGTGGTCGCGGTGGCAATGACGACCGGACAGCCCAGCTGTTTGGCGATCGGCAACATCGCCAGCGAATACGCCACCGTCTTGCCGGTACCGGTACCCGCTTCCACCACGGCAATCGGTGAACCGGAGCGTTCTGCAGGGTCTTCCAGCAGCCGCCCCATCGCCCGCGCAATCACCGCAATCATCTCGCGTTGCACGCGCCGCGGCTTGAAACCGGAGGCTGACAGCCAATCCCGATAAGCGGTCTGGATCGTTTCGCGCAGGGATTCAGGAAGCATGCAACACCATCACCGGAAAACGCACCACTGTACCAGAAAGACCCGCACACACCTGTCGCCAGACTGCACAAAACCGCTATAATCGCGGCCCCGCAACCCCCTTAGCCCACCGAGGATTTTGCCGTGGCAGCCCAGCGCCCCTCCCGTGATGCCCTGATCGCCCTGGAACAACAGCTCTCTGCCGAATACAGCGAGTGGCAGTCACGCAAACTCAATCTCGACATGACGCGCGGCAAACCCAATGCGCAGCAACTCGCCCTGTCCGACGCACTGGATGGCATTCTCGGCGGCCACTTCAAAGCCGCAGATGGCAGTGATTTGCGCAACTATGGCGGACTGGAAGGCCTGCCTGAAGCACGTGCGTTATTTGCGCCGATGCTGCAAGTCAATCCCGATGAAGTGCTGATCGGCGGCAACTCCAGCCTGACCCTGATGTACACCAGTGCCCTGTTTGCCTGGTTGCACGGTCCCTGCGGGAAAGACAGTGCCTGGCGCCTCGAAAAAGAGGTGAAATTCCTGTGTCCGGTACCGGGCTATGACCGCCATTTCGCCATTTGTGAAGACCTCGGCATCGGCATGATCCCCGTTGCCATGAACGATGACGGCCCTGACATGGACGCCATCGAACGCCTGCTCAAGACCGATAGCAGCATCAAGGGCATCTGGTGCGTGCCACGCTTCTCGAACCCCAGCGGTGTGGTGTACAGCGATGCCGTGGTCGATCGCATCGCACAACTCGGCAAGATCGCTGCGAAGAATTTCCGTATCTTCTGGGATAACGCCTACAGCGTGCACGCGCTGCACGACCAGGCCCCGGCGCTGGCTTCGCTGATGGATGCCTGCCGCCGGCATGGCACCGAAGACAGCGTGTACATTTTCGGCTCAACCTCGAAGATCACCTTCGCCGGCGCTGGCCTTGCTTTCATGGGCGCTTCCAAAGCCAACCTCGCCGTACTGTGCAAGCATCTCGGCAAAACCACCATCGGCCCGGACAAGGTCAACCAGGCGCGCCATGTGGCATTCCTCAAGGACACTCACGGCATTGCAGCCCATATGCTCAAGCATGCGGCATTGCTGGCACCGCGTTTTGATGCCGTGCTGCAGGCACTGGACAGTGCTTTTGCTGACCGCAGCATGGGTCACTGGACAGTACCGCAAGGGGGTTACTTCGTGAGTTTTGATACCGTGCCGGGCTGTGCATCGGCGGTGGTCAAGCTGGCTGCTGAAGCCGGCGTGAAGCTCACACCGGCAGGGGCCACCTGGCCGTACGGCAAGGATCCGGAGGACCGCAACATCCGGCTGGCACCGAGCTTTCCTTCGGTCGATGACATCCGCACCGCGATGGCGGTATTCACCTGCTGCGTGAAACTGGCCACCGTGCGGCGGTGGCTGCAAGGCTGAACCGGGTCAGTCGTCGGCAGCGCCGGATGGGCGCGCCATCGGCGGTGAGGGAAACAGCGAGATATTGCCGGGTTGGCCCTTGGCATCCGTCACCTTGACCGCCCCTTCCTTCTCGACCTCGTCGATACGGATGATGGCATGCATGGGAATCCAGCTGCGCTTGACGGCCGCGAACTCGGTTTTCAGTTTTTCCTCACTGGGATCAACAATCATCTGGGCGCGCTCGCCAAACACATAGGCCTCCACCTCGATAAACCCGTACATATCGCTGGTGTAGACGTGCTTGGCATACAACTCGTATACCTGATGCTGGTTATGGAAAATAACCTTGTAAATCGGTGAGTTAGCCATGAAAACCCCCACTGTCGCGGTGCCGGCCAGGTCGCCGGGGCGCGCATCTTAGCACAGCCGGACAAGCCCCGCCCCAGCCGCTATAATTGCTGCCCTTTTTCGACCGCGCCGGGAGCGCAACCAAGGCCATGAGCACCGGGACCAAAAAGGTCTTCATCGAGACCCACGGCTGCCAGATGAACGAATACGACTCCGCGCGTATGCGTGACCTGCTGGGCGTGACCCACCAGCTGGAGCCAACCGACAACCCGGAAGAAGCCGATGTCCTGCTGTTGAACACCTGCTCCATCCGTGAAAAAGCCCAGGAGAAGGTCTTCCACCAGTTGGGTCGCTGGCGCCCGCTGAAGGAGGCCAAACCCGGCCTGATTATCGGTGTCGGCGGCTGCGTGGCCAGCCAGGAAGGCGATGCCATCCGTGAACGCGCCCCCTTTGTCGATGTTGTCTTCGGGCCGCAAACCCTGCATCGCCTGCCGGAAATGATCAACAAGGCACGCGCGGATGGCAGCGGCGTGGTGGATGTCAGTTTCCCGGAAATCGAGAAATTCGATCGCCTGCCGGAACCCAAGGTCGATGGCCCCAGCGCGTTTGTGTCGATCATGGAAGGCTGCAGCAAGTACTGCACCTTCTGTGTGGTGCCTTACACCCGCGGCGAGGAAGTCAGCCGCCCGTTCGATGACGTCATTGCGGAAGTCGCACACCTCGCCCGCCAGGGGGTGCGCGAAGTGAATTTGCTCGGCCAGAACGTGAATGCCTATCGCGGCCTCAACCATAAAGGCGAGATCGTTGACCTGGCTGAGCTGATCAGCCTGGTCGCCGCGATCCCCGGTATTGATCGCATCCGCTTCACCACCTCGCACCCGATTGAGTTTTCCGATGCGCTGGTGAATGTGTATGCCCGCGTTCCCGAACTGGTCAGCCATTTGCACTTGCCGGTACAAAGCGGCTCTGATCGCATCCTCGCCTTGATGAAGCGCGGCCATACCGTATTGGAATACAAATCACGCATTCGCCAATTACGTGCCATTCGTCCGGACATCAGCATCTCATCCGATTTCATTGTGGGTTTCCCCGGCGAAACGGAAGCCGATTTTGCTGCCACCATGAAACTGATCGAAGACATCGGTTTTGATACGTCGTTCAGCTTTGTGTACAGCGCACGACCGGGCACACCGGCAGCGGATTTACCGGATGACACGCCGGAAGCCACCAAGAAGCAGCGCCTGTCGATCCTGCAGGCCCGCATCAGCCAGAATGCCCAGCGCATCAGTGATGCCATGGTGGGCACGGTGCAAAACGTGCTGGTCACTGGTATCTCGAAAAAAGATCCGGGCCAATGGGCCGGCCGCACTGAAAACAACCGCGTGGTGAATTTCCGTTATGACGGCAGTAACCCTGTCGGCCAATTCCTGCCCGTCCGCATCACGGAAGCACTGCCCAATTCGCTGCGCGGCGAACCAGCCGATCCGCAGCGCGCGGCCGGTTGAACACCGTGTCCATGCCCACCAGACAACTCACCCTTGAACCGGCAGACCCGCAGCGGCTCGCGAGCTTGTGTGGCCCGCTGGATCATCACATTCGCCAAGTGGAGCAGCACTTTGGTGTCAGCATCCGTAATCGTGGCCATGTGTTCGAGATACGCGGCAGCGAAGAAGCCGCGCAGGCAGCGGCGAGTGCACTGGCCAATTTGTATGAAGAAACCGCCCAACTGCCAGCACTCACCTCGGATATCCTGCACCGCCATTTACAAGCCAGCGGCCAGCCCACTGAAGCCGCACACGCCAATGTCGCCATCCGCACACGCAAGACACTGATTCGCCCTAATGGTCGCAACCAGCAACACTACGTGCATGCCATCCAGACACATGACATCAATTTCGGTATTGGCCCGGCCGGCACCGGCAAAACCTTTCTCGCCGTCGCCTGCGCGGTACAGGCATTAGAAGAAGAAAAAGTGGAACGCCTGTTACTGGTTCGCCCGGCGGTTGAAGCTGGCGAAAAACTCGGCTTCCTGCCCGGCGATTTGACCCAGAAAATTGACCCATACCTGCGCCCCTTGTATGACGCCTTGTATGAATTGATGGGATTTGACCGGGTGATGCGTTTGATTGAAAAACAAGTGATCGAGATCGCACCGCTCGCCTACATGCGTGGGCGCACGCTCAATCACAGCTTCATCATTCTTGATGAAAGCCAGAACACCACACGGGAACAGATGAAAATGTTCCTGACCCGCATCGGGTTTGGCTCCACCGCGGTGATCACCGGCGATATCACGCAGGTCGATTTACCGAAGCACATCCCATCCGGCCTTTCGCATGCCGCGCATGTTTTACGCCATGTCCCTGGCATCAGTTTCACCCACTTCACCGCCGGTGACGTGCTGCGCCACCCCTTGGTGCAACGCATTGTGGAAGCCTATGAACACCACGACAGGAAACCTTCCTGATGCCGATGCGCCTGGTCATTGAA
Organism: Gammaproteobacteria bacterium; assembly: GCA_006227085.1. Classification (GTDB taxonomy): domain Bacteria; phylum Pseudomonadota; class Gammaproteobacteria; order Pseudomonadales; family M0112; genus M0112. Next base: position 16,786 of record SBFY01000211.1, read on the forward strand.
CGCGCCTGCGAAGACAGCAACATCCCGTCTGACCGCTTGTTCAGGCGTTGGGCGCATGCTGTTCTGGACACCCGCAAGCCGGATGCCGAGGTATACCTGCGCATCGTCAGCCGTGATGAAATGCGCAGCCTGAACCACGAATACCGCGGCAAGGACAAGCCCACCAACGTACTGTCGTTTCCCGCCGGGCTACCGGCCGGCATACCACTGCCATTGCTCGGTGATATTGCCATTTGCGCTTCCGTGGTCAGCGAGGAGGCCGTTGCACAAGGAAAACCGGTGCGTGCGCACTGGGCGCACATGCTGGTGCATGGATTGCTGCACCTGCTCGGCCATGATCACCAGGCCGACAAGGAAGCGGCTGCCATGGAAGCCGAGGAAATCGCGATCCTGCGATCACTTGACATTGCTTCCCCGTATGAGTGAACTGGACTCCCACGTTGGTACGAAAACCCCATGAGCGACCCTGATCATAGTTCCCACCCACGCCCCAGCCTGCTGCAGCGTTTACGCCAGTGGCGCCAACCCCGCGCCAATAGCCGCCAGGACATTCGCCAATTGCTGCGCGATGCCCGCCACCGCAAGGTCATCGATACCGATGTGCTCGGCATCATGGAAGGCGCGCTGACGGTATCAGAACTGCAAGTGCGCGAGGTCATGGTGCCGCGCACCCAGATGACCGTGGTCAATGCCGACGACACGCCACAGTCCTACCTGAAACAAATCATCGAATCCGGCCACTCACGGTTCCCGGTGCTGGGCGAAGGCCCGGATGAAGTACTGGGCATCCTGCTTGCCAAGGACCTGCTGGTGCAGATCCTGCACCAGGACGCACCGGCCACACCGCTGGAAAAACTGCTGCGCCCCGCCACTTTCGTGCCGGAAAGCAAACGCCTGAACGTGCTGCTGCGCGAATTCCGCGAAAACCGCAACCACATGGCCATTGTCGTGAATGAATACGGCAATATTTCCGGACTGGTGACCATCGAAGACGTGCTGGAAGAAATCGTTGGCGAGATCGAAGACGAATACGATATCGAGGAAAACGAATACATCCACCAGCTCAGCGATGATGAATACATGATCAAGGCCGTCATCCCGATCGAGCTGTTCAACAACTGCTTCAAGGCACGCTTGCCCGATGATGAATTCGATACCATTGGCGGCCTGGTGATCCACACCCTGGGGCATTTACCCAAGCGCAACGAGGAAACAACGCTGGGAGAATTCCGGTTCCGCGTCCTCAGCGCAGACAAGCGCCGCATTCACCTGCTGCGCATGCAGATCCTGCCCAGCGCTGAAACGAGCGAATGACCAACCCTCCTGCATGGCTACGCTCCTGGCTGGCGCTGGCAGCAGGAGCCTTGCTACCCCTGGCGTTTGCACCATTCGGCTTCTGGCCGCTGACCATCCTGTGCCCGGCCTTGCTGCTGTGGTGCTGGCAGGAAGGCTCCTACAAGCAACTGGCCTGGCGCGGCTGGCTATTCGGCGTCGGGATGTTTGGCACCGGCACCTCATGGGTGTATGTCAGCATCCACACCTATGGTGAAGCACCGGTACCGCTGGCGGCGCTGTTGACCCTGTTGTTCAGCGCCGGGCTGGCCTTGTTCACCAGCTTGCAGGCCTGGCTGTTTGCCCACCTGAGGCGCCACCCGTATCACGATGCACTGGTGCTGTTCCCGGCGTTATGGATCGTTTCGGAATGGCTGCGCGGTTGGTTCCTGACCGGCTTCCCCTGGCTCTATCTCGGCACACCGCATGTCGATACCTGGCTGGGGGCCTGGGCACCTTTCCTCGGCGTCTTGTCGATCAGCGGCTTGTGTTGCCTGTGCGCGGGAGCCTTGGTGATGGCCTTGCAGCAACGGCAATACCTGTCACGAGTGGCGGTGATCATTGCGGTCGTCATCACCAGCAGCCTGTTGTTGTCCGCTATCCGCTGGACCCAACCACAACCCGCCATCACCGTCGCACTCGTGCAGGGCAATGTGCCGCAGCAACTGAAGTGGGATCCGGAATACCGTGACACCACGCTGGCATTGTATGCATCCATGACCCAGCCCTTGTGGGGCACCCAACTGGTGGTGTGGCCGGAAGCGGCGTTACCGGTTTTCATGGATGACATCAGCGATTGGCTAGGCACACAGGAACAACTGGCCCTGCAGCACGGCAGCACCTTGGTCACCGGCATCCCCAGCCGACAGCAAACCGCTGGTGGCTGGCACTACTACAACAGCATGATTGCCCTGGGTTATGGCATCGGCAGTTACCACAAACACAAGCTCGTACCGTTCGGTGAGTACGTACCACTGGAAGGTTGGTTGCGCGGATTGATCCGCTTCTTTGATTTACCGATGTCGGCCTTCAGCGCCGGCCCGCGCTACCAGCCGCCCTTGCAGGCCGGCAGCTGGGCCATTGCCCCGTTGATTTGTTATGAAATCGCTTACCCCGATTACACGGCACGGCAGGCACAAATCGCCAACATGATCATCACCATCAGCAATGACACCTGGTTTGGCCGCTCACTGGGCCCGCACCAGCATTTGCAAATGGCCCGTATGCGCGCACGCGAAACAGGACGCCCAATCATTCGCGCCACCAATAATGGCGTGACCGCACTGGTTGATCATGACGGGAATATCCGTGAACAACTCCCTTCCTTCGAAACGGGCGTATTGACTGGCAGCATTGAGCCCACCAAAGGCCAAACCCTCTTCAGCATCTGGGCTTCATGGCCATTACTGGGCCTGGCCCTGTTACTCATGCTTGCAAAGCGTCATCCACAAACCCCTTGATACCCTAGGGGTTTCAGCATTCCATCAATGCTACACTTATCCCCAACACGGACATCTGGCAGCCTGTCACACCATGGCCAATATAGCGATTATCCGATTACTGTATGGCATGACTATCGCACCCGCCCAACTGGCCGGTGAAATCCTTGCTGCCGGTCATAATCCACTTATTATTTTTTTCAAACGGATGGAAATGCTTCCACCCGAGCATGAACACGATCCGGGACTTGTCAGTAGCGACATCCCAATGACAACTTATATCGTGAACCAGCAAGGCGTCCAGGACATACGCATGAGTCTCCGCAAGACGACCAAAGCGCATGAGCTGCGACATCTGGTAACGCGCCTCAAGGAGTTCCAGCCGGATGTCATCGGAATTTCCTGCCTGAGCGACGCCATGAGCCTGGCCAGCGAAGTCACGTCTCATTTACGCCTGCATTTCGATGCCCCAATCATTTGGGGTGGCACTGGCCCCACGCTGGAAGCGGAGCGTGCCATTGCTGATGCAGACCTGGTATGTGTGGGCGAAGGCGAGGAGGTGCTACACGACATCGGCGCCCGACTGGACAACAAGCAATCACTGGAAGGGATTGCAGGAACATGGTTTCGCCAACGAGATGGCTCCGTACAAAAAAATCCGAAACGCCCGGTTTCTGATCTCGACACTATCGCTGTACCCCAATGGGATCCCAGGTATTACACCTATATTGCTGGCTTGAAGTTTGAACGCCACTTCATTCCTAACCAGGAGCTTGGCGACAAGTCTTACCAGATCATGACCCAGCGGGGATGCCCTTTTTCATGCTCATTTTGTGTGGAAAGCTGGTATCAGGATGAATTCGGGAAAAAAGGCTCCTTACGTCGCATGTCGCCGGACAAAGCCCTTCGTGAACTGAAATTCGCCAAGGAACAACTCGGTTATAAAACCGTGACCTTCATGGATGATGTGTTTACCGTCAATCCGCGCTGGCTGAAGGAATTCCTGCCGCGTTACAAGAAAGAAATCGGGTTGCCATTCTTTTGCTACACCTACCCGACAACCCATAACCGGGAAATCCTGGCCATGTTGAATGACGCAGGTTGCCACGCCATCGCCATGGGAGTGCAATCCGGTAGCCAACGTTTACTGACGGAATTCTTCAATCGCCCAACCCACTATGAACGGATTATCGAAGCTGCCCGGGAAATCGCTGAATCAGGCATTCCGGCAGCTTCGTTTGACATGATCCCAAGAACGGTTTTCGATCGTGAGGAAGACTTGCGCGAAACGTTTGAACTCTTGCTCCAGATCCCGAAAATGCTCGATAGCTCTTTCTATGCGCAAATGGCTTACTTCCCGGGATATGACTTGACGCAAAAAGCGCAAGACACATCCCTGCTGGCAACATCGGAAAAACTGCCCGAAAGCACCTACCACTATTATTTCAAGCTATTCAACCTGACACGGACCAGCATGCCCGTAGAACAAATCCGGGCCATTGCCAACGATCCCGCTTACCGTGACAACCATAACCTGCTGAATCCACTACTTAATAACGATGACACCATGAAGCCTTATTATGGCTCCCTGATCGAGCTCGGCATTTCTCGTCGCAAGCAGCAAAAAACTGCTACCCACGCCTAGCGATATACCCGCCTGTAGATAAACCCGCCCAAGGTTTCGTGCATGACAGCACTGCTATCCGCCAAGGCCTGCGCTGATGGCAGGTAACGCACAATGCCCAAATCGTGATGCTGCATATCCGCAAACCGTGTCGGTGCCGCCAGCACTGAAAACCCGTTTGCTTCAAATGACCACACGGCACGTGGCATGTGCCATGCATGTGTCACCAGGAGGATGCGGGGCTGCTGATCGCCCGGGAACAGTGCTCGTGTGAGGCGGGCATTTTCCCAAGTGGTCTGGCTGGCCTCCTCCGCCTGCACATCGGCCACCGCAAAATCATTGCGCAAGACACTGGCCATCAGGCTCGCAGCCGATGGCCCTTCGCCCAACACGGCGCCACCGGTGGCAATCACCGGCAAGCCGGTACGCTGGGCCAGGAACGCCGCGTACTGGCTGCGCTGGTAGCTAGCCGCATCGGGTTGCGGCTGGCCGAATTCCGGCGCCCCCAGGTAACGCCCGGCCGACAGCACCACAATGGCATCGGCTTGCACCGAGGCCAGTGCCTCCGGGGGCAAGGGCGGCACCGTTTCCAGGCCTTGCAGCAGCTGTTGCGCAGTCCACGGCAGCGACAAGACCCACAGCGACAGGAACCCTGCCAACGCCAGTAAAGGACCCAGCCGCGGCCAGCGCCGGCGCATCAACACACCGGTCACGACCAGCAGCAGGCAACTGGCCGGCGGTAGCAGCAAACCCTTGAGAAAGTAGCGTAATACCATGGTTTTCATGGCCTCCACAGGGACTCTGCGGTATCCTACTGCGCTTTCGCGGATTCACGAAATACCTGTCCAGACGAGCCTGCCATGAGCCTTGATGAGCGTTACGAACCGACTGCCGTAGAAGCCGAAGCCCAGCATTACTGGGAACAGCACCAGACCTTCCAGGCCCGTGAGGACAATCACCAGGACAAGTACTACTGCCTCGCCATGTTCCCTTACCCCAGCGGCAAGCTGCACATGGGACATGTGCGCAACTACACCATCACCGATGTGATCAGCCGCTTCCAGCGCATGCAAGGCAAGAACGTGCTGCACCCGATGGGCTGGGACGCTTTCGGCCTGCCGGCAGAGAATGCGGCCATCGCCAACCAGGTTTCCCCGGCCGCATGGACCTACGCCAACATCGATTACATGAAAGGCCAGCTGAAAGCCCTGGGGCTGGGTTTTGACTGGTCACGCGAAATCGCCACCTGCCGACCGGAGTATTACCGCTGGGAGCAATGGCTGTTCACCCGGCTGTTCCGGAAAGGCGTGATTTACCGCAAGTCCGGCACCGTGAACTGGGATCCGGTCGACCAGACCGTATTGGCCAACGAACAGGTCATCGACGGCCGTGGCTGGCGTAGCGGCGCACTGGTCGAAAAACGCGAAATCCCGATGTATTACTTCCGCATCACGGATTATGCGGATGAGCTGCTCAGCGCACTGGATGAATTGCCCGGCTGGCCGGAGCAGGTCAAGACCATGCAACGCAACTGGATTGGCAAATCCCGCGGCATGGAAGTGACGTTCCCGTATGCGGGCCAACTGGCCACGGCTGGCCTGGGCGAAGGCCTGAAAGTGTTCACCACCCGCCCCGACACCCTGATGGGGGCCACCTATGTGGCGGTGGCGGCTGAACACCCGCTCGCCACCCATGCCGCACAGGGCAATGCAACACTGGCCGCCTTTATCGATGAATGCAAACGCGGCAGCGTGGCCGAAGCCGATATCGCCACGGCTGACAAGAAAGGCATGGATACCGGCCTGACCGTACAACACCCGTTCACCGGTGAAGCACTGCCGGTATGGGTCGCCAACTATGTGTTGATGAATTACGGCGAAGGCGCCGTGATGGCTGTTCCCGCGCACGACGAACGCGATTTTGCATTTGCCCTGCAATATCGCCTGCCCACCAAAGCGGTGATCCTCACCAGCGCTGGTGACAGCACGCCCGCGCCCTGGCAAGACGCCTATGCCGAACACGGCACACTGATCAACTCCGGTGCATTCGATGGCCTCAATTTCGAACAAGCCTTCGATGCGATGGAAGCGCAATTGAAATCCAAAGGCCTGGGCCAGTCACGTATCCAGTTCCGCCTGCGCGACTGGGGCATCTCACGCCAGCGTTTCTGGGGCTGCCCGATCCCGATCATCCACTGCGACACCTGCGGCGATGTACCGGTACCGGAACAGGATTTGCCCGTCGTGCTGCCGGAAGACGTGGTCCCCGATGGCAGCGGCAACCCGCTCAATAAATTGCCCTCGTTCTACGAATGCAGCTGCCCGCAATGCGGCAAGGCAGCGCGCCGTGAAACCGACACCATGGATACCTTTGTCGAATCATCCTGGTATTTTGCGCGCTACATGTCACCGCAATATGAAGGTGGCATGGTCGAACCGCAGGCGGCTGCGTATTGGCAATCCGTGGATCAATATGTCGGCGGTATTGAGCACGCCATCCTGCACCTGTTGTATGCACGCTTCTTCCACAAACTGATGCGCGATGAAGGGCTGTTGTCCAGCAACGAACCGTTCCAGCGCCTGCTGACGCAAGGCATGGTGATTGCTGAAACCTATTACCGCGAAGCGGCTAACGGCAAGAAAACCTGGTTTAACCCGGCCGATGTGGTGGTCGAGCGTGACAGCAAGGGCAAACCGGTTGGCGCCACCCTGAAAAGCGATGGCCAGCCGGTCGTGATTGGCGGCATCGAGAAGATGTCGAAATCCAAGAACAACGGTGTCGATCCGCAAGCGCTCATCGACCAGTACGGTGCCGACACAGCCCGCCTGTTCATGATGTTTGCCGCACCGCCGGAAATGTCGCTGGAATGGTCAGACGCGGGCGTTGAAGGAGCCTTCCGCTTCCTCAAGCGCCTGTGGAAACAGGTGCACGAACACCTCGGCAAAGGTGCTGCCGGCCCGCTCGACACCAAGGCGCTGACCGATGCGCAAAAAACCCTGCGTCGCAAGACGCACGAAACCATCAGCAAGGTCAGTGATGACATCAGTCGCCGTTATACCTTCAACACGGCCATTGCCGCGGTGATGGAATTGACCAATGACACCAGCCGCTTCAATGACACCTCGGCCAATGGCCTCGCGGTTGAACGGGAAGCCCTGGAAAGCGCCATCCTGCTGCTGTCGCCGATCGTGCCCCACATCACCCACACCCTGTGGGCCGCCCTGCATCCGGGCCAGGCGGTGGTGAACCAGCCGTGGCCAAGCGTCGATGAGGGCGCACTCAACCGCGACAGCATCCCGCTGGCCGTGCAGATCAATGGCAAATTGCGTGCCCAGATTGAGGTGCCGGCCGATGCTGATAAAGCAGCCGTGGAAGCTCTCGCCATGGCCAATGAAAATGTGCAGCGCTTTACGGATGGCAAGACGCTGCGTAAAGTGATCCTCGTCCCTGGCAAGCTCATCAATTTCGTCGTCTCCGACTAGGCTGGAACTGGCACCATGATGCACCGACTCTCCCGCACACCCTGTCTGATTGCCTTGCTGGTCCTGCTGTCCGCCTGCGGCTGGCACTTGCGTGGCAGCATCAACCTGCCAGCCGGCATGGAAGCCGTCAGCATCCACGCCGATCGCACCGGCCAGGAACTCGCCCAGGAACTGCGTCAGGCCCTGATTGCCTCGGGTGTGGAGGCCAGCCTCGATGATGCCGGCGCCAAGGCCTGGCACCTCGACATCCTCAGCGAAACCCAGCAGCGTCGTGAGATCAGCATCAGCCGGGAAGTCCGTACTGCCGAATTCGGCATCACCCTCACCGTGCAATGGCAGCTGCGCAATGCCGATGGCGATATCGTGATCGCACCGGAATCCCTCAGCTCACAAAGCGTCTATCGCCATGACGCGGACAACCTGGCCGGCAAGAAGCGTGAGGAAACCCGCCTCCTGACTGACATGCGCCGCTACCTGGCCGGCCAGATCCTGCGTCGCGTCGGTTATGCCCAGCAATCGGCTGGCACTGGAACCCCCAAGCCATGAGTGGCAACCGGGAGCTGGAACGCCTGCTCAGCCAGGCCCTGCACCCGGTCTATGTGATTGCCGGTGAAGA
>SBFY01000189.1 GCA_006227085.1 Gammaproteobacteria bacterium
CGGCCACGGGAACGCAAGGGATTCGACTCCCGGTACACCTTCACATAGCAGGCCGTTTCACCTGCCGGGACCCGGTACACGCAGGTATCCTGGCCGGGCGAGCCACTGGCAATCGCCACATCCGGCCTCTCCAGCTGCGCCTGCAAGCTCCCGGCAGACAACAGCAAGTCCCTGAACGGCTCGCGCTGGCCCGCTGCCTCACATCGCCACATACCGCCCCCATGACATGACACACCCGGTTCCCGTATTCCTGCAGGCACCCCTGCTGCCGGACGGCGCAGTATACCGAAATCACCGCAAACAGATCCCCAAGTCATTCATTTCCCTAGGGAAATACCTTAAACTGGGAGATCATCCCGTACGATGAACCCATTTGGCAACAGCCACTTTAGACGTAGCAAGGGCATTGATCATGGCGCATTACAAATACGACCGTCTGTCGGCACAAGACACTTCCTTCCTCATTTTTGAGCAAGCCAATGTCAACATGCATGTGTCTTCGACCTCGATCTACAAAGCCGGACACCTGAAAACACACGAAGGTGGCATCGATTTTGGCCGGATCAAGAAAGCCGTGGGCGATATCCTGCATCGCATTCCGCGTTATCGCCAGAAGCTGATGTGGATTCATGAAGGCAAAACTGCCGCGTGGGTCGACGATCACCAATTCAAGCTGGACTACCACGTTCGCCATACCAGCCTGCCGCGCCCAGGCACTGCCGAGCAACTGAAAGTGCTGGCATCGCGCATCACTGAATCACAACTCGATCGTTCCCGCCCATTGTGGGAAATGTGGGTCGTTGAAGGCTTGCAAGGTGACCGCTTTGCCTTGATCAACAAGATCCATCACGCCATGATTGATGGCACATCCGGTGTTGAGCTGTCACAAGTGCTGATGTCACCAGACCCTGAATACCGCCCTGCTGAACCGCCCGTGTACTACCCGCGCCCGACGCCCTCGCGTCAGGAACTGATCCAGGATGAATACGAGCGCTTCATGAAAATCCCGTTCAAGGCCATGAAGGATTTTCGTCACTACTGGCAAGACACCCAGGATTTTTATGGCGAAATGTCCACCCGCGCCAAAGCCATCATGGAAACGTTTGCGCAAATGGGTGCGCCTTCTGAAAACCCCCTGAACGGCCCCCTCGGTCCCCACCGTGTTGTTGATTGGACCGTCATGCCACTGGAAGACATCAAGAGTGTGCGCCGCGCACTCGGATGCACCGTGAATGATGTCGTACTCACCATCGTTACCGGTGCTGTGCGCGAATTCATGTTGAATCGCCAGGTGAACCCTGCGGATATCGAATTCCGCGTAGCTGCACCCGTCAGCGTGCGTCGTGATGTGGAGCAAGGCAAGACTTCCGGCAACCGGGTATCCAGCTGGAGTGTCCGCCTGCCCATCGAGGAAGATGAACCGCTGATGCAACTGCAGGCCTTGCACAGCATCACCACTGAACTGAAAGAATCCAACCAGGCCATTGGCGTTGAAATGATGATGGCCCTGGCCGAATGGACCCCTAGCCTGCTGACCCTGGGCGCTCGTGCCGGTGGCGCCAGCAATAACACCATCGTCACCAATGTGCCGGGACCGCAATTCCCGCTGTATTTGATTGGCGCAGAGATGGAAGAGATTTATCCCAATGTTCCCTTGATGGAAAACATGGGGATCGGCATTGCCCTGATGAGCTATAACGGCAAATTATGCTGGGGCTTCAATGCCGACTATGGCCGCGTCTCGGACATCGCCAGCTTTGTGAAATACATTCGCCAGAGCTTTATGCGCCTCGCCGGCAGCTGCCAAGTGGAACTTTCGGAGGCTTTCCGTAAATACTCCCAGGATTGGTCTCGCCAGCAACCCGCCCTGCCAAAACCCACCGTAAACCCGGCAGCAGCAGCCCATGCGGATGCAGCAGCCCCCAAAAAGACCACTCGCCGTCGCAAGTCGACGAGCAGCACGAGAAAAACGGCTGCCAACGAGTGATGCACGCACCAATAAAAAAGGCGCCTGAAGGCGCCTTTTTTATTGGGCATGGTTACTGTTCAACGAAGACCGGCATTAATTGCGTCCAATGCTTTCTGGCCAGGACACAACTCACTTTCCGTCAAGGTGCGCAAGGGTTTTTGCGAGGTCTGGATCACTTCATGCAACTCCTGGCTGGCAGGGTCAACATACAGCAAGCCAGTCAGGATATCGCCTTTCTCCTTGGCATCCTGCAAGGCATTGTACGTCGCACGACGATCCGTCGGATCGAACTCCTGATCCAGCTTGAGGAAACGCATGACCGACCCGTCATGCATCGTCACATCCTGTGCATTACCGGGCTCATATTCCGTGGTGATCTCTTCTTTCATTGGCACGAAATCCATCTTGCCAGTCGCTTCAATATGTTCACGCACGAAGTCATAACTCTTGGTGGACTTGCCCGTGTTATTAAAGGTCACGCACGGTGAAATCACATCAATGAAGGCAAAGCCTCGATGCGACAATGCCGCCTTGATCAATGGGACCAATTGCTCTTTGTCACCGGAAAAACTGCGCGCGACAAAGGTCGCCCCCAGATCCAGCGCCAAGGTCACCAGGTCAATCGGCTCGTACAGGTTCGGCGCACCACTCTTGGTTTGTGAGCCGATGTCCGCCGTTGCAGAGTCTTGTCCTTTGGTGAGTCCATAACAACCATTATTCTCAACCACATACATCATGTTGAGGTTACGGCGAACCGCATGCACGAACTGGCCCATCCCAATCGACGCCGTATCGCCATCGCCGGAAACACCAATATAAATCATGTCGCGATTGGCCATGTTGGCGCCCGTGGCGATGGAAGGCATGCGCCCATGCACGGAGTTAAACCCATGGGAATTGCCAAGGAAATACGTCGGCGTCTTCGACGAACAACCGATACCTGACAACTTGGCGACACGATGCGGCTCGATCGACAACTCGAAACAGGCCTGGATAATCGCGCCACTGATGGAGTCATGGCCACAACCAGCACACAGGGTGGAGATCGCTCCCTCATATGCCTTCTTGGTATACCCCAAATCATTCACAGGCAATTCGGGATGACGGAAACTCGGCTTGATATAGGTCATTCGATTGACTCCCCTGCCTTCGCATGCAAGGTGGTGACATTATGGCCCGGGAAGCGCTCACGCACCTTGCTTTTCACCCAGGTGGCCGTGATTGGCATGCCATCGTAATTCAGCACCGGGATCAGGCGATCAGGCGACAGTCCCAGTTCATTGATCAACAGCGTACGCATCTGGCCATCACGGTTCTGCTCAACCACGAACACCGCCTCATGGCTATCAATAAAATCACGCACGGTGTTACTGAACGGGAAACTGCGGATACGCATGGCATCCAGCGCGATACCTTCTTCCAGCAAGCCATCGCACGCTTCCAGCACTGAGAACTGGCTGGTGCCATAAAAAATGATGCCATATTTGCTGTCATTGCGATCCTGATGCAGGACAGGTGCCGGCACCAGGGTTTTTGCGGTATCCCACTTTTTCAGCAAGCGATCCATGTTGCGGGCATACACCGTGCCATCCTCGGTATACGCCGCATATTCATCACGCGAGGTACCACGGGTAAAGAATGAACCCTTGGTCGGATGGGTGCCCGGATACGTACGATAAGGAATCCCGTCCCCATCACTGTCCAGGTAGCGACCAAAACGGCCGATACGGTCGAGGTCTTCGGCGGTATACACCTTGCCACGGTCATACTGGCGGGAGTCATCCCATGACAGGGCCTCTGTCATGTGGTCATTCATACCCAGGTCCAGGTCGGTCAACATGATGACCGGGGTCTGCAGGCGTTCAGCCAGGTCAAACGCATCCGCTGTCATCGTGAAGCATTCATGCGGTGTGCTCGGGATCAGCAACACATGCTTGGTATCACCATGTGACGCATAAGCAGAGATCAGGATGTCTGATTGCTGCGTGCGGGTTGGCATACCCGTGGAAGGCCCAGTGCGCTGCACATCAATCAACACTGCCGGGACTTCAGCAAAATACGCGAGGCCCAGGAACTCATTCATCAATGACACACCGGGGCCGCTGGTCGCTGTGAAGGAACGCGCACCGTTCCAGGCGGCACCAATCACCATGCCAATCGCCGCCAGTTCATCCTCTGCCTGGATGATGGCGAAATTCTTGCGGCCGGTTGCCGGATCAATACGCAAACGGCCGGCGTACTTCTCAAACCCTTCCACCACCGAAGTGGACGGCGTGATCGGGTACCAGGCAGCCACTGTCGCACCACCATACACTGCACCAAGGCCGGTCGCCGTATTACCATCCAGCAGGATACGGTCGCCCACGTTATCGCGGGTTTCCACGCGGATACCGCACACATCGGGGTAATGGGTTTCCACGTACTGGTAACCGAGCTCCAAGGCGTGGATGTTCGGCGCAATCAGTTTTTCCTTGCCTTCAAACTGGTCACTGACCAGGTTCTTGAGCACAGCGAAATCCATCTTGAACAAGGACGCCAGGGCACCCACATAAATGATGTTCTTGAACAACTGGCGCTTGCGCGGATCGGTGTATTCGCGCAGGCAGATATCGGTCAGCGGGATGCCAATGTAGTTCACGTCCTGGCGGACATAACGCAAATCCAGCTGTTTGGTGTTGTCGTAGAGGAAATAGCCACCCGGCAGCACTTCCTGCACATCCTTGGCCATGCTTTGCGGATTGACGCAAACCATGAAATCAACACCACCGCGGCGACCGAGGTAACCCTTTTCGTTCACACGCACTTCATACCAGGTTGGCAGACCCTGGATGTTGGACGGGAAAATATTCTTGGGGCTCACCGGCACGCCCATGCGGAAAACGGCTTTGGCAAACATGTTGTTGGCACTGGCGGAGCCGGTGCCATTCACGTTGGCAAACTTGATGACAAAATCGTTGACGGAATCAATGCGGCGCATGCTGCTTACCCTGCTTTCAGCACTTGGCTGGCCTTGGTGACGCTATAAAGGAATTTCTGCATATCCCATGCAGCGGTCGGGCAACGCTCTGCGCACAAACCGCAGTGCAGGCAGACGTTTTCGTCCTTGACCATGATGCGGCCCGTGGCCACCGGCGCTGACACGCAAATATCCTGGCTGTCATTCTTCGCCGGTACACGCAGCTTGGCGCGTAATGCCGCCTCATCTTCTTCAGCCGTGACAAAGTTGATGCAGTCCGTCGGGCAAATATCCACACACGCATCACACTCAATGCAAAGCTTTTCCGTGAATACGGTTTGCACATCACAGTTCAGGCAGCGCTCAGCTTCCTTGTAAGCCGTCTGCAAGTCGAAGCCGAGCTCGACCTCCATCTTGCGGTCTTTCAGGGTCTTGTCTTTCGGCGCGTGCGGCACTGCAAAACGCGCATCATCAGCCACCTGACTGTCGTAGTTCCACTCGTGGATACCCATCTTGGTGCTGACCAATTTGGTACCCGGTGCAGGACGATCACCCACCGCCTTGCCCTGGCAGAACAAATCAATCGAAACGGCCGCTTGATGGCCATGCGCCACGGCCGTAATGATGTTTGCTGGACCAAAAGCCGCGTCACCACCAAAGAACACCTTGGGCAACGTGGACTGGAAAGTCAGCTTGTCCACCATCGGCACATCCCACTTATCAAACTGGATGCCGAGATCACGCTCAATCCATGGGAAACTGTTTTCCTGGCCAACCGCACAAATGACATCATCGGCTTCGATGAACACCAGGTCTTCACCCGTCGGCACCAGCGTGCGCTTGCCCTTGTCATCGTAAACCGCTTTCACTTTCTCGAAACGCACACCCTTGAGCTGGCCATTCTCATGGACATACTCTTTCGGTACATGGTTATCCAGGATCGGGATGTCTTCAGCAATCGCGTCTTCGATTTCCCATGGGGAAGCCTTCATGTCAGCGAACGGGCTGCGCACCAGCACCTTCACTTCCTCGCCACCCAGGCGACGGGCGGTGCGGCAACAATCCATCGCGGTATTACCACCACCCAACACGATCACACGACGACCGATCTTGCTGATGTGGTTAAACGCCACATTCGCCAGCCACTCGATGCCGATATGGATATTGGCAGCAGATTCCTCACGACCCGGGATATTCAGGTCACGGCCGCGCGGCGCACCGGAACCGACAAACACCGCGTCATAGCCTTTGGCCAGCAAATCTTTCAGGCTTTCAACATAATGATTGAAGTGCGCATCGATACCGAGATCGAGCACATAACCCACTTCCTCATCCAGCACACTTTCCGGCAAACGGAATGACGGGATCTGGCTGCGCATGAAGCCGCCACCCTTGTCTTGTGCATCGTACAAATGGATTTCATAACCCTGCGGTGCCAGGTCACGTGCCACCGTCAATGAAGCCGGACCACCACCCACCAAGGCAATCTTCTTGCCATTTTTAGCGAACGGTGCCTGTGGCATCCGTTGTTTGACCTCGCCCTTGAAATCTGCCGCCACGCGCTTGAGACGGCAAATCGCGACCGGTTCTTCCTCGACACGGCCACGACGGCACGCAGGTTCGCAAGGACGGTCACAGGTACGGCCCAGTACACCGGGAAACACGTTCGATTCCCAGTTCACCAGATAGGCATCCGAATAACGGCCGGCAGCAATCAGGCGAATGTATTCCGGCACTGGCGTGTGCGCCGGGCAGGCATATTGGCAATCCACAACCTTGTGGAAGTATTCCGGATCAGCAGTGTTGGTCGGCTTCAAGGAAAGAGCCTCGGCAGACAGTTAAAAACCAGGTTACAGCACCCTCTGTCGGCCCTGAACCCACGACATGAAACCCTTTTGCCAATACCGGCAAAAGAGCCGCGAAAAAGCGGCGCCATTAAATCACATCAAGCCAAAATAATCAGCAGGATTGGGGCATTTCAATGCATTTCGCGCCTTACAATCGGGCAAGGAAAGCCGCCGGGTCGGCCAGCAAATCCTGCAGGCCTTTTTCATCGACAACCGGGACAGCCAAGGCCTCGGCTTTCGCCAATTTGGAACCGGCACCGGGCCCGGCAATCACCAGGTCCGTCTTGGCCGACACACTGCCCGACACTTTCGCACCCAGCCCCTGCAACTGCTCCTTGGCCTCGTCACGGGTCATCGATTCCAGGGTTCCCGTCAGCACCAGGGTCTTGCCATCCAGCGGTTTGCTGGCCGCCACTTCAATCGCCGGCCAATGGATACCACTATCGACAAGGTCCTTGATAATCAAACGGTTACGCTCATCATTGAGGAACGCCAGCAAGTGCGAAGCCACCACCGGACCGACATCCGGTACCGCCTGCAAACGCTGTTCGTCGGCAGCCAGCAACGCTTCCAATGAACCAAAGTGATGCGCCAGCGCACGTGCGGTTGCCTCCCCTACCTCGCGAATGCCAAGGGCAAACAAAAACCTTGGCAGGGTTGTGGCTTTGCTGGCCTCGATGGCCTGCAACACGTTCAGTGCGGATTTCTCACCCATCCGGTCCAGCTCTGCGAGATCCTGCAGCTGCAGCCGGTAGAGATCCGGCAAATGCCGGACCAGGCCCGCGTCGACCAGTTGATCCACCAGTTTGCTGCCCAAGCCCTCGATGTCCATGGCACGCCGGGCGGCAAAATGCTTGATCGCCTCTTTCTGCTGGGCTGCACACACCAGGCCTCCCATACAGCGAGCCACGGCCTGTTCCGGATCGCGTTCCACCGGTGAACCGCAAACCGGGCAATACGCCGGCAACACGATCGCCCTCGCATCCGCTGGCCGGCGTTCTGTCACCACGCTCACAACCTGCGGGATCACATCCCCTGCCCGGCGCACGATCACCGTGTCCCCGCAACAGAGACCCAAACGCCCAATCTCGTCCATGTTGTGCAAGGTGGCGTTGCTGATCGTCACGCCGCCGACAAACACCGGTTCCAGGCGCGCCACTGGCGTCAATGCGCCGGTACGCCCCACCTGGAATTCCACATCCAGCAGGCGGGTCATCTCTTCCTGAGCCGGGAATTTCCAGGCAATCGCCCAGCGCGGCGCGCGTGACACAAACCCGAGCCGCTCCTGCAGGTCAAAACGGTTGACCTTGAACACCAACCCATCAATGTCATACGGCAACTGCGCCCGCCGCTCCTGCATGCGCTGGTAATAGCGATGGCAATCTTCCAGGCCATTGGCCACCACCGCTTCCGGGTTGACCGGACAACCCCAGCCACGCAAGGCCTGCATGACCTCGCTGTGGGTGTCCGGCAATGTCCCGCCTTCAATGCTGCCCAGGCCATAGGCATACCAATCAAGCGGACGTTGCGCAGTGATGCGCGAATCCAGCTGGCGCAGGCTACCCGCCGCCGCATTGCGCGGGTTCACAAACACCTTGTCACCGTTTTGCCGCGCTTTTGCGTTGAGGGCCTCAAAGCCGGCCTTGGGCATGAACACTTCACCGCGCACTTCCAGCACGGCTGGCCAGCCCTTGCCCATCAACGCCAATGGCACACTGGGAATCGTGCGCACATTCACGGTGATGTCTTCACCGGTCGTGCCATCACCCCGTGTGGCAGCACTCACGAGTACGCCGTGCTCATAGCGCAAGCTGACGGCAATACCGTCCAATTTGGGCTCACAGGCATATTGCAACGGCGCATCACTTTTCAGGCGCTCATGGGCGCGCCGGTCAAAAGCGACAAAATCATCCTCGGCAAATGCATTGTCCAGCGACAACATCGGCACGCTATGGCGCACCTGGGCAAAGGCCGACAACGGTGCCGCCCCAACCCGCTGGGTCGGTGAATCCGGTGTTTTCAGTTCGGGGTATTGGGCTTCCAGTGCTTGCAGGCGCTGGAACAGGCGATCGTATTCACTGTCTGTGATACTGGGTTCATCCAGCACATAGTAACGATGGTTGTGTTCACGAATCGCGGACTTGAGGGCGTCAATCTCGTTGCTTGGCGAGGCGGCCATGGCCAATCAACGACCTGCCAATTGCCGGCGCTCGAATTCACGGATGGACTGGCGACCATGCTCGAGCGTCTGCAAGGTCACCACCGATTGCGCTTCATCGAGCAATTCACCACCCAGGTTCTTGACGATGCACTGGGCCGTTTCCACCATGTAGTTAAAGGCTTTCACGGGATTCGCCGGCCCCGGCAAACTCATGAAAAAGCACAGGCCGGACAGGCGATCAGTGGCCATCGTATCCAGGTCAAACGCACCGGGCTCCATCAGGTTCGCCACGCTGAACTGCACCGGTCCCCGGCCACGACTTTCTTCATGGCGATGGAAAATATTCATGCTGCCAAAGCGCAAGTCGCAGGCCAGCAGGATTTGCAGCACCGCATTGCCATCAAAGCCTTCTTCATCCGGCGGCAACACCCGGAACACAAACAATTCCGCCACGCCGGGTAATGGGCCATCGGGCACCTCTGACACTTCCGGCAGTTCCAGCAATGAGCCCTGCCCTGCCGTACTCGCTTCTGCCTGGCTTTCCTCACGATAACGCCGCGCAGCAGCCGTATTGGCCAAGGCCACACGATTCACCAATACCGGGATGTCGCGCTCTTCGGTGACACGGCCTACCGAGGCAGTGATGCCTTCCTCGACATCCAGCACCGGCTTCTGGCGCGAGACGACGCGTGGTGGACCGGCAATCTCACGATTCAATTCAGGTTCGTCGATGCCCGCAGGAGTTCCCTGGGAAGGCTTGGCTTTCATGCGAATCGGGTTGCGGTGCTCACCACGATAGTGACGATAGGCAAGCAACAACAAGGCCAGCACCACCAGCAGGCCCAGTGCAAACATCCCCTCACGCATGCCAAATGCCATCATGACTCCTGGTGCTTACCGGCGAGAACGTCAGGCCACAGCCATTTCAGCCGCTTCATCCACATCCACCGAGACGATGCGCGAAACACCAGGCTCTTGCATGGTGACACCCATCAAATGATCCGCCAGCTCCATGGAGATCTTGTTGTGGGTGATGTAGATAAACTGCACCTTCGACGACATTTCACGCACCATGCGCGCATAGCGGCCGGTATTCACGTCATCCAATGGCGCATCCACTTCGTCGAGCATACAGAACGGTGCCGGGTTCAACTGGAAAATCGAGAACACCAGGGCAATGGCGGTCAACGCCTTTTCACCACCCGACAACACACTGATGCTGGCATTGGTCTTGCCTGGTGGACGCGCCATGATGGCGACCCCGGTATCCAGCAGGTCATCGCCAGTCAATTCCAGCGACGCCTTGCCACCACCAAAGACTTTCGGGAACAGGTCCTGCAAGCCTTCGTTGACACGATCAAACGTGTCCTTGAAGCGCTGGCGGGTTTCACGATCAATCTTGCGGATGGCATTTTCCAGCGTGGTCAATGCTTCCACCAGGTCGTCGTTCTGTGCGTCCAGGTAAAGCTTGCGTTCTGACTGGATGCGGTATTCATCAATGGCGGCCAGGTTAATGGCGCCAAGCTGCTGGATACGCTGGCCGACTTTTTGCAAATCCTCTTGCCACTGCGCTTCGTTCGCCGATTCCGGCAAACCTTCCAGCAAGCCCTTCAGGTCCTGCCCGTCTTCCATCAACTGGTCTTCGATGTTGCGACGGCGCACCGTCAAGGTCTGTGATTCGAGACGCGCCTGTTCCAGTGCACTGCGACGCTCGGACAATTCCTGCTCAACCTTGTGACGCTCCGCCTCCAGCTCACGCAGGGCATGATCGGCATCACTCAAGGCCTGCCGTGCTGCCGTCAACTGCTCTTCCACCTTGAGACGCTGGGCCAGCAATGTCTCGAGTTTTTCCGCCAACCCTGCCAGCGGCGCATCGCTTTCTGCCAGGCTGGCACGCAATTGTTCCTGTTGCTGCTGCAAGGTCGCCAGTCGATCGCGCATGCGATCAATACTGGTCACCGCAGCATCTTGCTGCACGCGCAAGGTCTGCACTTGTACCGCCAACTGGTGGCTGGCATCTTTCTCATGACGCGAACGGTGACGGGATTCATCCAGTGTCTTGCGAACATGGTCACGCTGGGTCAGCAACTGTTCACGACGTTTTTCATTGGCAGCCATCGCTTCCACGGCAGACTGCAATTGCTTGCGGGCATTTTCCAGGGCAGTGGCTTCAGCCTGGTATTGGCTATCGGTATCACTGACCTGGCGTGACAATCCTTCACGGCGACGGGCCTGTGCTTCCAGCCGCGCTTCCTGTCCGGAGATGCTGGCACGCACCTCACCCTGCTGGCGACCAATCTGTCGCAGCTGCTGTTCCGCCGTTTCACGGTCAGCTTCCAGTTTGCGCAAGCCATCACGGGCTGCCGCCAGTGCCTGCTCCAGTTCGCTGACCTTTTGGGTATCCGTTTCCAGGGCTTGCTTGAGGGACTCCAGCTCCCGTGCGCGCGCAAGAATGCCGGATTGCTGCTCATCCGCCGGATTCAGCATGATCCAGCCTTTGCCAACCCACACCCCGTCACGCGTCACCAGGGTAGCGTCATCTGCCAGGCTGCTGCGTTTTGCCAGGGCATCATCCAAGGTATTCACACAGCTCACGCGCGCCAACAACTGCCCCAATGCACCGGCATCACTGACTTTTTCCAGCAAGCTGTTTGCAGGCGCCTTGATTGACGCGCCTTCTTTCGGGTTGATCAAGGTCAGGCGGCCTTCAAAACCGGCCAATTCCTTGCCGAGTGCAGATAAATCATCCACACACACCGCCTCAAGGTAACGACCCAGCACTGTTTCAGCCGCACGCTCCCAACCGGCCTCGACTTTCAGGCGGGTCGCCAGACGCGGTGCCTGCACGATGCCACGTGCCTTCAACCAACCGGCCACACGCTCATCGTCTTCAGCCAAGGCTGCCTGTTGCAAGGCTTCCAATGACGCATAACGGCCACGCTGTTCCTGCAAGCGTGTGCGCACACCATCCAGTTCAGCGCTGCGCTCAGCCACGACTTGACGATTAGCCTGGAGTTGCTGTGCCAGGGTTTCCAGGCCTTTCTGGCCGGCCTCTGCCTGCTTGTCCAGCGCCTGTAATTGCTGTCGACCTTCCTTCAGGGCTTTCTCGGCTTCATCATCCACCACTGAGGCCAGTTCCTGCTGCAGTTGCTTGCTGCGGTTGGCCAAGCGCTGCAAGCCCGCTTCGAGGTGCTGGATACGCGATTGCTGCACTTCCGCATCACGCTTCGGCACACTGGCCTCTTCATTGAACGTGTCCCAGGCGGTTTGCCAATCCTGCATCGCGGTTTCCGCTTCATGCAGCTGTTTCAGCGAAGCTTCTTCCAGACCCTTGGCCTGGTTCAATTGCGGCTCCAGTTGCGCCAGCTCATCGCGCCAGGTTTTGACCTTGCCTTCATCTTCCTGCAAGTGCCGCTGGGTATCGGTGAAACTGCGCTGGGCCTGCTCAAGATCCTGGCTTAACTGCTGCTTGCGGTCCTTCTGGTATTTGATGTCCTGTTCCAGACGGGCAATTTCCTCGCCCAGACCGTAATAGCGCCCTTGCACCTCGTTGTGCCGGTCATTCAATTCGGTTTGTTCAAGACGCTGCTTCTCAATCGACGTGTCCAGTGAACGCTGGCGGGTAATCACCTGTTCCTGCGCCAATTCCAGCTCGCTGGTTTGCTTGGCACGTGCCGTGGCTTCCGTTTCCATGCTGCGCCACTGGATAGCACGCCATTCACCGCGCAACTTGCGTTCCTGCGTTTTGTACTCACGGTATTTTTCAGCTGCGGCGGCCTGGCGCTTCAGGCGATCCAGCTGGCGCTCGAGTTCTTCACGAATGTCCGTCAATCGCTCCAGGTTTTCACGGGTGCGACGCATGCGGGATTCGGTATCCTTGCGGCGCTCCTTGTAACGGGAAATCCCCGCAGCTTCTTCAATGTAGACGCGCAGCTCATCCGGCTTGGCTTCGATCAGGCGGGAAATCATGCCCTGCTCGATGATGGCATAGCTGCGCGGGCCAAGACCCGTTCCCAGGAAAATGTCAGTAATGTCCTTGCGACGGCATTTGGCGCCATTGAGGAAATAATCCGACAGCCCGTCACGGGTCACCTTGCGCTTGATGGAAATCTCGGCGAAACCGGCGTATTCACCCCCCAGACTGCCATCGGCGTTATCAAACACCAGCTCAATCGAGGCCTGACCCAAGGGCTTGCGGGCACTGGAGCCATTGAAAATGACATCGGCCATGGAATCACCGCGCAGGTGCTTGGCCGAGGTTTCGCCCATCACCCAGCGCACGGCATCGATCACGTTGGATTTGCCACAACCGTTGGGACCAACGATCGCGTTCATATTCTTCGGCAGGTTAATCGTGGTGGGGTCGACAAAGGATTTGAAACCAGCCAGCTTGATACACTTCAGTCGCATGGGTACCCCAATCCGGATCAGTCACGATGTTGAAAAAGACGGTCTTATTATGCCGGCCAGCCTGGCGGCCAAGCCAAGTCGCTAGTCTATCGGGTTTGGCCGCCGGGGACTATGCCCAAGAGCCTTCCAGGGGCTATTTCAGCGGCTTTTTTGTGCCGCTTGCGGGGTAACCGGCGACAGCACCACAGTGGCATTGCCCACAGGCGCTGGCTGCCAGTCACTGGCAGCCTCCCACAGGACCTCGCCCCCCACGGCCCCGGCCGGCACCAAACGGGCCGACACCCTCAGGCGCCCCGCCTGGACCGGCCATGACTGGCCACCCAGGACATCAGCCTCGCCCAGCTCGAGCACCAGCGGCAGCTGTGACAAGGCCAGTTTGCGGGCTGCCAATGGCATACGCTGGCCTTCCAGCGAGACGAACACAAAGACGGTGCTGTCTGCGGGTAGCGGATCAGCCAGCCCAGGCCTTGGCACCTCAATGCGCAAAACCGGTAACGACTCCCCCAGGGCCAGGCGCGCCCGGGTGACCCCCTGCTTCAGCATCGCTGCCACCGGATCATTCGGTGGCAAGTGCTTCAAGGCCTGCTGCCAGTGGCTGATGGCCTCGCCGTACTGCGCCTTGGCAAAGGCATCCATCCCCAGCATGCCGCGCACCGATGCCTGCGCCGGATCCAGCGATAACAAGGCTTCCATGTCCTGGCGCAGGGTGTCATCAATCTGGCGGTTGGCTGCCATGAAACGGGCTGTCAACCAGAGGGCTTCCACATCAGGATCATGTCCGGACAATTCCGCCAATTGCTGGTAGTAACCATTGGCCGCAACCCAATCCTCACGAGCCGCTGCATCTTCGGCCAGCAATCGCAAATACCCGTGATTGGCCGGGCGCTCCGCCGACCGAGCCGCAATGCGCACCAGCAAGGACTGCCATTGGGGTGATTCGGGGGTCATGGCTTCGGCCGGCATCGCCTGCAGCTCACGATAAAGCCTGACATCGGATGCCGCACCCAAGTGCCGATACACCAGGGCTGCTGCCGCCACCAACAGGACAGCCGCCAACAACAGGGTGATGCGCTCACGACGTGACCAGGGATGCGCCGCCGGGGCCAACACGGCACTGCTGAGCGCCGGTAACAAAAACGGCACCAGCACCAGCAGGGCCAGGCAGGTTGCCGCGATCCAGAAACTCATGCCGCATCCTCTTCGCTACTAGCCGATGCACGCCGTATTTGCCGCCAGGCAACCCATACAGCCAATAACAACAGCAGTGCAGGCAACACCCATATCAACAGGGCCGGCCCATGCCAATCCGGTCGGTAACGCACAAACTCGCCATAACGATCGGTCATGAACTGCATGATTTCGCCATCCGTACGGCCATCCTGCAATTGTTCATGCAACACATCACGCAAATCCCTGGCAATCGGGGCATCAGAGTCCAGCAGGTTCTGGTTCTGGCATTTCGGGCAACGCAATTCTGCGGCCAGTGACTCAAACCGCTGGCGTTCCAGATCGCTGGAAAAACGCCGTGTCTCAACCACCGCCCACGAAGGCATCGCCAACAGCACGAGACATAGCAGGAGACTGCGCATCATGGCTGCCCACCCGGTGACTGCCAGCGTTTCCACTGCGGCTGCAGGATGTCCACCCACACACGCTCATCGATCACACCCACGTGCTTGTAACGGATCACGCCGTGCGCATCCAGCAAATAGGTTTCCGGTGCCCCATAGACGCCCAGATCCAGCCCCAGGCGCCCATCGGCATCCACAATCGTGAAGGCATACGGATCACCCCGTTCCTGCAACCAGGTCGTGGCGGCTGTACCATCATCCTTGTAATTGAGGCCGACAATACGCACCCCCTGCTCACGCGCGATACGGACCAGGAACGGATGTTCCACCCGACAACTGATGCACCAGGTCGCCCACACATTCAATAACGTGGCGGCGCCCTTGAAGTCCTCTTGCGTACGCAAGCGATCCGGATCAGACAGGTCTGGCAAGGCAAACACAGGCAAGGGCTTTTCCAGCAAGGGCGAATCAATATGTTCTGCATCACGACCCAAGCCCAGGTACAAGAACACCGCCAGCAGCACAAACACGCCAACCGGCAAGAAACGCCATAACGACTTCATGGCGCCCTCCCGCTATCCGTCCGTCTTTTGGCCCAAATTCCCAGCATGCCTCCCAAGGCCATGATCGCTGCGCCAATCCATATCCAGCGGATAGCGGGTTTGACTTGCACCCGTAACGACCAGGCCTCACCGTCCAATGGCTCGCCCAGCACCACATACACATCCCGCATCAAGCCGGGCAAGATCGCTGCTTCGGTCATCGGCTTGCCGCCACTGCGGTAATGGCGTTTTTCCGGATAGAGTTCCGCACGCACATCATTGCCTTCGATCAGTAACACCTTGCCAACCACCGCCTGGTAATTCGGGCCTGTGCGCGAGCCAATGGATTCCAGGTAAAAACTGTACGCCCCCAAGGCATAGGTTTCCTTCGGCGCCAGCCGGATATCGCGCGCTTCACCGTACAAACCCACCATCACCACGCCAAACAATGTCACCGCCACACCGGTATGTGCCACCAGCATGGACAGGAAGCGCGGATGCATGCGTGCCGATGAGCGCCAACGCTGCCACAACGCTTGCACCACAATCACCCATACCCAAGCTGACAACAACACACCCGCTATCGCTGCCAGTCGGTCATGGGCTGGCAACACATAAGCCAACACCGGCACCAGCAACAGCAAGGCCACAAGCGGCAAACGTAGCGAACGGATAAACACACCGGATGCCGTGGATTGCCAACGCACCACTGGCGCAATAGCCAGCAACGCCACCACGAACAGCAACACCGGCCCAACGGCCAGGTTGAAATAAGGCGGACCAACGGAATAGCGCCCTTGCCCCAAGGCATCCATCAACAGCGGGAACAAGGTGCCCAGCAACACCGTTGCGGCTGCAACCAGCAACAACACGTTATTCACCAGCAGCAAGGTCTCACGCGACAGCGCAGCAAACCTCACCGGCTTGACCAATGCCGCCGCGCGCAACGCATACACCAGCAAGGCGCCACCAATCACGATGCCAAGAAAAACCAGGATGAATAAACCGCGTGACGGATCGGCTGCAAACGCATGCACCGAGGTCAAGACGCCGGAACGCACGAGGAACGTACCCAGCAAGCTCAAGGCAAAGGCGAGAATGGCCAACAGCAATGTCCAGCCACGAAAGGCATCACGCCGCTCGGTGACGGCCAGGGAATGCAATAACGCTGTAGCCACCAACCAGGGAATCAATGAGGCATTTTCCACCGGATCCCAAAACCACCAGCCGCCCCAACCCAATTCGTAATACGCCCACCAACTGCCGAGTGCGATACCGATCGTCAAAAAGGACCATGCCGCCAACACCCATGGCCGCACGTGTTTGGCCCAGCTGGCGTCGAGCCGCCCTTCCCACAAGGCAGCCAAAGCAAAAGCAAAGGCCACACACAAGCCGACATACCCCATGTACAAGGTCGGGGGATGCACGATCATCGCAAAATCCTGCAGCAATGGATTCAGGTCAGCACCATTGACCGGCACATCCGGCAACACACGCTCAAACGGACTGGACGTCAGCAGGATAAACAAGCCAAACCCAATGGCAATGCTGCCCATGATGCCTAACACGCGACTGACAAACTGCTCGGTTTGGCTGCGCACACCAATGGCGACCAGTGCCATCCAGAGTGACAGCACCAACGCCCACAGCAACATTGACCCTTCGTGATTACCCCAGGTGGCGGTCAAGCGGTAATACCAGGGCAACAAGGAATGACTGTTATTGGCCACCAGCAGGACACTGAAATCATTGTCGTAAAATGACTTCAACAACACCGCAAACGCCAGCAGTACACAACCCGCATGCGACAAGGCCAGCACCCGGGCAATGCGTGCAGGAAACAGCGTGGGAAACAGGGGGACCAGCACCAGCAACAACGCCAGCAGCGTTGCCAGGATCATGGCCATATGGCCAAGCTCAGGCCACATCATGGTGCTTTCTTCTTCGGACCGGGATGATCCGGCCCCATGGCATCGATCAATTCCGGCGGCATGTAATTCTCATCATGCTTGGCCAGAACCTCACTGGCCTCAAACACGCCGTCAACCAACTTGCCCTGGGTGACCACACCCTGCCCTTCGCCAAACAAATCCGGCAGGATACCTTCATACACCACGGGCACCGTACCCTTGAAATCCGTGACATCAAAGCGCACACGCAAGCTGCCCGCCTCACGGATCACACTACCCTCACGCACCATGCCACCGATGCGGATCATCTTGCCGACCGGTGCCTCACCGGCAAGCACTTTCTCCGGGGGATAAAACAGGTTGATGTTTTCACGCAAGGCCATCATGACCAAGGCCACTGCCAACGAGCTGAAAGCCACGATAAACACCACAACCCACAATCGTTGCTTACGTAAAGGATGCATCAGGTGTTACCCATACTGGCTTGTTGTGACAACAGTTGCTGGCGCCGCTGTTCACGACGCAACAATTGGCGCTGCGCGATTAACTCCCGGACCGGCAGCCAGATAAACAACAGCAAACAGATACTGATAGCACCCCAGACATAAGGACCATGCCCCGCCATCTCCCAAGCCTGCTGCCAGGAATCAAAATACATCAGCGCATCCCTCTCACAATGTCCTGCAACCACTGGGTGCGGATTTCGCGACGCAGGATTTCCCCGCGCACATACAACATCATCAGCGTGCCATACATCAGGTAGCACGCCACGATGCACCACAGCAGGGGGTAAAACATGGAGGGATCCATGCTCGGTGCGCCGGTAAAACGAATCGTGGCCGGCTGGTGCAGGCTGTACCACCAATCCACCGATTTGTAGATGATCGGTATGTTGACCGTACCCACCAAGGCAAGGATCGCGCATACCCGACTGGCCTGCTCTGGCCGATCTGCCAGCGCCTCATACAGCAACACAATCCCCATATAAATGAGGAACAACACCAGCATGGAGGTGATGCGTGCATCCCATACCCACCAGGTACCCCATGTGGGCTTGCCCCAGATAGCACCTGTCACCAGGGCAAGGAACGTCAGCGCCGCACCAATCAACGCCGCTGATTTGAGCGCCATGTCTGCCAGCTTCATCCGCCAGACCAGATGGATCGCTGCGGCAATGGCCATCAGGTAATAACCTGCCAGCGACACCACCGCCACCGGCACATGCACATAGATGATGCGGAAACTATTGCCTTGCCGGAAATCCATCGGGGCCACCAACAGCCCCCAGCCCAACCCGATGCCCCAGCACAACAGGGTCGCCACGGCCACCCACGGCAGGCAGCGCCCGGCCATTCCGTAAAACCACTTGGGCGATCCCCATTTATGAAACCATGACCACATGCAATGCTTCCCGGCAACGCCTTGCCCAACAACCTTTTGGACCAGCCTGGGTAGCCAGTCTCACCCGACGCGCAGGATTATACCGGCAGCGCTTCTTCACCAACAGCAAAATGGCACAGGATTGCAGCAGCGTTGCAAGCGTTGACGCATATCAATGCCCCCACAACCCTGCAGCCCGTAGAGTGAGCCTGCAAGCCATAACCCCAGAATCGATAAGGAGAATCCCATGGCGCACGCCCCGCAGACCGGAACCCAAACTGAACAAGACAGCCGCACCATGCGCTCCCTGGCACTGACGATTGGCGCACTCTGCGGCCTGATGGTGGTACTGATTGTTGCCGCACGCATCATCACG
Source organism: Gammaproteobacteria bacterium (assembly GCA_006227085.1). Classification (GTDB taxonomy): domain Bacteria; phylum Pseudomonadota; class Gammaproteobacteria; order Pseudomonadales; family M0112; genus M0112. Next base: position 19,123 of record SBFY01000189.1, read on the forward strand.
GCCTGATACAGACCCTGTTTAATCACTGACCACACGCAGCACCGCAGCAGTCGCCAGCGGTGCGAGCGCAGTGGCAAGAGAGGCCATCGCTGCCAATAATGCCAGCGGCCCTGTGGCCGCCCAATCACCCGCCGCCTGCTCCACCGCACTCACCCCGAAGATCAATACCGGCACATACATCGGCAACACCAGGAACACCATCAGCAAGCCGCCACGACCTAATGACACAGTCAACGCAGCCCCTAATGCGCCCAGCTGGGCAAACGTGATCGTCCCCAGCAACATGGCCACCAGCAAGACCGGAATGGCATTGGCCGGGAGATACAGCAACACACCCAGCAACATCGATAATACGCTGATCGGCAAACCGGTCACCAACCAATGGGCCAACACGCGCACTTGCACCATGGCATACAGCGAAACAGGCGCCAACAACAACAAGGACTGGGCCCCGTCCTCGTAATCCTCGCGAAACAAGCGCTCCACCGCCAACAAGCTGGCCAGCAATGCCGCTATCCAGCCGGCCCCCGCTGCAACCTGCGACAAGGTCTTTTCACCGGGCCCAATCGCCAAGGGAAACAACAGCACCACGCCCAGCAGGAAAACCAACGGCAATAACCACTCACCCCGGCGACGGTAGGTCAACAACAAGTCACGCCACAGCAAGGCCTTAAGCATCGCCGTCTCCCAGTTGCAGCACACGGTGCGCCTCGCCCAGCGCCATCGGTTGGTGCGCCGTCAACACCAGCAGGCCGCCGCGGGCAGCGTGTTCACGCAAGCGGGCTTCTACCAGGGGAATAATGTGCTGGTCCAACGCAGTCAACGGCTCATCCAGCACCCACAACGGCTTTTGCGACAGGAACACACGCGCCAATGCCACCCGCCGTTTCTGGCCTGCCGACAAGGTGGCGACAGGCTGTTCCAGCACGGCTGCGAGCCCCAGGGCCACCAGCTCACGAATCGCCTCGGGCTCCTGCCAGGCCACACCGGCCACGCCCAATGCCCAACGCAGGTTTTCCAACGGGGTCAAGGCGGATTTCAGGCCATTCTGGTGCCCCAGCCAGGCCAGCGATTGCGACAGGGCCAACTGGGCCGCAGGCAAGGCCGCGCCATTCCAGCGGATACACCCTGAGTGCGGCCGCGTAAGCCCCGCCATCATTTGCAGGAGCGTGGTTTTGCCGGCACCGTTGGCGCCGCCCAATTGGAGGATATCCCCCGCTTTCACCCCAGCACTGACACCCATGAATAGCGAACGTTGCCCGCGTATTGCGGACACGCTGTCAACCACCAAGGTGTTACCAACAGGAAATGAAGCAGCGGACACCGCAGGCTCCCATGCCTAAAGCCAGCAATTATACGCGTTCGCCTGGCAAATACCCTCAACCGGGCAACAGCGCTTCCAGCTCAGCGATGACGTAAGTGAATTCAGTCTCCACGTGCTGCAGTCGCACAGGGGCATCGGCCAAATCCGCTGACTTGCCCATGGCTTCCAGCGACTGGCACAGGGATGCCAGCTGCAGGGCACCGAGGTTGGCGGCACTGCCTTTGAAACTGTGCGCAACCTGGCGGACATCTTCTGCTGCCCCACCTGCCACATGCTGCCGCAAGGACTCGATACGACCCAGGGAATCCTGCCGGAACGTGTCCACCAGCAAACCGAAACTATCACCCATGATGCCTTGCAGCTCAGCGATAACCGCCTGGTCCAGGTGCGATACGGGTTCAGTCATGAAGCCTCCCTGCTGTGTGATCGCCAGCGGGTCACAGGAAATGCCCTACCTATGCCCGTGACTGCTTGTATTGCCAGTCATACACGGCTTCTACCCTATTACCCGGAGACAGCACAGTCAACGACCGGCACAGTGTCTTCAGTAAAGGCAATCCCCGCCCGGAAAACTGGCCCCCGCTCTCCGGCATGGTCATGTCCGGGACTTCCTTGAAGCCCTTACCGCTGTCTTCAACGACAATCCGCAGGCATCCACCGTTGTCATCACCCCGGTATTCAATATGGAAACGCACCCAGGCATCCGCCAGCTCACGCAAGCGCTGTTCTTTCTGCAGGTAATACCCCACGAAGCCTTCGTGGGTTTCCTTCATGGAGGAATCCAGCCCTGCCACACCATGCTCCACAGCATTCGCATACAGCTCGGACAGGATGGTGTAGATATCCCCGGCATGACCACGCAAACCCGGCACTTCCAGCAAGATGTGCAACATCAACGGCAATGGGTTGAAGCTGCGGATGCTGTCCATCCGCAATTCATAATCCAGTGCCCAGTCCACAGGCCCCTGCAACTCACGCACCAACGGGACAACATCACTGCCCGTCTGGAACGCCTGCTTGGGCACCATGACCAGCTCGACCAGGGAAACATCGTCCGTCCGTTCCGTCCCTTCAGCAAACGCATTCACCGCCTGCATCACTGCATCGAACATGGCCGCCATGGGAATATCACGGTGCAGGATGGCCTCCAGCCGATCCTCCCCGAACATATCCCCTGCCGCGTTCACGGTTTCATGGATACCATCCGAGCGCAGGAATACACGATCATCCGGTTCCATTTCATACATTCCCGGCGCCGGGTCAAACGCATCGCTACTGCTCACGCCCAACGGCAAGCTTTTCGAGGGAATGCGCTCGATACGTTGCTCGCGACCATGCACCAGGAACAGGTCTGGCAAACCACCATTCCAGGCTTGCAAGGTGTGATGCTCAAAATCCAGCTCGACCAGGCAGGCGCAACAGAACACCCCGGTTGGTAATACCTCATACAACTTGGCATTCAATTCACGAACCATATCCTTCAGGGCAAAGCCTTTTTCGGCCATGCCATAGAAGGTTTGCGCCAATGGCATGGCACCGACTGCCGCTGCCAATCCATGACCGGTAAAATCACCCAGCAAGGCCAGCAAATTACCGGATGGCTGCAAGGCCACCAATAAAATATCGCCGTTGAACATCGCCATCGGTGACATGGAAAAACGCAGGTTATTTGCCTTGAAATATCCCGGCCTCGCCACCTTGTCAAAAATCCGCTTGGCCAGATCCTGCTCACGTAACAGGTGCTCGTTATAACGTGCAATCTCGTCACGCTGTTCCTGCAAGGTGCCATGCATTTTCAGCATGCGCCGGAAAGCATTGATCTTGGCTTTCAGGATGACGCTGTTATACGGCTTGGTCAGGAAATCATCACCACCGGCTTCCAGGCATTGCGCCAGCGAATCGGCTTCCGTCAGCGCGGTCAGGAAAATAATCGGGATAAAGGTATCACCCACTTCACGGCGGATTTGCGCCGCCACTTCAAACCCGTTCATGCGTGGCATTAATGCATCCAGCAAGACGATGTCCGGCTGCTGGCGATGAAAGCATTCAATTGCTTCCACACCGTCCACTGCAGTAATGGTGCGATGGCCAAGCTTGCGGACAAAGGCCTCCAGCAGGAGACGATCGGTATTGCTGTCATCCGCGATCAGGATGGTCAGGCTGTCATCTTGCATCACGGCCCCTGATCGCCTGTGCGGGAAGATTACTGGATAGTGAACAAACGCTGGAAATTGGAAATACGCAGGATCTTGCGAACGTCTTCACTGGGATTGAGGATCTTGACGTTGGCCTCATCACCACCGGCGTAATCACGCAACAGCAACAACATGCCCAAGGCAGAGCTATCAAGGTATACCGCGCCCTTCAGGTCAATCCGGTAATGACTGGGGTCGGCATCATCACGCTGGTAGGCGCTACGGAAATCCTGGTGGCAGCTGAAGTCAAAGCGGCCATCAATGTGGATCGTCAGTTCCTTGCCATCGTCAGAGAGGGTACTGTTTATTGCCATTATTGTTATCCTCCTTGTCATACCGGGCTTGGCGTTCCCGGCTCCAGCTACCCACTATGATAGCCGATTTCAGGCATTTTTCAGGTTCACTACCCGTAGCGCCCCCTGCAGGCGCTCACGCCGGACCTCCTCGAGGCCCTGGAAATCAAACAGGGTACGGTCCGCCAGCTGGGAAGGCGCCACATTGGCGATCGCCCCGGCAATGGAATCCAGCCGGCCCGGGTATTGGCGCTCCCAGCCCTGCAGCATTTCCTTGATGGCCTGGCGTTGCATATTGTCCTGCGAGCCGCAGAGGTTGCAGGGGATGATCGGGAATGCCTTCCACTTGGCGTAACGGGTGATATCCCGCTCCTTGCAGTAGGCCAGCGGGCGGATCACGATGTGCTGGCCATCGTCTGACAACAACTTGGGCGGCATGGCCTTCAGGCTACCGCCAAAGAACAGGTTCAGGAACAGGGTCTCCATGATGTCATCACGGTGATGCCCCAAGGCGATCTTGGTCGCACCGATCTCGCTGGCAAAACCGTACAAGGTGCCACGACGCAGGCGCGAGCAGAGTCCGCAATAGGTTTTTCCTTCAGGAACCTTTTCCGTGACGATGCTGTAGGTGTCTTTTTCCAGGATATGGAACGGCACACCGACAGACGACAGGTAGGCTGGCAGCACGTCTTCCGGAAAACCTGGCTGCTTCTGGTCCAGGTTCACAGCCACCAGCTCGAACTGCACCGGTGCCGTGCGCTGCAGCCCCATCAGGATATCCAGCATGGTGTAGGAGTCCTTGCCACCGGACAGGCACACCATGACCTTGTCGCCTTCCTCGATCATGGCAAAGTCTTCAATCGCCTGGCCAACTTGCCGACGCAGGCGTTTCTGCAATTTATTGAACTCAGTGCGTGCCTTGAGCTGTGCCGCTGTCATGACCGTGCCCCCGGATAATCGCATTATTCTAGCCTATTCCCCCGCCCTGGACCCTCGCCAAAACCGCGCCAATTCAATAAACTATGCGCCCGAAACGGCAAGGCACCCGCCTTCACCGTGACCACGACGGCCTTTGGGCCGGTTATTGATGATGTTTGCCACGCACCCCACAGGAACACTGCCATGAAAAAACCCGTTCGTGTCACCGTGACCGGCGCCGCCGGCCAGATCAGTTACTCCCTGCTGTTCCGCATCGCTTCTGGCGCCATGCTGGGCCCGGACCAGCCCGTGATCCTGCAGATGCTGGAAATCACCCCGGCACTGGGCGCCCTCAAGGGCGTGGCCATGGAACTGGAAGACTGCGCTTTCCCGTTGCTGGCCGGCACGGTATGTACCGACAACCCGGAAGTCGCTTTCAAGGATGCCGACTATGCCCTGCTGGTGGGCGCACGCCCCCGCGGCCCCGGCATGGAGCGCAAGGATTTGCTGGAAGCCAACGCCGCCATCTTCTCCGTGCAAGGCAAGGCCATCAACAAGGTTGCCAGCCGCAAGATCAAGGTGCTGGTGGTCGGTAACCCGGCTAACACCAACGCCCTCATCTGCCAGCGCAATGCGCCGGATATCGACCCGCGCCAGTTCACCGCCATGACCCGCCTGGATCACAACCGCGCCCTGAGCCAGCTCGCAGGCAAAACCGGCAAGACCGTCAATGACGTGAAAAAGATGATCATCTGGGGCAACCACAGCTCGACCCAGTACCCCGACATCCATCACGCCACAGTGAGCCGCAAGGCCGCCAGCAAGCAGGTTGAGCAGAAGTGGTATACCGACACCTTCATCCCGACCGTACAGCAGCGTGGCGCTGCCGTGATTGCTGCCCGTGGCGCTTCTTCCGCTGCCTCAGCCGCCAATGCCGCCATTGACCACATGCGCAGCTGGGCGCTGGGCACGGCCGAAGGCGACTGGGTCAGCATGGGTGTCTACTCCGATGGCAGCTATGGCATCGAGAAAGGCCTGATCTACTCTTTCCCCTGCACCTGCAAAGGCGGCAAGTGGAGCATCGTCAAAGGCCTGGCCATCAATGCCTTCAGCCTGGAAAAAATGAAGGCCACCGAGCTGGAACTGAGCCAGGAAGCCGAAGCGGTCAAGCACCTGCTGCCAGCTCCCAAGGCTGCGAAAGCACCAGCCAAGGCGAAAGCGCCAGCCAAAGCCAAAGCAGCCAGCAAGGCTCCGGCGAAAGCAAAACCCACCGCCAAGGCAAAAGCACAAGCCAAGCCGAAGGCAAAGGCCAAGCCAAAAGCAAAAGCCAAGAAGTGATCTGTCGTA
>SBFY01000200.1 GCA_006227085.1 Gammaproteobacteria bacterium
CCGGCCTCGAACGGCTCGATCATGCCCTGCTGTTCAGCCATGCGGCGAATCCACTTGTCGGATTTGATGCTCATTGCGTGTTCCTGCCCCTGCCTACGATGAAAAATGCGAGCTGCGATGATAGCCGTTCCAGCGGCTAATCGACACACCCCATGACGCCCCTCATGACGGCCTAGTCATTGGAAATCACGATGCGCGGGCCGCTCTTCTGCTGCAGCGCCATTTCGGCGATGCGGGCACCCAGCTTGCGGGCGATCTCGCGATAATGGGCGGCAATCGGCCCGTCCGGGTCGGCCGCTACTGTGGGCACGCCGGCATCGAGCTGCTCGCGGATGCGGATATCCAGTGGCAGGCTGCCCAGCAAGGGCACGCCGTATTCCTTCGCGATCCGGTCACCGCCACCCTCGCCAAATACATGCGATTCATGGCTGCATTTCGGGCAGATGTGCAGGGCCATGTTCTCGATGACCCCAAGCACGCTGATATCGACCTTGCGGAACATCTCGATGCCTTTCTTGGCATCCAGCAGGGCGATGTCCTGCGGGGTAGTGACGATCACGGTGCCGGTGACCGGCACTTTCTGCGACAGCGTCAGCTGGATATCGCCGGTGCCCGGCGGCATGTCGACGATGAGGTAATCGAGGTCATTCCAGCGGGTCTGTTGCAGCATCTGCTGCAGGGCGCCGCTGGCCATCGGCCCGCGCCAGACCATCGGGGTTTTCTCGGTGACGAGGTAGGCCATCGACATCGACTGCAGGCCGTGGGCCTGCACCGGCTCGAAAAACTGCTGGTCGATCACCTCGGGGCGATGATCCGCCGGCACGCCCAGCATCATCTGCTGGCTGGGGCCGTAGATGTCGGCATCGAGGATACCCACGCGGGCACCTTCGGCCTGCAAGGCCAGCGCCAGGTTCACCGCCGTGCTGGATTTACCCACGCCACCCTTGCCGGAAGCGACCGCAATGATGTTCTTCACGCCAGCCAGGCCCGGCAGGCCGGAGCGCACCGGGCTGGCCTTGACCGCCCAGCCCAGCACCAGTTTGGCGCCGGTGGCCGCCAACGCCTCGCGCAGGGTCTTTTCGATAGCAGCGCGGCAGCCTTCAGCGGCATAGCCGAGCTGTACCGTCACCGTGTCACCCTGCACGCTGACCTCGCCACGATCGACCAGGTTGATGCGGCCACGATAGGGGTCATGGAAATCGGACAGGGCATTGAGGATATCGGCTTGGCTCATCGAAAGCTCCATTCGGAAAAACCCATCAGGGACAGGCAAAAACCCCTGTGAAATCACGGTTTTGGGGTGCATTGCGGGGGTAAAAGCGCTATATTATCGCACCTTTTTTGCTGCCGTTAACCCGCGGAAAACTACGTCTATGCCGGAGCTCACTCCCCGCCGCATCCTGGTGACCAGCGCCCTGCCCTACGCCAACGGGCCACTGCACCTCGGGCACCTGCTGGAAACCATCCAGACCGATATCTGGGTGCGCTTCCAGAAACTGCGCGGCCACGACTGCCGCTATGTGTGCGCGGACGATGCCCACGGCACCGCGATCATGCTGAAAGCCGAACAGGAAGGCATCACACCGGAGGCCCTGATCGCCCGTGTGCAGGCCGATCACATGGCCGATTTTGAAGGCTTCCACATCGGTTTTGACCACTACCATTCGACCCATTCGGAAGAAAACCGCCATTACTCGACGCTGATTTACCAGCGCCTGCGCGATAACGGCCACATCGCCACCCGCGAAGTGACACAGGCGTTTGACCCGGAAAAGGGCCTGTTCCTCGCCGATCGCTTCATCAAGGGCACCTGCCCGCGTTGCGGCGCCGATGACCAGTACGGGGATAACTGCGAAGCCTGCGGCGCCACTTATTCGCCGACCGAGCTGAAAAACCCGCGCTCGGCGCTGTCAGGCGCCACGCCGGTCGAAAAAGCCTCAACCCATTATTTCTTCACGCTGACCGCATTTGCCGATTTCCTCAAGCGCTGGACCCGAGCCGGCCACGTACAGCCGGAAGTGGCCAACAAGCTGGCCGAATGGCTGGATGCCGGCCTGCAGGATTGGGACATCAGCCGCGATGCGCCCTATTTCGGTTTTGAAATCCCCGATGCGCCGGGCAAGTATTTCTACGTCTGGCTGGATGCGCCGATCGGATACATGGCGAGCTTCCAGGCCCTGTGCGACCGCGAAGGGCTGGATTTTGACGCGTATTGGCAGCAGGGTTCCGAAGCCGAGCTGTACCACTTCATCGGCAAGGACATCATCAACTTCCACGCCTTGTTCTGGCCGGCGATGCTGTCTTCGGCGCAGTTCCGCACCCCGACCGGCGTGTTCGCACACGGCTTTTTGACCGTCAACGGCAAGAAGATGTCGAAGTCGCGCGGCACCTTCATCATGGCGAAAACCTGGCGCGAGCACCTCGACACCGAGGGCCTGCGCTACTACTTCGCCGCCAAGCTGGGTGCCAGCGTTGATGACATCGACCTCAACCTGGAGGACTTCGTCCAGCGCGTGAACTCGGACCTGGTCGGCAAGGTCGTCAACATCGCCAGCCGCTGCGCGAAATTCATCAACCAGCAATTCGGCAACGAACTGGCCGCCAGCCTCGACCGCCCTGAGCTGGTCGAAGCCGCCATCGAGGCCGGTGCCGGCATTGCGGAAGCTTTCGAGGCCCGCGAGTATGCCCGCGCCATCCGCGAGATCATGGCCGTGGCCGACAGCGCCAACCAGTACATCGACGAGCGCAAGCCCTGGGTGCTGGCCAAGGACCCGAACCAGACCGAGCTGGCGCACAAGGTGTGCACCACCGGCATCCACCTGTTCCGGCTGCTGGCGCTGTACCTGAAACCCGTGACCCCGCAAATGGTGGCGCGCGCCGAAGTGTTCCTGAACGAACACCTCGACTGGGCTGGCCTGGAGCGCCTGCGTTGCGGCGAAACGGTCAACCCGTTCGAGCCCCTGATGGGCCGCATCGACCCGAAAACCGTGGCAGCGCTGGTCGACGCCTCAGCGGCCCAGACGGCGGCAGCCCAAACCGCCAGCCCTGCTCCCAAAGCCACAGGAAAGCCAATGATCAACATCGATGATTTCGACAAGATTGACCTGCGCATTGCCCGCATTGAAAAAGCGGAATTGGTGGAAGGCGCCGACAAGCTGCTGCGACTGACCCTCAACCTGGGCGATGAAACCCGCACGGTGTTTTCCGGTATCCGGGCCGCTTATGGCGATCCGGCTGTCCTCGAAGGACGACTGACCGTGATGATCGTCAACCTGGCCCCACGCAAGATGAAATTCGGCGTTTCCGAAGGCATGGTGTTGGCCGCCGGCCCCGGTGGCAAGGACATTTTCCTGCTGTCTCCGGACAGTGGCGCCACCCCCGGCATGGCTGTCAAATAATTCATGATCGCGATATATCCATATGACGCAATCGTCTTTTTACCCAAGGCGCTTTGCTCTATGATGAGCGGCTTCCTGAAAGCTGTTTTTCGGGTGTTTTCCTTGCCCAATCCAACAGCGGCTAACCAACGGGCCTAGCGTGATGAGCGATTACATCCTGCTGTTATTCAGCGCCATCCTCGTCAACAATTTCGTGCTGGTGCAATTTCTCGGCCTGTGCCCGTTCATGGGTGTATCCAACAAGCTGGAAACCGCCATCGGCATGTCGGCTGCCACCACGTTTGTGCTGACCCTGGCCTCCATCTGCGCTTACCTGACCTACAACTGGTTGCTGAAGCCGCTCGGTTTGGAATACCTGCAAACCATCAGTTTCATCCTGGTGATTGCAGTCGTTGTGCAATTCACTGAAATGGTGGTGCATAAGACCAGCCCGTTATTGCACCGTGTGCTGGGCGTATTCCTGCCATTGATTACCACCAACTGTGCCGTGCTCGGTGTGGCCCTGATCAATGTCAACAAGCGTTTCGATTTCATCCACTCCACCCTGTATGGCTTTGGTGCAGCGGTGGGTTTCTCGCTGGTCTTGATCCTGTTTGCCGCAATGCGCGAGCGCATCACCGTGGCGGATGTGCCCGAGCCTTTCAAAGGCTCGGCCATCGGCATGATCACCGCCGGACTGATGTCACTGGCCTTTATGGGCTTTGCCGGGTTGGCATGATTGATGTTTGAGTTGTTTGCACAGCATCCCTTCCTGACCGCTGTCGGCGCACTG
>SBFY01000173.1 GCA_006227085.1 Gammaproteobacteria bacterium
TAGGGCTTGGAAATAACTACATAAGCGGTATCTTGGTGCATTCTCTGCTGAGAGCCAACACGAAACAACAAGCTCTGGAATGCCAGAACGGGGCCTTCATACACTTGATGGAGAAAATTCCGGATGGCTGGCGAGAAAATGGCTTCCCTTGCAGCAGGGGAGTTAACGTGGAAATCGATGAAGCGGAATTTACTATCATTAACAGCTTCATCATTTGCCAACATCGGCTTCCTGCGAGCATTACCAAAAAACTTTCCCGGCGATGCCGGAGCCGCTTGCATATCAGCGCATATTTGATCCGCGAGCGCTCGGGAAACAGCTTCCTTTAGGATGACATATCCATTTTTTGCAAAAAAACGAAGATTATTCGCGCTATCTTCTGTAATTTCATTTTGCTGGATTTTTCGTGCCAGCTTGGCTTCGATATCTTCCCAGTCGAGCCACACTCCTTCGTGTGCCTTGTCTGCATCCATGGTCTAATGCCCTTTTGGTCAATGATCACATTGTTAATACCACAGCCACGCGAAATACATCAGCCCGACATCACCATCAACACGGAACTCCACTGGCATCAACACCCGGAACATCGCACCCAACAAGACATGGGACATGACCAACGGCCAGATGCTGCGATGCCGCAACCAGAGACAGGCCCAGCCAGTACCCATGAACAACACGGTCAGCATCGCGCCATAGTTGGGGAAATGCAGCAACGCAAAAGCAAACCCTGCGATACCTCCGGCCACTGGCAACCACTGCGGCTGTGCATCGGTTGCAAACAAACGCCCCAACATGGTCGCTAACCAGCAACTGAGGAAGGCTTGCTGCACCACCACCCAGAACGGGTACATCCAGAAATTACCGGCAATGGCTTCCCATGAAACCTGTTGCCAACGGCCACCCCACCACGAAATACCCGCCAGCAACAGCAAGGCTGGCAGTGTCAGCAGCATGGCATCACGCCATGCCAGCCAGGAAGGCGCCACCAATCCGAGGCGATCCTGCCAACGGCCACCCTGGGTCATGCCCCAGGCAACGCCAGTACCGAGCAACACCAGCACGCTCACCACACCGGTGATACTGTCCAGGTGCCGGGCATTGATCCACACACACAAAGCCATCAAGGACAGCAACAGGACCTGTGCCGCCAGCGCCACTCGCAGCCATCCGGCAGGATTCATCAAGCACAGGCCAAACAGCAATGACAGCAGCAAGGCAATGATCGCCGCGGGCTGCCGGTAATCAGACCAGAACCAATGCGCATCCGGGTATGGCGCCTCCAGCGCACCCAGTGCATGAATGCGGGCAAGCATCGTCGCGTCCGGCACCGCAGGAAACCACACCGCCTGCGGGACTTCGTGCAACACCCGGTTGCGCAATTGCAGCCCTAATTCCGGGGTACGCATCGCCGTACCATCGGCCAACACCAGCGGTGCATCGCGGTGATCGCGCAGCCAATCCAGCTGGCCGGCAAACTGCCTTGCATCCAGCACCACAATCGTGCTGGCCAAGGGGTCTGCCGGCAAACCGTCTGCCAGCTGGATATCCGTAGCCTGCATCACAGGCCATGGCACATCGGGCGTCAAGGCAATGTTGCTGATTTTCATTTTCAAACCGGCCTGGTTCGCCGGGTCGATGCGCAACTCGGTAATCACGCCTCGCTCGCCACCCCAGCGCGCATCGGGTTTGGTCGATTGTTGCCCACGGTCGGTGATGGCAACGGCATACCATTGCATCCGGTCCAGCGCCAAGGTCAGCACCTGCTCGCCTTCCGCCACCTCCACCCATTGCGAACCAAACACGAAATCATCCGTTTCCATCACGCGATGAAACACCTGCAAGCGCGTTGGCTGGCTTGCCGTGAGGCGGATCTCGAGGCGGTTATAACGATGATCAATCAGGCGGTCTGCCAGGGCGAGCGAAAAGTGGGAGTCGCCATTGGTTGACTCAAATCGCAAGGCGCCTTTATGGAACTGGTGATCGCCCAGCCCGTGGACTTCCCCGTCCAATTCGTGTGCAGCGCGCATTGGCCAATAAAACGGGGTGCCTTGCTGCAAGCGCAATGACAGGTCATGCAACGCCCGCTCGCCCAGCAAGTGATCGTATTGCCAAAGCGCTGCACGATGCAGGCCGCTGGCTGCAACCAGCAACAAGGCAAATAACAGCAGTCGGGGCCACAGGCCCTGGCGGAGTCCAGCAAGGGTTTTCATGGCCCACATCATAAAGAAAGCCCATGCCAAGAGCCATGCCCCGGGCAGCGCCATGGGATACAATGCCGGCCAACAAATGGCGACCCTTTCCATGTGGCAACGTTATCGCAAACATCTTGATCCCCGGGCTGACTGGCGCGACATCCTGACACCGCCTGCAAACCGCATCCCGGTGCTGGATGGCGTGCGAGCCATGGGCATCCTGCTGGTCATTGGCCTGCATTGCGTGTTCGGCGTTGCGCGCATCCTGCAAGCCGGTGACCGTGATACTTTCATGGCCGGATTGCCGCACACCATGGACATGCTATGGCAGGCACGCGGTTCCGACACGATCTTCATCCTCTGCGGCCTTCTCGTGGCACTGGTGCTGTTCAAGGAAATGGACCGCTCCGGTGGTATCGATATCGGTAATTTTTACCGCAAGCGCCTGATGCGGATCATTCCGATGTACTGGTTTGGCTTGCTGCTGTTCCTGGCCTTCGATCCCGGTCGCGCCAAATACCTGTGGAGCAACCTGCTGTTCCTGAGCAACATCATCCCGGACCAACACAACATCATCCCGGTGGGATGGTCCATGAACATCCAGGTGCAGTTTTACGTGATCCTGCCCTTCATGGTGCTGTGGCTTGGCCGCTCCCGTCACCCGCTGCAATGGCTATTGGCGAGCCTGCTGCTTGCTGTCGCCATCCGCTATCTGGCGGTAATCACCCACCCGCCCTTGCAGCAATTGCCCTTCCACATCCTGTTCGATAGCAAGGATTATGCGCGCCTGTACTCGGATGCCCTGTATTACAACCTGCATACCCGTATCGGGCCGTTCCTGATGGGCATCCTCATCGCCTGGATATGGCACCGGAAACCGCAGGTCATCACGCGCTTTCTCGCGACACCATTATGGGGAAGCCTGTTGCTGCTCACTGGCATGGCTTTGGTGTTTTTTGCTGCACGCATTGGCATCCATAATCCGGCCGATGCGTTTTATCACCCATTCGATGCCCAGCGTAACCTTGTGTACCTGGTCACCAACAAATACCAATTCAGCCTCGGTGTCAGCCTGATCATTACCTGCGCATTGTTTCCTGCCGGATTATCAACACTGGTGGCACGTCTGCTGTCGCTACGCATCTGGCATCCTTTTGCCGAACTTATCTACGGCCTTTACCTGTTCCACTTCATTGCCATTGGCCTTGCGGGCATCATCGTCTTCGGCACCCTTGACCGCAGCCTGATCACCCATGCGGACGCCATGACCGTTGCCGCTATCTTTGCGATTGCAGTCATCCTGTCACTCCTGTTAGCGGCATTGGTGTATGCCCTGATTGAAAAACCCTTCATCCGCATGGAAAAGGCATTACGGCCATGAAGCGATGGCTGCTGTCACCGGTCCTGGCCACAAGCGCTACCCTGTTGCTGCTCGCCTGCCTGTCATGGCAGTCTGAAACAGCCACGCTGGATTCACTGGCAAGCCAGTTACAACATACCAACGATGCTGGCACACTGGCACTTCCCGAAGACCGGGTGATCCAGGTATTCCTGCAAGGCCAGCCCCATTGCCCTTCGATCACATGGCTGGATGGGCGCTGGCTCACCATTCATGGTCACGAGACACTGGAAGCCCGCCCCGGCAAAACGGCGCGACACTTCACCACGCAATTACGTAAACTGCGCACCTTGCATCCGGACTGCACTACACAGCAATGGATCATTCACGGGCGTTTGACTCCCCAGCAACGCAGCTGGATCCATGCATCATAAACAGGACTTGACGACGATGACCATCACCACTCCCATCGACATGAGCACCGTGAAAGGTTTCCTTGCGGATGACGAAGCGGCTGCATTGCACCATCATGCATTGGCCACCGCGCACATCGGGCCAGCACTGGAAATTGGTAGCTACTGCGGCAAATCCACCGTGTACCTGGGAATCGCCTGCCAACAACAAGGCAATATCCTCTATGCCGTGGACCATCATCGTGGCTCCGAAGAACACCAGCTTGGCGAGGAATACCACGACCCTGATCTTTACGATGCCCAAGCCGGCCTGATGGACACGTTTCGTGAATTCCGCCGCGTGATGCGCGCTGCCAAACTGGAAGATACCGTGGTGCCGATCGTCGCCCCATCCACCGTAGCATCACGCCGCTGGGCGACACCACTCGGTATGGTATTCATTGATGGCGGCCACAGCATGGAAGCGGCATTGAATGACTACCGCTGCTGGAGCCAACACGTGGCAACCGGTGGCATCCTCGCCATCCATGATATCTTCCCGAACCCGGCCGATGGCGGTCGACCGCCGTATGAAATCTACCAGCTGGCTTGTGCTTCAGGATTGTTTGAAATATTGCCGATGGTTAGCACGTTGGGTGTATTGCGGCGATTGTGATCACTCGCCTTGCCAGTGCGCACGATAAATCACCATCTCATCGTATGTGCCTTCGACCGGGAACAGCACGCTGTTCTTCCTGCCATAGACAGCCAATGGCTCCAGCCGCACACGGGCATCCTGCAATTGCGGATGCCAATCAGGCCATACGGCAAAATACTGGACGCCCAAGGCATGCACCATGCTGAGCCAATCAATGCCATAGGCATACACTTGCAGCATCGGCACACTATTGAGTCCGACTAAATCAACCACTTGCTGGGTCGGCAACTCATAGCGCAAGCGGCCTGCATCAGAAACGGCAACAACGGCATCGGCTGGCAATACGCTTGCCAGCCATTGGCCAACATTGCCATGCATCTGTTCCATTTCATGGCAGTGCGCCTGATAGTGGCGATTGATATTGGCACGCACCGCTTGCCAGCTCATCAGGATCGGTACCAGCATCACCAGCAATAGCAATGCCTTGCTAATGATTGGCATGCGATGAACCGATCGTTGTGACAACCATTGCCAGCATTGCACGATCCCGAAACACAGTAGCAACAGGAACCACGGTCGCAGGAACAAGGCATAGCGCGCAAAATAGGTATTGGGCAACCACCCTTGCGGAGCCGATGCATAACCGCCACCCAGTTTCACATAGCCCAATGTGAATAACAGCAATCCCACCGGCGCAATGACCAACACCCATGACATCGGCGACAAGCGACGAAGCAACTGCCAAACACCTGCCATCAATAGCAGCACCGCGGGAATACTCACCCACCAGTGGGGAGACAGGTATAGCATGTGAAACAACCCGAGCTGGTCATGCCATTGCAATGGCTGGCTCGGCAGGTACACCTTTTGCACAAACGTGTTGGGCATCGGCAAGCCGCTCAGCGTCCAGCTGTAGAACATCCAGCCACCAACCACCAGCAGGGACGGCAAGCACAATGCTGCCCATGCGCTCACTTGCCGGCGCGCATCGGCATCCAGCAACAATACAATCATGGCAGCCGGCAACCAGAGTCCCGATTCCGGACGGAGCAATATCGCGACAGCTGCCAGCAATCCGGCAGCAAACCAGTTCCGCTGTTGCAGGGTTACGCATAACCAGAGCAGCGCCGCCGAAGCGGCCACCGGCTCCATGCCAGAGACTGCCAGCTCAGCCAGCCACGGATCCCAACTGATGACAAAAGCCGCGAGGATAGCCGCCCATGGCCCCAGCAAACGCCGACCCAACACCCAGGCACCTGTCGCCAGCGCCACCAGCGACAACACCCCCATCCACTTCGCGGCACTCACCGGCCCGATCACCGCGGCAAGTGGTGTTATTAACAGCACCCACAGCGGCGCGGTTGAGCCATTTTCCCACTCGCCGGGGTTATAGCCGAACACGCCGTGTTCCAGCAGGTTGCGCACGTACACGAGATGGATCCAGGCATCATCAATCGGCAGGCCGGGCGTTGCGAGGCCCAGCCAGGCAGCTTGGGCAATGCCAGCCGCCAGCAAGAGACTGATCAGGAAATAATGGCGGGACTCAAGGCTTGGCGACACGAACACTGCCGGCATGTGCAGGCTCCAGCACATTCACTTGTGTGAACAGTCGCGATGCAGCAGTGTGGTGCGTCAAGGCATCGGCTGCCAACAACACGGCGGCGGCCGTCCATGTCGGACGCTCTTCCGGCCACAGCACGTCTTCCACAAACTGGTAACCGGTCCAGTATGAGCCATCGTCTTCGCGCCACTGGTGCAACCATGAATACAAGGTCACGGCACGGGCATGATCTCCCGCCGCCAACAAGGCCAGCGTCAGCTCGCAGGATTCAGCAATCGTCACCCACGGCTGGTCAGACACACAGCGGCAACCCATGCCATTCACCACAAAGGTATCCCAGCGGCTCATCAAATGACGACGTGCCTGCAAAGGAGGAATGGCACCGGTCAGCACCGGGTAAAACCAGTCCATCGAAAACCGGGATTTGCTTTCCCAAGTGCGATCGAAACGCTCCGGCTTGTGACGCAGGCATTCGCCCAAGGCATCACGTGCCTCACGCCATTCACGACAGTCCTTTTCCAGCGTGACCGCAATATTGATCGCGCATTCCAGGCTTTTGTAGATCGAACTGCAGCCCGTAACCAGGGCATCCTCGCGCGGCGAATGATCCGGGTTGATCGCCCAATGCACCTCGCCATGCTCGGTCTGGTGTGACAGCACAAATGCCATCGCGCGTTCGATCATGGGCCACAAACGATTCAGGAAGGCCTTATCCTGCGTGATCAGGAAATGGTGCCAGACGCCAGTCGCAACATAGGCCACGAAATTGGTTTCACGACGCGGGTCATCGTGCTCATGGCCTTCCTTGTAAAAAGCCCACCAGCTGCCACAGGGCATCTGGTTATCAGCCAGCCATTGGTAGGCGCGCGCAGCGGCATCGTATTCACCGCCAATCGACAAGCCCATCGCGGCTTCGACATGATCCCAGGGGTCCATGTGACCATCAACAAACCAGGGAATCGATCCATCCGCGCGCTGTTCGCGCAACAGGAATTCCACCGTGGGACGGAAATACTCGACAGGGAACAAGCCCGGCGACAAGAACAACCCACTCATGACACCGGCTCCTTGCAAAAATACATCACCACACTTTTCCCCATCACCGGATTGAGACCACGCTCAAGGGTGCGCGTCAGCCACGGACGCTCCATCAAATCCCACACCAGCAGGCGATGATACGCCTTGACCAGGCGGGACTGGTCCTGCGAATCCCAGAACACACATTTCAACCACCAAAACGGCGAATGCAATGCATGCGCCCAATGCCGGCCACGAAAGCCGAACCCAAGCGCTTCGATTTTCTTTTGCAAGCGGCGCGCTGAAAAAATGCGGATATGCCCGCCTTCGTTGGCATGGTATTGATCCGACAACGCCCAGCACAGCCACTCCGGCCAGAAACGTGGCACGCTGGCGCAGAAAAAACCGCCCGGTTTCAGCACACGATTGATTTCACGCAACATGCCTTCATAGTCCGGCACGTGCTCCAGCACTTCCGAGCAGATCACCTTGTCAAAGGCCTGATCGGCAAATGGCAGGTGCAAGCCATTGGATTGCATGAACAGCCAGTGCTTGTTGTCATTAGCGGGCTCATCAAAATCGCCCATGCGCTGGCGCGCCGTTTGCAGGTCCGCAAAACCGAGATCGACGCCAATCACCGTCACCTCATGACCTGCATAAGCCGCGATCGTGTGGCGGCCTTCGCCACAACCGAGATCCAGCACCACATCGCCGGGCTGGAGGCCAAAGCGCAGGTAATCAACCGTTTGCATCGGCAATCACCTTTTCGTAATAACGGGTCATGTCGCGTGCTGCCAACGCCCAGTTGAATTCACGCACGATACGTTCACGGCCAGCCTTGCCCAGTTGTTCCCGCTTGGCGGGATGATCCAGCAACTGTGCGATGGCTGCTGCCATGGCATCTGCATCCTTGACGGGCACCTGGATCCCCGCATCACCCACCACTTCCGGCAATGCGCCGCCATTGGTCGATACCAAGGGCACACCACAGGACATCGCCTCGCCTGCTGGCAAACCGAAGCCTTCATACACTGACGGCACAACGGCCACTTCGGCTTCTGCGTAATAACGCACCAGCTGCTCCGTGCTGATGCCACTGACAAAAGTAATGCGGTCCTTGATGCCAAGCTGGTTGATGAGCTGCTCGGTTTCACCACCAGGCTTGGGCTTGCTCACCAACAGCAATGACAACTGCGGATAACGTGGCAACAATTGCGCAAATGCCTCCAGCAGGAAGCGCAGGCCTTTCAGCGGCTGGTCAGCCGATGCCGTGGCCATCAGGCGATACGGGACCTTGCGGATCTCCGGCATGGGACGGAAGACGTCCGTATCAATGCCGTTATAGACCAGGGTGATGCGATCGACCGGTACAGCAAATGCCTCGGCGATATCCCGGCGCGAACATTCAGACACAGTGATGACGTGTTGCAGCCGGCGCGCCACTTTCTTTTGCATGCCCAGGAAGCTGTGCCAGCGACGCACCAGCAGTTTCATCCACCAGCCTGGCGTTGCTTTCAGCGCAATTTCCAGATCCCGCGTGATGGGGTGATGAATTGTGGTCACAACCGGCAAACCCCGCTGCTGCAAAGACAGCATGCCCCACGCCAGGCACTGGTTGTCGTGGATCAGGTCATACTCATGGCCATGCGTGCGCATGTAGGCCGCCACCCGGCAACCAAACGCGTACGGCTCACTGAAGCCACCGGTTAACTTGCCCAGCCATTCCGCCACATTAGCCCAGGAACGGAGGTGGTGCGGGCGCAATGACGCCAGCCCCTTTTCATACAGGTTCATGCCCGGCATGGGGATCAACCGCACCCGCGGGTCCAGCTGCGGGTAAGGCTCACCTGAAATCACGTCGACTTTATGGCCAAGGTCCACCAGGGCCTTGCTGAGGTAATGCAGGTAAATACCCTGCCCGCCACCGTAGGGATGGCTGCGGTAGCCCAGCAGGCAAATGCGCAATGGGCGCACGGCAGCCGGCATCGCCAGCACATCGGCTGCCCCAGCGTGATGGTCAAGCGTGTCGGCGGATGTGCGCAGGGCGCTCTCAGCACGCATGTCTCGTTCCTGACTTGGTGACGGGGATACCCCCGGAACAGGCCGTGACGCATCGGGAAAGCCCTTGGGCGCACCCATCTGGTCAAAAAACCAGCAATCCGGCCTGCAAAAGACCGCCGATTTTACCCGTGAAGGTGGTCAAAAATCCAGCAATTGGGGCTGCTGCCCGGCTCCGGCATGGGGGGGCCGCCCAAACCTGCGGCTTCCGGCGGATTTCGCCTATAATGGCCAGCCCGCCAATAACGACGAGAACAGGGGCACCATGGCCAAGATTCCCTATAAAGGCATTATCCTTGCCGGCGGCTCCGGCACCCGCCTGCATCCGCTGACCAGCTCCGTCAGCAAGCAGCTGATGCCGGTTTATGACAAGCCCATGATTTATTACCCACTGGCCACCCTGATGCTGGCGGGCATCCGTGACATCCTGATCATCACCACGCCGCGCGACCAACAGGCCTTTAGCGACCTGCTCGGTGATGGCAGCCAATGGGGCATGAACCTCCAGTATGCCGTACAGCCCAGTCCAGATGGCTTGGCCCAGGCGTTCCTGATCGGCGAGGACTTTATTGGCAACTCCCCGGCCAGCCTGATTCTCGGCGACAACATTTTCTACGCCGAACACATGACCCAGAAATTGGCCAATGCCACCTCCCGCAAAAGCGGTGCCAGTGTGTTTGCCTATTTCGTGCAAGACCCCGAACGTTACGGCGTAGTCAGTTTTGATAATGATGGGCGCGCCATCGACATCGAGGAAAAACCCAAACAGCCGAAATCCCACTATGCCGTTACCGGCCTGTATTTCTACGACAACGACGTCATCGACATTGCCAAAAGCATCAAGCCCTCTCCCCGCGGCGAGCTTGAAATCACCGACGTTAACAAAGCGTATCTCGAGCGCGGCAAGCTCAATGTCGAAGTCCTGAGCCGAGGCACCGCCTGGCTGGATACCGGCACGCACGATTCGTTATTGGACGCCGCGGTATTTATCCGCGTCGTGGAAAAACGCCAGGGCCTGAAAATTGCCTGCCCGGAAGAAATCGCCTACCGGATGGGATTTATTGATACCGAACAACTGAAACGCCTGGCCAAGCCCTTGAAGAAAAGTGGTTACGGACAGTACCTGGAAAGCATCCTCACTGAAACCGTATTGAATCCTAGCTCATGAAACGCATTGCGACATCATTGCAAGATGCTTTTCTGGTCGAGCCAACGGTTCACGGCGATGCTCGTGGTTTTTTCCTGGAAACATGGAACCGCCGCACCTTCCTGGACATGGGCCTTGACCTGGATTTTGTCCAGGATAATCACAGCAAATCGCGCCAAGGCATCCTGCGCGGCCTCCATTACCAGACTGAGAACACACAAGGAAAGCTGGTCCGCGTGACCGCTGGCGAAGTTTTCGACGTAATTGTTGACCTCCGCAAAAGCTCACCAACATTTGGCCGCTGGTCAGGATTTTGCTTATCTGCGCAGAATCAGCACATGCTATGGGTTCCACCGGGATTCGCCCATGGATTTTATGTCGTCAGTGATTTTGCGGAGTTTTTATACAAATGCACTGATTATTACAATCCCAGCGCTGAGGTATCGCTGCGCTGGGATGATCCCAGCCTTGCCATTCGTTGGCCGCTTGTGAATGGGGAATCGCCAGCCCTGTCCGACAAGGACCGCAATGGGGTCCTTTTGGAAAACGCACCTCTATTTAAATGATGCACGGGAACATCAACCGAACATCATTGCCGGCATGTTTCCCCTGAAAGCCCAGAAAGACTCGCGCCGCTCCATCCAATCCCGCATTTCGCTTGGGTGTTCTGCCCGGAAACGGGCTTCAAATTCGGCATTAATACCCGTTGCAATTTTCTTTCGTGGGGAATGAATGTCTGCTGATGAGCATTCAACGCCAACAAATTGCCCCAACGCATTCACTGCCTGCTGGGGGCTTTCTGCCAACTCTTCATAAAATGAAAAACGCAGCCGGTCACTTCGGTGTTTTTGGAGATACGCGGATAAATTACGCTCCTGCTCAAGGAGTTTACCTAACTGGCTACGGATACCTTCGGCGCTATAAGAAGGCAGATAGCGAGCATTGCTGGCTTGGCTGGAATGGAAATAGCCCGACTCAGAAGCCAGATATAGCGATATGGCTTGGGCAACAATATTTTTCCTAAGGTGCACAATGATGAATTCATCATCGCTGACCAGAAAATCCTCACAGCCCGCCTCAATCACATTTGCCAAATGTGGCCACACCAACTGCGCACCAAAGACGCCGTTACTTGTTGTCCGGTAAGACTGGATTTTCTGCACAAACTCTTCTGGTGTACTGGCACCGCCCGGCAAGGTATTACGGGCACGTGACACGAGGTCATGGTTAAACCATTCGCCAGGCTTACCCAAGACTCCTGTCGATGACATGAGATCGGTCAGCAAGCTACTGCCGGAGCGCGGCGTAAACAACACCAGGTACCGTACCGCAGGCGCTGGCTTTGCATCACCCCCCGCAGGCCGCGCAGGCACCGGCTGGCATACGAACGCATCAATAAAACGATTGCGGATCGCTGGCAAGGTCACACGGTGATGGCGCAAGTACCATTTCAAGGGCTCTTCATTATCGGCAATGGCGTGGCGCTTGCGGTATTCGGCCGCATTGAACATGGGATTGGGATTCAAGCCGGTTTGCCAGCCGCCGTTCAGGTAATGCAGGATCGGCGACAAACCAACACGGTCAGCCTGCATATGCCTGTCGGCATACCACTTGGCATCAAAAAACGGATGCGGGCTTTCCCCCTGTCGGGTGCCTTTCAGGAGGAAATGCACCAACGGGATGCGCGTTTTGCCAGTAAACCCTTCCAGGTATTGATTGCGCCCGACATACCACTGGGTATGGAAATAATAGCTGGGGTTCACCTGGTCATTACGTTCGTGCACATAGTGCAGCAATGGTGCGATATCGGTTTTGCCAACCTGGCGCTGGTAATACGCAACATCAAACAGCGGATGCGGGTTAATGGCCCATAATGTGCGATCTTTCAGGTATTGCTGCAAGGAAACAACGTCCCCGAGTTGAGACTCAATAAAATCCACATCCCAGAGTGGATGGGGGCTCGTTCGCACGTCCTCTTCATGTGTTAGGTAATACACCAACAGGTTCTGTGGGACCGGAAGACCACGTTGCTCCAGCGACTGGCAGTAATGCGTACAGTCAAACAAGGGGTGCGGATCGCGGATCTTGTTCTCGCCCGGTGACAAATAATGCAGCAATGGATTCAGGCCCATCTCCTGCACATCGCTGTAACTCCAGAGATACCAGTCCACATCAAACAAGCGGTGCGGATTGCAGCCTTGCTTCCAGCCTGTCTCAAGGAAATGCTGCAACGCTGGCCGATCAATCTGGCTCTCACTTTTTTCTACCTGGAACCGGTAATAGCCCGCATCAAAAACCGGATGGGTGTTCAAACCCCAGTTGGCGGGCTCCTGCAGGTATTCAAGAAATCTTGGCGGCCTGGCGTGACGGGATGCAATCCATTCACCATCCCACAGCGGATGCGGATTGATCGATCGCTGCAAGGCTTCCGACTTCAGGTAATCCACCGGCATGACCGGCGACTCACCTTCACCGACCTGCCTGTCCACAAACCCCTGATCCCAAAGTATGTGCGGATTGCGGCCCTCGTATTGGCCTTTCGACACATAGTGCAGCAATGGACTCCTGCCCAGCTCTGCCACATCCGGATAATGGCGCAGGTACCACACTGGATCAAACATCACATGCGTGGACAAGCGTGCCGAATAATCCGAGCGCAAAAATGCATCCAGGGGCGCGCCCGTCAATGCCAACCCTGCAGCGGCGGCATGACTGCGAAGACGCTGTGGGTCAAACAGCGGGTGTGGCTGCAAATCCCAGTACTGCCTGTCATGTAAATAATCATGCAGTTGCACACTGTGATCCCCCATCTGGGTATCGACATGCTGCTGGTCCCATAACGGATGCAATGGCGCATGCGGGAGATCGCCGGAAAAGTAATGGATCAGGTATTTGCCTTCATCCGGCATGCCTTGTTCGCGCAAGCGCTTGCGATACCAATCAATATCAACGCAAGGATGCGGATTGCAGCCATTGAATTCGCCTTCCTCAATAAAGTGCGTGAAGGCATTACCATCAAAGGCCTTCAACTCTGCCGCGTACTGCTGGCGATACCACTGTGGATCAAACAACCGGTTGGGACTCAGCCCTAACGTGCACCCTTCACGCATGTAATGCTCGAGCGGCGACATGCCCGGATCAATCGACAGGTCGGCCAGCTGCTGCTGGTAATACGCCACGTCAAATAACGGGTGGGGTTGCAGGAACCACCACTGCGGATCCTGCAAATAATCCTGCAACACCACTGGCTGCTTGCGATCCGGCAACTGTGTGTTCACATGGCCCTGGTTCCATAATGGATGTGGCCTGCGCCGGCTTTTGCCGGCGAACATGATGTAATGCGCCAGTGGATTTCGACGCGTCTTGTACAGCTTCTTGAAGTGCAGGACATACCAATCCACATCAAACAAGGGATGGGGATCAATAGCTTTCTGGCAACCATGCGTCAGGAAATGTTCGGCAGGCGACACATCGTCAGGAACCGGCAACCGATGGGATGCCCGACGGCGATAAAAAGCGCCATCAAACAAAGGATGCGGATTGATATGCCATAACCGGCTATCATGCAGATACCGCATCAACCCAATGCCAGCTTCGGGCGCTTGCTCATTGACATAACGCTGGTCCCACATTGGGTGCGGAAAAATACGCATGCCTTCCGGCGACAGGAAGTGGGCGGGCAAATTCCGTTCCGCCTTGACACCTTTGAGCTGCAAATGCCTGCGATACCAGTGGCCATCAAAAAATGGATGCGGTTGCCGGTTTTCTGCCTCTCCCGTAATCACGTAATGCGCTAGCGGATTCATCCCGGACATCGCCACATCGCGATACTGGTCGAGATACCAGGCAAGATTGAATAGCGGATGTGGATTGATCCCGAGCCGGGCGCCATCGGCAAAAAAATGCGCCATAGGTGCAATGGTAATTTCAATCCCGTGTTGCTTTGCTTGCTGCCTGTAGAAGGTTGCATCAAACATCGGGTGCGGATTCACTGACCAGGTTCCTGTGTCGGTCAGGTATTCCGCCAACGTCAACCCACCGGGCCGTTGCCTGGCAATGTATTCATCATCCCAAAGGATGTTGGACAAACGCCCTTCGGCCATACCGGCCACACAATAATGCACAAGGGGATTGATGCCTGACTGTCCGACATCTGGATAACGGCGAAGATATTCATTCACATCAAACAAGGGGTTGGGATTCTTGCCTCGCCGCCAGCCTTCTTCCAGGAAATGGTCCACGGGACTCACACGGCTAAAATCGACCCCCGGGTTCTGGCTGCGGTAATACGCCACATCAAACAACGGATGATGCGACAGGCCTTGTTTCCTGCCTTTGGCCAGGAAATGCAGAAAGGGGTTTTTTGCCGCAAACCCATCCAACTGGTTGACTCGGCAGTAATATGCCGGATCAAACAAGACCGGCAAGGCGTCACCCGCCAGCATGGTGCCTATTTTTCGCCGCACCCGTTGTGCCATATGCAAGACTGGCTTACTCACCGGGGATTACTTGCGATAACTGCCATCCTGGATAGATCGCCACCAGGATTCATTGGCCAAATACCATTGCAGGGTTTTATGGATACCCTCCGGGAACTGCACCGATGGCTGGTAGCCCAACTCGCCCATGATCTTGCTGGCATCAATCGCATAACGGCGGTCATGGCCCAGGCGGTCTTTGACATACGTGATCAGGCTATTGGATGGTTTGCCTTGCGCCGCCGGCGCCTTCGGATAACGCTTGGCCAGGGATGGATCCGCAGCAAAGCAGGCATCGACCTTATCGCACAGCAGGTTCACGATATCGATATTGGTCCATTCGTTATTACCACCGATGTTATAGGTTTCCCCCAACCGACCCTTCTGCAGGATCAGGTCGATACCGCTGCAATGATCGGCGACAAACAGCCAGTCGCGGATGTTCTTGCCGTCGCCATAAATGGGCAAGGGTTTGCCATCAAGGATATTCGTCAAACACAGGGGGATCAGCTTTTCCGGAAAATGGTAAGGGCCATAGTTATTCGAGCAGTTACTGGTCGTCACCTTCAGGCCATAGGTGTGGTGGTAGGCGCGCACCAAATGATCCGATGCAGCCTTGCTCGCTGAATACGGCGAATTGGGCTCATACAGGTTGGTTTCGGTAAACGGGTGATCCTCCGGGCCAAGGGAGCCAAACACCTCATCGGTCGACACATGATGGAAGCGGTGGTCATCAACACCGCCATCCAGCCAGACCGTGCGCGCCGCTTTCAACAGGCTGTGTGTGCCCACCACATTGGTTTCAATAAACGCGTCCGGGCCAGTGATGGAACGATCCACATGGCTCTCTGCCGCGAAATGCACCAGCGTATCAATGCACTCTTCCTGCAACAGCCGCTCAACCAGCGCGGTATCGCGGATGTCACCCTGGACAAAACGCAGGCCAGGATGACTCGCCACATCATCCAGGTTATGCCGGTTGCCCGCATAGGTCAGCGCATCAAATGCCACTACCCGGCTTGCAGGATATTTCGCCAGCCAGTAATGCACAAAATTGGCGCCAATAAAGCCGGCTGCACCAGTAACCAACAAATGTTTATTCACAACTGCTCCCCATGGGTTTCCAAATCATTGAGCATCTGGCGCAAAGCCTCTCGCCAGTGCATGCCGGTGCATTCCAGTTGTTGCCACGTCGTGGTTTTATCCAGCACGCTCCAGGCAGGACGCCGGGCCGGCGTCGGGTAATCCACGGTACGGATCGGGTTGATCGCCGCACACCGTGCTGGCAGCAACCCGAGTGCCTGCGCCTCTTCCTGGATGGCCACAGCAAAGTCATACCAACTCGCCACGCCAGCATCCGTCCAGTGCAGGATTCCCTCGACCGCGGGTCGTTCAACCACACGCCAGATCGCCTGCGCTAACCCATGCGCCCACGTCGGGGTGCCCACTTGATCGCTCACCACGCCGAGACTGTCGCGCTCCGCCATCAGGCGCAGCATCGTCTTCACGAAATTGTGGCCAACGCGGGAATACACCCACGCCGTGCGGATCACCACCGCCCGCCCGCCCAGTGCTTCCTGTATGCGTTGTTCACCGGCCAGCTTGCTGGCGCCGTACACACTGACCGGACCTGCCGCGTCCGTTGGCAAATAAGGGTGGCAGGCCTCACCGCTGAACACAAAATCCGTTGACACATGAACCAGTCGCGCACCATGCAGCGCACAGGCCCTGGCCAAATGACCGGCACCTTCGGCATTGACTGCAAACGCCTGCGCCTGTTCGCTCTCTGCTTTGTCGACGGCGGTATAGGCCGCAGCATTGATGACCACCGCCGGCATCAACCCAGCGATCACCTGCTGCACCTGTGCCGCATGGGCGATATCCAGCCGGTCGCGCCCGAGCACCGTCAGCTGCACCCCCGGCGGAAGCGACACCTGCAGCTCCGATGCCAATTGGCCACCGGCACCTGTCACCAGCACTTTCATGGAAACCCCTGCCACCTTCCGGATCCCGCCTTCTTTTATATAGGTATTCGCGGCGATGAAGATTGATTAAAATGCCGCCTTTAACCTAGCGGGCGAGCAGCATGGCCCATCACGAACGGCTGGACAAGGCAACGCTTGGCCGCTGGCGGGCACAAGCGACGATATTAGAGCGCGACGCCCATGGAGACAAGGTGCTCCGGCTGGCCGATGGCCGCATCCTCAAGCTCTTTCGCGACAAAGGCCTGCTTTCGCTGCGCCACTGGCTCCCCTTGTCGGCCCGTTTCGCCCGCAATGCCCGCGCCTTGCGAAACCGGCAGATCCCGACCGTCAGCGTGGAAACCCTCTACCGGCTGCCCGACAGCGGCCACTGCGCGGTGCTTTACCAGCCCTTGCCGGGCAAGATCCTGCGCGATCTGGGCAATAACGGCCAGATCACGATGGCCATGGCCGGGGAATTGGGACAATTCATTGCCCGGCTGCACCAGGCCGGCGTGATGTTCCGCTCACTGCACCTGGGCAACATCGTGGTCACCGACGATGGCCGCCTGGGCCTGATCGATATCGCCGACATGCGTTGCTGGCCCTGGCCACTCAACCGCTGGCAACGGCAACGCAACTTCGGGCACTTTTTCCGCTATACCGATAATCGCTGGACCTTGCGACCGGAACTGGCCGATGCCATCGTCCAGAGCTATGCCGAAGCCTGCCAACAACCTGTGCCGGCACCCCTGCAAGGCTTGCTGGCAAGGCATCGCCAGCAGTTCACCGGGGTAGCCCCGTGAGCCGGCGCCGCAAGCACCACAGCATCGTCCATCCCGTTTACTGGCCAACGTGGGCCGGCATCGGCTTGCTGCGACTGACGGTTTTCCTGCCCCAATCGCTACGCCTGGCGCTCGGCCGCACCCTCGGCACCCTGATCCACCGCCTGGCCAAGGCCCGCCGCCACATCACCGAAGTCAACATTGACCACTGTTTCCCCGGACTTGATCGCCCTGCCCGCCAGGCCATGGTCAAGGAAACCCTGCAGGAAAATGCCATCGGCCTGCTGGAAACCGCCATGGCCTGGTGGAGCAGCGATGAGACCCTGCGCCGCATCACGCACTTTACCGGCGTGGAACACCTCGAGGCTGCCAAGGCCGAGGGGCGCGGGGTACTGATGCTGGGCGCCCATTTCACTACCCTCGACATTGGCGGGCGCCTGGCTCGCCTGTGCAGTGACTTCGATGTCATTTACCGGGCTTCAAAAAACCCCGTGATGGATCGGCTGATCTGCCGCAACCGTGAAAAGTTTTTTGGCCACGTCATCGAACGCAGTGACATCCGCCAGATCCTGCGCTGCCTGAAAAGCGGCCGCATTGTCTGGTATGCCCCCGACCAGGATTATGGTCGCAAGCATTCGGTGTTTGCCCCTTTCTTTGGCGTACCCGCAGCCAGCATCACCGCCACCGCGCGACTCGCCCGCATGAATCGCTCACCCGTGCTGTTTATCCGCCACTGCCGCGATGCGAATGGTCACTACCATGTCGATTTCTCACCCGTGCTGGCCGATTACCCCGGTGATGACGAGGTGGAAAACGCCACGCGCATCAACCGCGAAATCGAACGCGGCGTCCTGCGCTGCCCGACCCAGTACATGTGGGTCCATCGTCGATTCAAGACCCGCCCCGAAGGCGAGCCCCCTTTCTACCAGATGAAACCCTAGCCATGACAACGCCTGCACAACCCTTGGTCAGCGTGATTTGTGCCTGTTACAACCACGCCCCCTATATCGAGGCCTGCCTCAACAGTGTGCTGGAGCAGACTTACCCCAACATCGAACTGATTGTGATTGATGACGGTTCCAGTGACGGCAGCATTGAAAAAATCCGCGCATTGCAAAAGCGGCACGGTTTCTATTTTGAAGCGCAACCCAATCAGGGGTTGGCCGCCACCCTCAACAAGGCCATCGGGTTATCGAAGGGAAAATACATCGCACAAATCGGTTCCGATGACATCTTTACCACTGACAAGATTGAAAAACAGGTCGCCTTCATGGAGTCGCGCCCTGATGTGGCGATTTGTGGCGGCAACATGCTGGTAATTGATGAGCACGGGGTTGTCCAGCAAAAACAAAAGGCGTTTCCGTACCGCGAACTCAACTTCGAGGATTTGTTCGCCCAGCGCAAGGCAGGCATCCCTGCATCGAGCTCCATGATCCGGCGCGATGTACTGGAAAAAGAAGGTGCTTATGAACCCGATATCCGGCTGGAAGACATGTACCTGTGGTTCAAGTTGCTGTCACGTGGCCACACCATGGCGGGTCTCGAAGACACGGTGTTGTATTACCGCAAACACGGCAGCAACACGTATCGCAATTACCGCTTCATGTATGAAAACATGATGAAGACGTATGCTCCCTACAAGAATCATCCCTTGTACGAAGACGTGGTGAATCGTTATCGCCTGAGCAGTGTGCTGGCACTTGCCAAGCATGGCGACAAACCCCTGGCGCGGGCCATTCTCAAGGAAATCCCGGCCAAATATTTCAGTATGAAATTACTGCGCGCGTACTTCCACGCCTGGAAGCCGTTCTAGGTTTCACAGCTCACTGAGCCGGCGCTTCAAATCAGCCATCTGTCGCCGGCTGATCACCGGCCGCCATTCGATGCCTTGCAAGCGCAGTCGATCCTGCCCTTCTTCATCGCGTTCAATGGCTTCTATATGTGCAAGCGATACGAGCGCATTACGGTGCACGCGCACGAAATGATCGGGGAACTCGTCTTCCAGCTCTTTGAGTGTTTCCGTTAACAATGCCTCGCCTGCCGGATACAAAGCCTCGACGTATTTCTGGTCGGCACGAAAACAGCGGATGTCGGACACCGGCAACAACTCGATACCATTCTTGCGAGTGATCATGATATGACTGCGGGAACGCGGAAGATCCTGCTCACGCGCAACGGCTTCAATCTGGTCGCGTGTCAGGCGTGCAGCTTGCGCCAGCGCGGCAGATAATTTTTGCGCGCTCACGGGTTTCACCAGGTAACCGACTGCCTGTAACTCAAACGCTTTCAATGCGTACTCATCATGCGCGGTGCAAAAAATCACAGCGGGCGGATTTTCAAACCGCGACAGGAAACGTGCTGCCGTCAACCCATCCATCCCCGGCATGGTGATATCCATCAACACGATATTGGGATCATGTTCATGACAGAGCGCAATAGCATCACGGCCATTGCCGGCTTGCGCCACCACGCAATAGCCTTCTTGCTGTTCGACCATCCGCACCAACCGTTCGCGATTGGGGATCTCGTCGTCCACCACCAACACACGATTCATGCCACACCCCGAACCGGATATGAGACATGCACCACGGCCAAGGTATCGTCCTTGTTGAAATCCAGGCGCACGTCATCACCATACAGATTACGCAAGCGATCGCGGATGTTATCCAGTGCCATGCGATTACCACCTTGCTGGTGCGGCACGTCACTGACCGGATTGCTGACCAGGATATCGATGCGGCCGAAATGGTACTGGATCGCCACCGTGATCACCCCGCCATCGACTCGTGGCTGGATGCCGTGCACCACCGCGTTCTCCAGCAAGGGCTGCAAGGTCAGCAAGGGAATGGGCAATTGCTCCGGCACATCGCCGACCTTCCAGTCCACCTTGAGGCGTTCGCCCAGGCGCAGGGATTCCAGCGCCAGGTAGCGCCGGCACAGGTCCAGCTCATGCGCCAGCGTCACTTCCGTGCCGGCCCGTGCCAGACTGGCACGGAACAGCTCGGACAAATCCTCCACCGCCTGCTCCGCTGCTTGTGGCCGCGTCGGGATCAGGCTGGCAATGATGTTCATGCTATTGAACAGGAAGTGCGGGTGGATACGCGCCTGCAAGGCATCCAGCCGTGCCCGCAGTTCGGCCTGTTGCTGCATGTTCAGGCGCTGTTGCAGGTAGAGGTAGCGGAACATGATGCCGGTCACGATGGCCGCGATCAGCACATTGACCGCCAATGTCTCGATTCCGGTCACCCCCAGGGACAGGCCCTGCTGGGCGAACATCAGGCCCGCCGCGCTGACCAGTGCCGTCAACAGCAACACCAGCAGGTAAGCCGTTGCCGCTCCTGTGGCAACCGGCAAACGGGCCAGCCTTGGCCGCAACCGGCACAGCAGGTAAGCGCCCGGTACCGCCACCCACACGGCGGCAAACGACACCAGGCCGAAGTTTTCCCAATCAAAGCCGGTGAGGCCGCTGCGTACCAGCACGATCAGGATCGCCACCAACTGGGAAACGATCAGCAAGGGCAGCAACTGCTGGGTCGCACACAAATCCGGCAGGAAAAATCCGTCATCGTGGGTATCACTGCGGGACGTTTCGCGCATGACAGGCATCCATGAGTTATCGTTATCGGGCGATGCAGGTATAATGCACCGATGTTACGCATTGGCCGGGCAAATGCCAATCAAAGCCCGCGCCACCCACCGGAACGGATGCGCGCCCATGAGCCAGGACAACCCGAAAACCCCAAGCCAGGACAAGCTCTGGGGCGGCCGCTTCCAGGAATCCACCGACGCCTTCGTTGAACGCTTTACCGCCTCGGTCACGTTTGACCAGCGCCTGTACCGCCAGGACATCGCCGGTTCGATCGCCCATGCCCGCATGCTGGCCGAAGCCGGCATCCTCACCGCCGCCGAACGCGATGCCATCACCGGGGGGCTCGAGGCCATCCGTGCCGACATTGATGCCGGCCGCTTCGAGTGGTCTGTCGGGCTGGAAGATGTGCACATGAACATCGAGTCCGAACTGACCCGCCGCATTGGTGTCACTGGCAAGAAATTGCATACCGGCCGTTCACGCAATGACCAGGTCGCCACCGATATCCGCCTGTGGCTGCGCGATGAAATTGATGTCATCGCCGCTGAACTGACCCGCCTGCAGTCTGGCCTGGCCACGCTGGCCCAGCAGGAAGCCGGCACCCTGATGCCTGGCTTCACCCACTTGCAAACGGCACAGCCGGTCAGCTTTGGCCACCATCTGCTGGCCTGGAATGAAATGCTCGACCGCGATTATTCACGGCTGCTGGATTGCCGCACCCGCATGAATCGCTCACCACTGGGTGCCGCCGCACTGGCCGGCACTACCTACCCGATTGATCGCGAGCTGACCGCACGCCTGCTCGGCTTTGACGGCATCTGCCGCAACTCCCTTGATGCCGTCAGCGACCGTGACTTCGCCATTGAGTTCTGCGCGGTGGGCAGCCTGCTGATGGTGCACCTGTCTCGCATGGCCGAAGAACTGGTGCTGTGGACATCGGCCCAGTTCAACTTCATTACCCTGCCCGACCGTTTCTGCACCGGCTCATCAATCATGCCGCAGAAGAAAAACCCGGATGTGCCGGAACTGGTGCGCGGCAAGAGTGGCCGTGTCAGCGGCCACCTGATGGGTTTGCTGATGCTGATGAAGTCGCAGCCGTTGGCCTATAACAAGGACAACCAGGAAGACAAGGAACCGCTGTTCGATGCTGCCGACACCGTGCGCGACTGCCTGAAAGCCTTTGCTGACATGATCCCGCACATCAAGGCACGGCCGGATGTGATGCGCGAAGCGGCACTGCGCGGCTTTTCCACCGCCACCGACCTGGCCGATTACCTGGTCCGCAAGGGCATCCCTTTCCGCGATGCGCATGAAATCGTGGGCAAGGCCGTGGCCGCCGGCGTTGCTGCCAACAAGGACCTGTCCGAATTACCACTGGCCACCTTGCAGGGTTTCAGTGATGCCATCGGCGAGGACGTGTTCAGCGTACTGACGCTGGAAGGTTCCGTGGCAGCCCGTGCCCATGCTGGCGGTACAGCGCCTGAACGTGTGCGCGAAGCGGCCGCCGCGGCACTGACCCAGCTGGCCCAACGGAGACCGTCATGAGAATCGTCGCCTGCCTTACCTTGCCATTGCTGTTGGCACTGGCCGCCTGTGGCCAGAAAGGCCCACTGGTACAACCCGGCGAAGGCCCGGAGAATACCCAGTACATCATCAAAGGCAGCGATCGCCCTGCAAGCCCGGCGCCCGCGCCCGCCCACACCACGGAAGATGCCAGCGACCATGACTGAGGCTTTTCCTCGCCAGCACAACAGCCTGCATGCCGAGCAGGTCTCGCTGGAAACCCTCGCGCAACAGCACGGCACACCGCTGTATGTCTATTCGCGTGCAGCGATCGAAAGCGCTGCGCAAGCATGGTTAAGCGCTCTCGGTGAACGCGGCCGCCTGTGTTATGCGGTCAAGGCCAACAGTAATCTCGCGGTGCTGAACCTGCTGGCACGACTGGGTGCCGGGTTTGATATTGTCTCCATCGGCGAACTGGAACGCGTACTGCGTGCCGGCGGCCGCGCTGATCGCGTGGTGTTTTCCGGTGTCGCCAAGGAAGCCCATGAAATGCGCCGCGCACTGCAAGCCGGCATCCACTGTTTCAATGTGGAATCCGCCGCAGAGCTGGCATTGCTGGACGAGGTTGCAGGCGAATGCGGTACCACCGCACCTGTCTCACTGCGCGTCAACCCGGATGTGGATGCACAAACGCACCCGTACATTTCCACCGGCCTGCGCGAAAACAAGTTCGGCGTACCCATGGACAACGCCTTCGCGCTATACCAGCAAGCCGCGCAATTACCGAACCTGCGCATTGCCGGTATCGATTGCCACATCGGCTCACAGCTGACGCGCATTGCCCCGTATCTCGATGCACTCGATCGCGTGCTGGCACTGGTCGACCAGCTCGCCGCGGCTGGCATCACCCTGCAACACCTGGACATTGGTGGCGGGCTGGGCGTGCGTTACCGCGATGAGACGCCACCCTCGCCACAAGACCTGTTGGCAGCCGTCTATGACCGCCTCGGCAATCGCCCGCAAACCATCATGGTGGAACCGGGCCGGTCGATCGTTGCGAATGCCGGCGTTTTACTGACCCGCGTGGTGTACCTGAAAGATAACGGTGACAAGCATTTTGCCTTGGTCGATGCCGCCATGAATGACCTGGTGCGACCCTCGCTGTACGATGCGTGGATGGATATCGAAGCCGTCACACCACGCCACGGCAACACGCAGTGCTACGACATTGTTGGCCCGGTCTGTGAAACCGGCGATTTCCTCGGCAAGGAACGCAGGCTGGCGCTGGAAGCCGGTGACTTGCTCGCGGTACGCTCGGCCGGCGCTTACGGCTTCGTGATGAGCTCGAATTACAACACCCGACCACGTGCAGCAGAAATCCTGGTGGATGGCGCTAACGCCTATGTCGTTCGCAGGCGCGAAACCCTCGATGATTTGCTGCGCGGCGAAACGGTGCTGCCCGCATGAACCGCCGGCAGACGCGCAAGCCGTCTCGCGGCCCTGTCCGCAAGCCCTTGCACTTCACCAAGATGCACGGCCTTGGCAATGACTTTGTCGTCATTGACCTGATCAGCCAGCATATCGAGCTGGAAGAAAAACATATTCGCCAGATTGCCGATCGCCACTTCGGCATTGGCTGCGACCAGGTATTGCTGGTCGAACCACCACAGCATCCTGATGTCGATTTCCGTTACCGCATCTACAACGCCGATGGTGGTGAAGTCGAACAGTGCGGCAACGGCGCACGCTGCTTTGCCAAATTCGTGCGCGACAAAAAACTCACGCGCAAAAACGACATCCGCGTCGAAACGGCTGGTGGCATCATCGAATTGCACGTCACCGCGAACCACCTGGTGCGCGTCAACATGGGCGTACCGGTACTGGAGCCGGCCAGCATTCCTTTCCGCGCCGACACCGAGTCGGCCAGTTACACCATTGATGCCGATGGCTGGCCCACCACCATCGGCGCTGTTTCCATGGGCAATCCGCACGCGGTGTTGTTCGTCGATGACATCAACAATGCGCCGGTGGAAAGCCTTGGTCCCTTGCTGGAGAAACATCCGGATTTCCCCAATCGCGTCAATGTCGGGTTTGCACAGGTGGCTAGCGAAGAAGAAATCCACTTGCGTGTCTGGGAGCGTGGCTGCGGTGAAACACTGGCTTGTGGCACCGGCGCCTGTGCGGCGGTGGTGGCAGCACAACTGCAAGGCCAGGTAGGCACACGCGTCAAAGTGCATTTGCCCGGCGGTTACCTGTGGATCGACTGGCCAGGCCGTGGCCAGCCCGTTACCATGACCGGACCGGCCACCACCGTGTTTGAAGGCTCCATTCT
>SBFY01000012.1 GCA_006227085.1 Gammaproteobacteria bacterium
CCCTTGCTCGGTCTGCTGGGCACGGTGTTGGGCATGGTGCATGTGTTTGCCGACATCATGACCCACGGCACTGGTAATGCCAGTGTGCTGGCGGGCGGTATTTCCCAGGCCTTGATGACCACGGTGGCCGGCCT
This sequence comes from Gammaproteobacteria bacterium, assembly GCA_006227085.1. Lineage (GTDB taxonomy): Bacteria > Pseudomonadota > Gammaproteobacteria > Pseudomonadales > M0112 > M0112. Next base: position 135 of record SBFY01000012.1, read on the forward strand.
GATTGTCGCCATCCCGACGGTGATCATGCATCGTTATTTCCTGCGCCGTGTCGATTCGATCGTGGTGGAAATGGAACGCCAGACCATCCGCCTGATTGATGCCTTGCACGGCGAGCGTTCCGTCAAAGTGGTGGAAGGCGAAGAGGAATGAAATTCCGCGAGCGTCGCAGGACGGAGTCGAACATCGACCTGACGCCACTGATCGACGTGGTGTTCATCCTGCTGATCTTTTTCATGGTGTCGACCACCTTCACGCGCGAATCACGGCTGGGCATCGTGTTGCCGGAAGCCGAAAGCGGCGAGCAGGCCGAAGTGCCACTGGAAGTGATGGAGATCACCATCAACGACCAGGGCGCGTATGCCATCAATGGCCAGGCACTGGTGAATGACCAGGCCAAGACCCTGCAAGCGGCGATCGAACAATTTGCCGGCGATGACACGCAACGGCCGGTCATCGTGCAAGGCGATGCGCGGGCACCGCATGAGGCGGTGGTGCGTGCACTCGATGTGTTGGGCAAGCTCGGTTTCAGTGAAATCAGCATTGGCACACGCACACCGGATGGCCAGGATGAGTGACCGGCGCAGCAGCCTTGCGCGCACACTGGAATCGCTCTGGTACCAACCTTCTTTGTCGTTCATCACGCTGTTGTTGTTACCGCTGTCGTGGTTGTTCCGTTTCCTGGCGGCATCGCGCCGTGACAAGCAGCGTGCTGCCGCTGAACGCTTGCCGGTGCCCGTTATCGTGGTCGGTAACATCACCGTTGGCGGCACGGGCAAGACGCCCTTGATCCAGTCGCTGGTGCCGGCCCTGCAACAGGCAGGGTATCGTCCCGGCATCATCAGCCGTGGTTATGGCGCGGCCTGTACCCAGTTCCCGGCCCGCTTACCAGTGCAGGCCGATCCGCAGCAGTACGGTGATGAGCCGGCATTGCTTGCGCTCACCGGTGTGCCGGTGGTGATTGACCCGGATCGCGTGCGTGCCGCCAAGCACCTGCTGGCGACAACGGATTGCAACGTGATTGTTTCGGACGACGGCCTGCAGCATTACCTGCTGGCGCGCGATGTGGAAATCATCGTGCTTGATGGTGCGCGCGGCCTCGGTAACCGGCAATGCTTGCCGGCAGGGCCGTTGCGTGAACCGCCGCAACGTTTGCAGTCGAACGCACTGCTGGTCAGCAATGGCAAGGCCAGTGCCGATGCGCCTGATGCACAGGTGATGACATTGCAACCCCTGCATTGGCGGCAACTGAATAGCGGCATCACCAAGCCGTTGCAGCCATTGCCATTCACGCAAGTGCATGCGGTGGCCGGCATTGGTAACCCGCAACGGTTTTTCGACACGCTGGCAGGGCTGGGCGTTGCGGTGATTCCGCATGCCTTTGCCGATCATCATGCCTACCAACCCGAAGATGTGGCGTTTGGCGATAACCTGGCGATTGTCATGACCGCCAAGGATGCGATCAAATGTGCGGCATGGGCCAATGACAAGGTATGGGTGCTGGATGTGCAGGCACGCTTGCCGCAAGGCGTGCTGGATACCGTGTTAACGCAACTGGATGGAGTAAGGTAATGGGCTTTGTGGTGGTGATTCCTGCGCGTCATGCATCAACCCGTTTGCCGGGCAAGGCCTTGCTGGCGATTGCCGGTAAACCGATGGTGCAACGCGTGTATGAACAGGCGAAGCAGTCGTCGGCATCACGCGTCATTATCGCAACCGATCATGCCAGCATCGCGGATGCCGGCAAGCAGTTTGCGGCGGATGTGTGCATGACCCGGGTTGATCATCCTTCTGGCACCGATCGCCTGGCCGAAGTGGTGCAGCAGTGCGGGTTAAGTGATGACACCATCGTGGTGAATGTGCAGGGCGATGAACCGTTTATCCCGCCCTCAGTGATTAACCAGGTTGCCGACTTGCTGGCTGCGAACCCGCAGGCCGAGATGGCGACGCTGTGCGAGCCACTGGCATCGTATGACGACCTCATGAACCCGAATGTGGTGAAAGTGGTGCCGGATGCCAGCGGGCGTGCCCTGTATTTCAGCCGTGCGCCGATCCCGTGGGCACGCGATGCCTTCGCCCGGCAAGCGGGCGTGTTGCCAGCGTCCGGATTGTACGCACGCCATATCGGTATTTATGCCTACCGCGCCGGTTTCCTGAAACGGTATGTCGGTTTGGCGGTGTCACCGCTGGAACAACTGGAATCGCTGGAACAGCTGCGCGTGCTCTGGCACGGCGGCACCATCATGGTGGCGAAGGCTTGCGAAGCCGTACCCGGTGGCATTGATACGCCGGCCGATTATGAGCGGGCCTGCGAGTACGCCAGTCGTGTGTAAACCTTAACGCGAATAGGGTACCAGTCCTGCTGCGCTGGATGCATCGTAGATGCCAATGCGCTTGGCTTCGCGGAAAATCTCATCGGCCCATTCAGGGTGCCACATCAAGCCACCGGCATTACCGGTTTGCAGGTAGGTGTTGAGTGCATCAATGCGCTGGCTGCGGTTCTGGTTCAGGGGCGCGAGATCCACACTGTAAGTGTGTACCCAGAATCCCAGTGCCGTTACAGCAATCACGACAGCCGCAACGTGGGATAACAACGGTTTGCGTTCACGCAGGTAGGCTAGTAGCAGGTAGTAGGTCGATACCGCCGCCATCAAGGCAAACATGCTGTAACGTGACACCATGTCCGGTTCGGTATTGCCGCGTTTGTAAGCCGCCATACCACCGAGCAGGATTACGTAAGCTACCACCATTTTCGGAAAATCGAATTCCGGACCGCGGGTGGTAAAAAACAGTATGGTGAACAGTAGCAGGATAATGGCCCCGGTCACGGTATGCACCGTGGCGTACGCGGACATGTCCCAAGTGCCTGTCGATAGCAAGTTGCCCATGAAGGCCGTGGTGTAGCGAATCATCGCCGGGATATCGGGCGTGGTTTTCAGGTGGTATCCCGGCGGGTTGAAGTAGAGGAATAGCCACAGCATCAAGCCGCCAACGATGGCAAACATCGCAAGCTGCCACCAGTGACGTCGCCACAGCAGGAAAGCTGCGGCCACCGGAAATAAGGCCAGGCTGCCGCCGGACGTGAAAAGGGCCCCAAACAGGCAAACCATGGCAACCAAAGTGCGGCCATGCACCATGGCCAGCAACATAGCAATCGGGAACAGGGCTGCGCCCCAGTACATTTGCCAAGCTGGCAGGGTGAAATCGAGCGACTCCCAATGCGACAGGCCGAGCATCAGGAACGGTACCGGCAATAGTGCAGGCCAGGGCAAGTCCAGGCGCTTGCGTGCGTACCACAGCATGAGTGCCACACTCGCGATCCAACCGGCATTGGCGACCATGATGGAGATGCGGAAATTGACACCACCCAGCTGGTATTGCAGCAGGGTGAACAGTCGGGTCAGCAGCGGGATGTGCCCGGCATTGGGGTAGAAAAATGCCTTCAGGGTGCTCGGCCGGTCTACTTCAGTCACCCACGGCGAATCCAGCTTGACGTCGATGATCGTATTGGTGATCCAGAGGATCTGGGTGATGTCATCGTAAAACGGGATGTTCACCGCATAGCGGTAGACCACGGCGCAATACGCTAGCAGCGGGATTGCCATCAAGGCCCAGGTTGCCCGCTTGGGCCAGTCGTGTGCAGTCGCAGGGTTCATCGTATAGCCCGGTTTTTTATTATGCGGGGATTCTAACAGAAAGCCGCCGCCTGCCGCCGTGGGTATAATCAGCGCAAACGGAGTCGTTATGCCTGCCACGCCTGACATTCATATCCTGTTCGTCTGCCTCGGTAATATCTGCCGCTCGCCGACCGCGCATGCTGTGTTCGAGCAACGACTGGCAGAAAAGCCATGGGCTGATCGCGTGGTGGTGGATTCGGCCGGTACCGGCGACTGGCATATCGGCCATCCGCCCGATAAACGCGCGCAAGCGGCCGCACTCAAGCGCGGCTACCGCATGGATCACCTGCGGGCACGGCAGGTGGTGCCTGATGATTTCCAGCAGTTCGATTGGGTGCTGGCGATGGA
>SBFY01000091.1 GCA_006227085.1 Gammaproteobacteria bacterium
ATGTACGCAGGGAAATGCCAATACAGGTCCCTGTCCAAAACACAGGCTTCATTCGTCAGGCAGCTCGTTGCATCAATCCCATCCACAGGAATGCGTTCGCCCAGTTGTGCCATCAAGGTTGGCAGGATATCGATATGACTGATGGGGACGGCATTCTTGCCGGCGATACTGCCGGGCCCGGACCAGACCAATGGAATGCGAATGCCACCTTCATCGAGAGATCCCTTGCTGCCGCGCAAGGCAGACGGCTGGGCGAGCTCCGCCATCGCGCCATTATCAGAGGTGAGGATGATGATGGTGTTGTCGCGCAAACCCTGCGTGTCCAGCGTGGCGATGATGCGAGCCAGTGTCTGGTCAACAGATTTCAGCATCGCTGCATACGTGGCGTTGTAACCGTCACCCGGTCGTGGCTTGTTACGAAACGCCATGACCATTTCTTTGGGTGCTTGCAGCGGAACATGCACTGCGTAATGCGACAGCATCAGGAAAAACGGTTGTCCGTTGTTATCCGTGCTGGAAGACTCGATAAACCGTACTGATTCCTCACCCAAGCGTGTGGTGAGGTATTCGCCTTCCGGTGCGGTTTCGAGGCCGGGCAAACCATACGGGGCAAAAAAACCGTTTTCGAGATAGCCGCCCCGAAACCAGCCAACCGCATGGTCAAAACCGAACGCTTCCGGTGCCGTGTTATCAAACCCCAGATCCCATTTACCGATCAGTGCCGTGCGGTAGCCGCGCTGCTTGAGCAAGCTGGCAATGGTGGTCGTGCCTCGTTGCAGCTGGAAATGCGTATCGGGAGCAATCAGTCGTTGCCGGTGCATGCGTGGTGTGTTGGGCGGCAGCGCGGAGTAAATACCGTGGTGAACAGGATACAGGCCAGTCAGCAGGGAGGCACGGGAAGGCTTGCAATTCGGCGCGCTGCTGTAGGCTTGTGTAAACACCATGCCTTCCGCGGCGAGCTGGTCCATGGCCGGGGTTTCATGCCAGGCGTTACCCATAAACGCCGGGTCGTCCCAGCCCATGTCATCGACCAGGAAAATAATGATGTTAGGCGGTGTGGCCGCGTGGGCAAGCCCGCAACCCAGCAGTAGCAGGATAAGCAATCGTTGCATGGCAGTTACCGGGATCATAGGCCGTGAGTGTAGCAGCCGGCGGGGCCCGCTCACAAAAGCGAGTCGACGAACAAACCGGCAAACACCGCCATGCCGGCCCAGTGATTATTCAGGAAGGCGCGGAAGCAGGCCTCTGGTTCGCGTTCACGAATCAGCCACTGCTGCCAGCTAAACAACAGGGCCGCCGCCACGACACCCAGGTACCAGCACACGCCCAGTCCAAACCGGATCCCGGTCAATACCAGTGCCATGATGACGAGTCCCTGCAAGGTGGCAGTGATGGCACGATCAAGGTCACCAAACAGGATGGCAGTGGAGCGGATGCCGGCTTTCAGGTCATCACGGCGATCGACCATGGCATAAAAGGTGTCATACGCCACCGTCCATAACACCACGGCGGTGTAGACCAGCCAGGCCGCAGGTGGCACCTGGCCGCTCTCTGCCGCGAAAGCCATCGGTACGCTCCAGGCAAAGGCGGCACCGAGCACCACTTGTGGCAGCGAGGTGTGTCGCTTCATGAAAGGATACACCGCTGCCAGCAGCACGGCGCCAACGGAGAGCGCAATGGTCAGTGGATTGGTGAGCAGCACCAGGCCAAAGGCCAGCAGCGACAGCACGGCCGCAACGGCCAGCGCTTCCGCCGGTGCCAGGGCCCCCACCGTGAGCGGCCGGTGTTTGGTGCGTTCCACCTGGTGGTCAAAATGCCGATCGGCATAATCATTGATGGCGCAACCGGCCGAACGCATCAGGAACACGCCGGCACTGAAAATGAGCAGGTTTTTCCATGACGGCACGCCGTCAGCGGCTAACCAAAGTGCCCACCATGTCGGCCACAGTAATAGCAGGGTCCCGATCGGGCGATCAAAGCGGATCAGTTGCAGGTACAGGCGCAGCTTGCTCATCCGGCGGTCCATGGCTGGAAAGCCGGCAGGAAGACTTCGGCAACCAGCACGGGCTCGTTGTCGAGGTAAAAGCGCGAGCGTCGCGCCCACAACAACACACCTGCATCACAGTGGCCGGCTTCTGGCGGCAGGGCCGTTGACGGCATGCGGGCGACTTCGAAGGGGTCTCGCTGGATGTCGACGCGGCTGAACAGGTAGGCCCCCAGTGAACGCGCACCAAACGATCGCAAATGACGGTGACGACCACGCAAGGCTCGTGCCGGCAGGATGCTGCGGGCATACACCCAGGGCTCATCATGGCAACGCAACAACACCTCGCGGACCAGGGTGGCGTCGCGGCTGCCCAATCCCAGCGCCTCTCGCTCATCCGGGCTGGCTTTTGCCCAGCCGTGGTGCAGCAATTGCACACGGAACTGGCCATCACTGGCGGCCAGTAACCGGGCCGTCAGGCTGCCGTGGTCGAGCAGCCAGGGCCGCACATGGGCAGGAATGGTCTGTGGGCTGGCGGGCTGCCAGCGGGAGTGATGCGCCATCATCGCGAGCCGTGGTGTTTCCGGCCGCAAGAATGCGCCAAAGCCCTGGCGATTACAAGGAACGTCAGCTTAGAACCGGCCGTATCGGTCTGTTAGAATAGGCGCCCTTGCTGGCAGCCAGCCTGCCATGCCCTGACCCCGGAATTAACGAGATATAGAGGACCTGTCATGAGCCGTTGGGAATGCATTGTCTGTGGATGGATTTATGACGAGGCCACCGGTTGGCCGAAAGATGGCATTGCCCCCGGCACCAAATGGGAAGACGTGCCGGAAGACTGGCTGTGCCCGGATTGCGGTGTTGGCAAGGAAGACTTCGAGAAGATCAGCGGTGGCGAGGAGCCCGAGGCCCCGCACCATGGCACGGCTGGCGACGCCCATGAACTGCCGATCATCATTATTGGCACGGGCCTGGCGGGCTATAACCTCGCCAAGGAATTCCGCAAGCTGGATGACAAGACCCCGCTGGTGTTGATCACCTCGGACGATGGGCGCAGTTATTCCAAGCCGATGCTGTCAACCGGCTTTACCAAGAACACCACCGCCGATGCGCTGGCGATGAACGATGCCGGCACCATGGGCAGCCAGTTGAACGCCAGTGTCTGGACCTTCACCCATGTATCCGCCATTGATACCGCCAAGCAGGAAATCGTCATTGGCGATGCCAACCGGGTGGCTTACAAGAAACTGGTATTGGCCTGGGGCGCGGATGTGATCCGCCCGCCGCTGGAAGGCGATGCGCTGGACAAGGTGTATTCCGTCAACGACCTGATGGACTATGCCGATTTCCGTTCCGCACTGGAAAAGCAGGGCGCGAAGAAAATCCTCATCATTGGTGGCGGCCTGATCGGCTGTGAATTCACCAACGATTTGCTCAACGGTGGTTTTGCGATCGAGACCGTTGACCCGCTCGGTTACTGCTTGCCGACCCTGTTGCCGGAAGCCGCGGGCAAGGCTGTACAGAAAGCCCTGGAAGAAAAAGGCGCGACCTTCCATTTCGGCCCGTTGGTGACAGCGGTCAACAATGGCGCTGGTGGCAAAGGCGTGGTGGCGACCCTGAACAATGGCAAGACCATTGAGGCCGACCTCGTGGTTTCCGCTGTGGGTGTGCGCCCGCGCATCCAGATCGCCAAGGATGCTGGCATCACCTGCAATCGTGGCATCGTCGCCAGCCGCTTGCTCGAAACCAGCGCGAAAAACGTTTACACGCTTGGTGACTGCGCCGAGGTTGATGGCCATGTGTTGTTCTATGTGGCACCGCTGATGGCCGGCGCCCGCGCACTGGCGAAAACCCTGGCCGGCACTCCGACCGAAGTCAGTTACCCGGCGATGCCTGTCACCATCAAGACACCGGCCTGTCCGGTGGTGGTGGCACCGCCGCCGCGTGGCGCTGCCGGCGAGTGGCACATACAGCAGGATGGCAGCAACGTGGTGGCGGAATTCCGCAACCCGCAAGGCGAGCTGATCGGTTTTGCCCTGACGGGCGAAAGCGGCATCAAGGAAAAGATGCGCTTGCAAAAAGAACTGCCACCGATCATGGCGTAAGCTTTCCGGTGCGCATAAAAAA
>SBFY01000213.1 GCA_006227085.1 Gammaproteobacteria bacterium
AACAAAAACCCCGGCGAACCGGGGCAGGAGACAAGGGGGTTTCAATACTGGTCGTCTTTACGGCGGCCGGGGCTGCGGCGGCGCTCTTCAGAACCAAGATTCGGCGGCGGCATATCCGCACGCCGGTCACGCTTGTTCTTGCGCTCTTCCAGCGCATCTTCAATCCTTTGTACGATGTCTTCCGTGATCACTGGTTTGTTCTCCGCCATGGTCCTGACCGTGCTACCTGTGCCCAACACATCTTGAGTATAGGCAACAATTCCGGGGTTTGCCTGCTTATTCGGAAACCGCTTCCGGTGCCGCTTCCCCGGCCGGTATTGCCGACAGGGCCTTATCTGCGGCCGCCTTGGCACGCAAGGCCTGCGTCTCGCGGGCGATCAGGAAATCCGCCACTTTCAGCACTTCGGCCTGCCCGCTGAGATTGCGGCCATTGATCACCCACTTGCCATTGATGATCACGGTCGGGGTGCCAGTGACCCGGTAATCGCGCATCCGGTTCATCGACTGCCTGGCGCGGCTGGCGATACCGAATGAGTTAAAAACCTTGCTGAACTCGGCCGGGTCAACACCCGCAGCACTCTTGAACAGGTCGGCCAGGCTTTGTTCGCTATCGAGCTGCTGCTTTTGTTCATGGATGACTGCAAACATGGCGGGATGGGTTTTTTCCATGACGCCCAGGGCCTCGGCGGTATAAAACGCCTGTGCCTGCAGCATCATGTCTTCGCGGCCAAACACCGCGGGTACAGATACGAACACCGCTTCAGCCGGCAGCGTTTTCTTCCATTCCGCCAGCAGTGGCTCGAAGTGGTAGCAATGGATGCAGCCATAGGCGAACACTTCAGCCACTTCCACCTTGCTGGCGTCCACCGTTGGTACCGGGACCGGCAACGGGGCGTAATGCTGGCCTTCCTTGTAGAGGAATTGGGCCTGGGCCAAGCCGGCAAGCATCAGGCTGGCCAGCAACAGGGTTAAGCGCTTCATGGGAACTCCTTGTGTTTATCTCTGCATTTCGACCATCGCCGGCGGCAACGGTTCCATCCAATAAAAAAGGGTGGCCTGAGCCACCCTTTTTAACACATCCAGACGCTATTAGTGCAGGCCGGACATGTAATTGGCTACTGCTTCCATCTCGCGATCGGTCAGCTTGGCAGCCAGCGTGCGCATGATGGCGGCCGGCTCATCGCTGGTCTCATTGCGGCGGCCAGCGTCGGTCGCATCGCCTTTGGCACGCAGGGCTTTCACTTCGTCATCCGAGAACTCGGAAGCACGGCGGAACGCCTTCAGCTGGGCCACGGTGTACTTGGCGTGTTGGCCGCCCACTTTGGGGAAACCGGCCAAAGCATTACCGGCACCCGTCGGTGAGTGACAGGCGGTGCAGGCGGTCACATCCTTGGACGGGATGCCTGCACGGTAGATTTGTTCGCCCAGCGACAAAGGGGCCTCGGTGTTTTCAACGGCACCGGCGATGTTGGCACTTTGCTGGGCATAGAAAGCGGCCATATCAGCCAGATCCTGTGTGCTCAGGTTCACCAGCAATCCCGCCATCAGCGGTGCAGAACGCGGCAGGCAACGAGAAGCTTTCTGCTCTTCAGCGCTCTTCTGGCCACACTGGATATCTTTCAGTTGTTTCAGCAGGTATTTCTCACCCTGCCCTGCCAGGCTTGGGAAATCCGGCGAGGCGCTGTTACCGGTAGCACCGTGGCAACCAGCGCAAACCGCTGTCTTTGCCTGGCCGGCAGCCGCATCACCTTCCGCTTGTACACCAACCGCCATCGCGGCCAGCAGGCAGATCGCAAATACTCGTTTCATCATGACAACACTCTGTTTTGGGAATTAGGTGCCGTTACCGGCAGGGCTCACTTCGACATGAATTCGATCAGGGCCTTGTACTCGGCATCGGTACAATCCATGCACATCGCACGCGGCGGCATGGCATTGAGGCCATTCTTGGCGCTGTTGACCAACACATCCATGCCCTTGGTCAGGCGCGGCGCCCAGGCTTCAGCGTTATGGGTAATCGGTGCGCCAGCAGCACCCGAGGCATGACAAGCCATGCAGGCGCGGTTGTACAGTTCCGTGACGTCACGTGTAGCACCATCAGCAGCCACACTGCCAGCAACAGCCATCAAGGCGACAACAGCCAGTTTTTTCATATCCAGACTCCGGTTTACGGGCATGATGCTGGGCAAGACCCCAGCCGGCATGGGATTATATACAAGCCGCAGGCGCAGGAAAACGCCTTCGCAGCGGCAAAATTGATCCATATCGGGAGTTCTTGTGGCTGATTCCACCCCCCCTGCCCCGCCCAGCCGGCGTTACCGGCAGGCCGTGTTCTTCAAGAGTGCGCCGTCGATGGCCGAATGCCCGGACGCGCCCGGCGTGGAAGTCGCCTTTGCTGGCCGCTCCAATGCCGGTAAATCCAGCGCCATCAACACCCTGACCGGACAGAAACGGCTGGCCCGCACCAGTAAGACGCCGGGCCGCACACAGTTGATCAACTTTTTCACCCTCACCGATGGCCAATACCTGGTCGACCTGCCCGGTTATGGCTATGCCAAGGTGTCACAGACGGTGAAAAACGAGTGGCAGCGCCATTTGCAGGGATATCTCGAGCAGCGCCAGCAATTGCAGGCCCTGGTGCTGGTGATGGATGTGCGCCACCCGTTGCAGGATTTCGACCGCGCCATGCTGGGCTTTGCCGAAGCGGCCAGCCTGCCAGTGCATATCCTGCTCACCAAGGCTGACAAACTGAGCCGCGGCGCGGCTGGCAACACCCTGCTCGCCGTGCGCAAGGAAACCGCCCGTAGCCGCTCACCCGTCACGGTGCAGTTGTTTTCATCACTGAACAACCAGGGCGTGGATGAATTGGCCAGCCAGCTCGATACCTGGTTACCGCCAACGACCGCCCAATAAAAAACCCGCGCATGGGGGGAAGCCAGTGCGCGGGTTGATTGATCACCAATCAAGAGCCGGTGCGATTCGGGGGAACAGGAGTTTGCACCGGCAGTGGTTGTTGCCACTGTTTACTCAGACTGGCCTTTGCAGCAAAAGTTCCTGTGCATTTAAGGTTTTGTGATTTTTTGATGCGTTTCACATCAGTGGGCTTCATCCCAATCCAGCCCGACGCCCGCCTCCACCAATAACGGCACCTTGAGCTGCGCCGCATCGCGCATGCGCGCAATCACGCCTTCACGCACGTCGGCCAATGCGCTTTCAGCGACCTCAAGCACCAGTTCATCGTGCACCTGCATCACCATGCGTGCTGGCAAACCGCTTTCTTTCAACCAGCCATGGATGCTGATCATGGCACGCTTGATGATGTCGGCAGCGGTCCCCTGCATCGGTGCATTGATGGCTGTGCGCTCAGCGGCCTGTCGCTGCATGGGGTTGCGCGCGTTGATCTCCGGCAAATACAGCCGGCGACCAAACAAGGTTTCCACATAGCCGGCTTTTTTTGCATTGTCGCGGATATCATCCATATAACGCTGCACGCCGGGGTAACGCGCAAAATACACATCCATGTACTGCTGCGCTTCGGTACGACTGACATCAAGCTGCTTCGCCAGACCAAATGCAGACATGCCATAAATCAGGCCGAAATTAATCGCTTTCGCACTGCGGCGCTGATCTGCCGTAACCTTTTCCGGTGCCACACCGAACACTTCTGCAGCCGTTGCGCGATGCACGTCCTCGCCGGCAGAGAACGCTTTCAATAACGCGGCATCACCTGACAAGTGCGCCATGATGCGCAACTCGATTTGTGAATAATCCGCTGCCAGTAACACATGCCCCTTGGGTGCCACAAAGGCCTTGCGGATGCGCCGCCCTTCTTCCGTGCGCACCGGGATGTTTTGCAAATTGGGATCCGACGATGACAGGCGACCGGTTGCGGTCACCGCTTGATGATATGAGGTGTGCACGCGCCCCGTGCGCGGATTCGCCATCTCCGGCAATTTATCGGTGTAGGTCGATTTCAGTTTTGCCATGCTGCGATATTCCATGATCACGCGTGGCAATTCGTATTCTTCCGCCAGTTCTGCCAATACCGGTTCAGCAGTGGATGGCTGCCCTTTCGGGGTTTTCTGTTTCACCGGCAGTTGCAATCGATCAAACAGGATTTCACCCAACTGTTTGGGCGAGCCCAGATTGAACGGCCCGCCAGCTAGCTGGTAGGCATCGTTTTCCAATGCCAGCATGCGTTCGGCCAATTGCTGGCTTTGTTGCTTGAGTTGCTGCACATCAATCAGGGTGCCGGCCTGCTCCATGTCGGACAGCACTTCCACCAATGGCATTTCAATGTCGTTAAACACCGACAGCAACGCCGGTGTTTGTTGCAACTGTGCGTGCAGCGTGCGATCAAGGCGCAAGGTGATGTCAGCATCTTCGGCCGCATACGGCCCTGCCTGCTCAAGCGCAACCTGGTCAAACGTTATTTGCCTCGCACCTTTACCTGCGATGTCTTCAAACGCGATGGTGTTTTCATCCAGGTATTTTTTGGCGAGGCTGTCCATGTCATGGCGGGTAGCTGTACTGTCCAGCACATACGATTCCAGCATGGTGTCACGCGCAATACCGCGCAAGGTGATGCCGTGATTGGCCAGCACATTGCGATCGTATTTCAGGTGCTGCCCTACCTTGGCCTTGCTGGCATCTTCCAGCACCGGCTTCAATGCGCCCAGCACGGTTGCTTCACTGAGCTGGTCCGGGGCACCCGGATAAATATGTGCAAACGGCACATACGCTGCCTCGCCCGGCTCAATCGCAAACGACACGCCCACCACGCGCGCCTGCATGTAATCCAGGCTGGTGGTTTCGGTATCAAAGGCAAACACCGTCGCCCGCTTGAGCCTCTCGACCCATGTCATAAAACGCTCTTCATCAAGAACCGTTTCGTAACGGCGCTCGACTGCGGCAGGTGCGGGCGCGGGTGGCGCCTGATCCCCCTCCCCGTCCGCCGCGCCCGACTCCAGCTCGGTCACCCAGGTCCTGAATTCCAGCGTCCGGAACAGCTCCAGCAGCGCGGCTTTATCGGGGTTGGCATCGTGCAGGTCGGGCACATGCATCGGCAATTTGAGATCCAGCCTGATCGTTGCCAAATCACGTGACAAATACGCCTTTTCGCGCTCGTTTTTAAGTTTTTCAGGCAGTTTTGCGGCACCACGAACATCCAGTGCCGCGATCGCTTCGGGGGCGGCGTATAGCGCATCCAGCCCCCCTACCCCTTGCAGCAAGGCCAGGGCGGTTTTCTCGCCAATGCCGGGAACTCCTGGGATATTGTCGGTTTTATCGCCGATCAAGGCGAGATAATCGATGAAAAGGGCTGGTTCGATGCCGAACTTTTCCTTGACGCCCGCCTCGTCCAGCACCGTATTGGTCATGGTGTTCACCAGGGTCACTTGCGGCGTCACCAGCTGCGCCAGATCCTTGTCACCGGTCGAAATCACCACGTGCTGCCCTGCCCGCTCGGCTTCATGCGCCAGGGTGCCGATCACATCATCGGCTTCAACCTCCGGCACCACCAGCAATGGCAGGCCCATGGCCTTGATGATGGCGTGCACCGGCTCGACCTGTGCCCGCAAATCGTCCGGCATGGGCGGCCGATTAGCCTTGTATTCGGGGTAGATCGCCTCCCGGAAGGTCTTGCCTGGCGCATCAAACACCACCGCCACCACGCTGCCCGGGTAATCCTTGACCAGCTTGCGGATCATGCTGATCACGCCCTTCACGGCACCCGTGGGCATGCCTTTGCTGTTGGTGAGCGGCGGCAAGGCGTGGAAGGCCCGGTACAGGTACGAAGAGCCATCCACCAGCACCAGCGGTTTATCCGACATGCGCATTCCCTTACTCGGTCACGAAACGCAGCATTCTTGCGCAGAAGCGCGCCCATTGCCATGCCGCCGGCATTGGCACCCCGCGGGCTGGATCCAGAGCGCTGTGACGGCATCTTTGTGATCCGCTCCACGTTTCTTGACGTAACACTGCAAACATTGCGCTATCCCCTCGAGATGTAACAAAAAATTCACGATTTAGCCACTAAAGGGGGTTGCAGGGCAGGGGCTGAATCGTTACGATAGGTAACACAAGGTAACACTTGCTTGGAAAGCCCGAAGAGGGCAAGGAGACATCAAATGAAACAGTGGATTACAGGAGTGGTTCTGTTTCTGGGTGCTATCGGAGCCGTGCAGGCCAATGAAAGCACGGTCTTTCCGGCAGCGTTGCAGAGCCTGGTAAGTCATCCCGCCTATGGCACGACTTACGGGCAGGAACCGTTGGTTAGCGAACAAACCCTGGCTGCGGTGGAAGCCGCGTGGGATGTGACAGTGGACCTGTTTGATAACCGCGTCAGTGTTGAATTGGTAGAGCGCATCCCGAACCCCATCCAGTAAGGTTTTGCTGTTGTGACTTATGCCGTGACATCCCCTGTCACGGCTTTTTTTTGCCTGCCATTCCTGCTGCGGCCTGCAGGCACGCCTCGAGTTGCTGGCCCACAGCCAGTAAATACGCCGCATAGCTGGCATGACCGACGGGCGCCAGCACATTGATCTCATGCGTTGCGACCACCGCCCCGTGCATGACCCGTGCAGCCAGGGCATCCATCGGGGCGCCGGTTTCACGCAGATAACACACCGCTGGTGCGCTGCCTAACTGGCGGGCGAGGGCGCGGACATGCGCGCTACCCGGCTGCTGCTCCGGGTGCGGACGGATCACCCAGGGCCGGGGCAGGCCCATGGCCGGCCAGAAGGCATCCAGGAAGTCGTGATCCAGCAGCAGTGGGGTGTCACGCCAGGGTGCCAGCTGCTGGCGCATGGCCGCTTCCGTCTGTACCAAGCCCTCCCGGACGACCTGCGCACGCTGCTGATAAAAGGCGGCACCTTCCGGATCGAGAACGGCAAGCGCATCCGCAAGCCGGGCGGCTGCCTGCGCCATCGCTGCTGGCTCCAGCCAGCGGTGGCTTTCGTGATGATGATCCACAGCATCCAGCGCGATCACGGTACCGGCGGGGCGCTGTGCCAGCAGGGCAGCCAGGGGCCGCTCCAGGGCCGGGCCTCCCCAAAACACCAGCGCAGCTTCGTCGAGCGCGGCACGCTGGGAAGGGCGCAGGGCAAAGTGGTGGGGCGAAGCACCTGACGGCAGCAGCACACGAACCTGTAATCGCTCCCCGCCGACATCTCTTAGCAGCAACGCCAGCGGCTCAAGGGTTGCCACGACCGGTAACGGGGCAGGGGCAGCCACTGCCAGCCCGGGCAGCCAGCACAGCAGCAGGGCGTACAGCCATCGGCTCATCGGGGACGGGCGCAAGGACAGGGACATGGGCTTTCCACTAAAGTGATGTTATATTGTTACATTATACCTGTTCCGGAATCCGTTGTGGCCCACCAGGACGCCATTGCCTACCAAAGCCATGATCACCATCACTGCATTGAAGGTGCGATGAAGGCTGCCCGCCAATTATGCCGGCAGCGGGGTGTGCAGCTGACAGGGCAGCGCGAGGCCGTGCTGCGACTGGTCTGGCAATCACATCGGCCCGTCGGTGCCTACGACTTGCTTGGGCAATTGCCGGACAATCGCAATGGCCGCAAGCCAGCGCCTACCACGGTGTACCGGGCGCTGGATTTCCTGCGCGAACACGGGCTGGTGCACCGGCTGGACAGCCTGAATGCCTATATCGGCTGCCCACACCCGGGCCAGCAACACGATGGTGTGTTCCTGATTTGCCGGCATTGCCGTCATGTCCAGGAGTTACCCGGCGAGCGTGTGCGCCAGACGCTGAAACCCCTGCTCACGGCGCAGGGCTTTTCGCCCGATGCCTTGCTGATGGAAATCCCCGGTGTATGCCCACGCTGCCAGCAAGACGGGGAAGGCGCATGAGCTCATCGCTGCTTCATGCACACGGGCTGGTTTACCGGCAACAGGGCAGGGTACTGATCGACCACATCAGCCTGTCGATGAATGCCGGCGAGATCGTTTCCATCATCGGCCCCAACGGCGCTGGCAAAACCACCCTGGTTCGCCTGCTGCTCGGCTTACTCAAGGCCGATGACGGCAGCATTGAACGCGCACCGGGTTTGCGGATCGGTTATATGCCACAACGCTTTCATGTTGACCCGAACCTGCCCTTGCCAGTGTCGCACCTGATGCGCCTGGCCAGCCGCGACCAGCATGCCATTACGCGAGCCTTGCAGCGTACTCAGGCACTGGCGTTACATGACACGCCACTGCAAAAATTATCCGGCGGTGAATTCCAGCGAGTGTTGCTGGCGCGCGCCTTGCTGCGGCAACCGAACTTGCTGGTCCTGGATGAGCCCGCACAAGGCGTCGATATCAAGGGGCAGGCGGCCTTTTACCGGCTGATTGCCGAATTGCGCGATGAACTCGGCTGCGGTGTGTTGCTGGTCTCGCATGATTTGCACCTGGTGATGGCCAGCAGCGATCGCGTGATCTGCCTGAACCAGCACATCTGCTGCGAAGGCCACCCGGACGCAGTCAGCACCAACCCGGCGTACCTGGAATTGTTCGGCGAGCCGGCGCTGGAAGGGCTGGGTGTTTATACCCATCACCACGATCATCACCATAACCTGCACGGGGATGCCATTCCCGAGCATGATCATTCCCGGTGCTCGCATTCATGAATCATTGGTTGCTGGATGCGTGGATTGCCGGTGTTGCCCTTGCTGCCGCTTGCGGGCCACTGGGTGCATTCGTGGTGTGGCGACGCATGGCCTATTTCGGTGACACACTGGCCCATTCGGCATTGCTGGGCATCAGCCTCGCCCTGTTCCTGGACATTCATCCGGCCCTGGCCATCACCATTGCCGGCCTCGCCCTGGCGATTGCACTGGTCGGGCTGCAACACCGGCAGACCGTTGCCACTGACACCTTGCTTGGCATCCTTGCCCACACCAGCCTGGCCGCCGGCCTGGTCATCCTCAGCTTCTTCGATAACCCACGTGTCGACCTGATGGCCTACCTGTTCGGTGACCTGCTGGCGCTGGACCGGACCGATGTCATGCTGGTCCTGGCGGGCACCGCTTCCGTGATTGCCATCATCAGCGGACTGTGGCGGCCACTATTGGCCATGACCATCCATGAAGAGCTGGCTCGCGCAGAAGGTCTGCCAACAACCGGCCTGAAGCTGGCCTTGATGGCGATGATTGCACTGGTCGTCGCGCTCGCCATGAAAATGGTAGGCATCCTGTTGATCACAGCGCTGCTCGTCATTCCGGCAGCCACCGCACGCGGCTTCTCACGTTCCCCCGGGCAAATGGCCATCCTGGCCGCTGCCGCCGGTATCCTTTCCGTCAGTGCTGGACTGGCTGCTTCATTGCCGCTGGACACTCCCGCCGGCCCAACCATCGTCACCATGGCCGGCTTGCTGTATTTGCTGTCGTTGGCCAAGCCGGCCCAGTGAACGAAAACCCTTTGAAAATCGGGTACCTGTGCACACGGTCGCATTCCTTTCATGGCATATCTGTAGTACGCTGAAAAACTAAAAACCGTATGTTTGGGGCGTTGTCATGGAACAATCATTAACCCTGCTGATTGCAGAGATCCCGCTCTTCTCTGATCTCGATTACGAGGAAACCGACACCATCCAGAAAATGCTGGACCTGCGCAGCATCAAGGGTGGCTCGCTGATCTATGCGCAAGGTGAACATGCTGACTCCATGTGCTGCGTGATCGAAGGCGAGCTGGAAGTGGTCAAACAACTGAAAGAGGGCGGTGAGCGCCTGCTGACCACGCTCTCCAAAGGTGACTCGGTAGGCGAGATGGCCCTGATCGATGGCCTGACCCGTTCAGCCAATATCCGCGCCAAAACCAATGCGCGTATCCTGATTCTCAAGCGCGATGATTTCAACAAGCTGATCAAGCTGCACCCCCAGATCAGCATCAAGATCCTCAAGCAGATCGCACGCCGCCTGAGCATGAACTTGCGCAAGACCTCTGAAGCGGCTTCAAGGGCGGGCAAATAAACGGGGCATTTACCAGACGCTAGGCCTGGATAGGGGATTACCACGGCATGAAGGAAGTCCAGAAAGTCAAAGTCATGGCGGAAGACCTGCGCTCGGGCATGTATGTGTCCGGCCTGGATCGGCCGTGGCTGGAGACGCCCTTCCTGCTGCAAGGTTTCCTGCTGGAAACCGATGACGACGTGAAGCAGGTTCGCCAGTATTGCGAATTCGTGTATGTCGATATCGCCCAGAGCATCAACTTTGAAGGCCTGAAACACATCAAACCGGTGGAACGGCGGGAGCGCCCGGCGGACATTACCAAGCACCTGTTCCCGCACCGCACCAAACAGCCTTACCAGGACACCGCCAAGCTTGAAGAAGAGCTGCCGAGGGCCAAACAGGCCGTTACGGACCTGACCCGGGCGATGTCCACCTTGATGGACGACATCGGCAAGAACAAGAAACTCGACATGAAAGCGGTCAAGGAAGCGGTTGACCCCATGATCGAAAGCATGATGCGCAACCCGGACGCTTGCGTCTGGCTCGCCCGCATGAAAACCAAGGACAGTTACACCTATCGCCATTCGGTAAGCTGTTCCATCTGGGCCGTTGCCTTGGGTCGGCAGCTGGGCCTGCCAAAAACCGACCTGAAGACTCTCGCACAGGGCGGCTTGTTGTTCGACATCGGCAAGGTAAAGCTCCCTGATGAGCTTCTCACCAAGAAAGAACGCCTGTCACCAGAAGAGTTCGAAGTCATCAAGTCACACGTGAGCGAAGGCGTTGAACTATTGCGTGTCACGCCCGATGTGACGCGCCATATCCTGCAAATGGCGGAATATCACCACGAACGCTATGACGGTAGCGGCTACCCGAAGGGTATTACCGGCGATGAGATCCCGGTGTTTGCCCGCATCATTGGCGTGATCGATTGTTATGACGCCATCACCAGTGAACGCCCTTACGCCAAACCCATGTCGCCGAGCGAAGCTGTGCGTAATCTGTATGAGTGGCGTGATATCGATTTCCAGGCCGAGATTGTTGAAGAGTTCATCCAGGC
>SBFY01000182.1 GCA_006227085.1 Gammaproteobacteria bacterium
TGCGCTTGTGTGGTGAGTGACTCATTGAGTTCGAAAGCGGCTTCCAGCAGGTAGGGATGATCCGGGAACAGTTGCCAGAGGATGGGTAGGATGGCCTTATTGCTGGGGATCAGTGTCCAGAAAGGCTCAAACACCAGCACATCCTTGCGCAATAACACATCCACCAGGCGGGGCTGGCCAGAGGGTGGTGAAGCCGGGGCGTGCAGCAGGGCACGCGTTTCATCCTCGCTGCATTCGGCACGTAACTGGTCGAGCGCAGTTTCCCAGGCCCAGGTTTTCCAGATCCACTGCACGCGCAAGCCGTCGGCATCCACCACGTACCCTTCAGCATCCCAGCTGAGGCTCGACAGGCCGGTGATGATCTTGCAGGGAATGCCGGCTTTGGTTGCGGCCGATTGCATGTACAGGGCGTGATAGGTTTCTTCCGGGTCATCGTCCTGCAGGATGTGCAAGGTATGGCCCACGCCGGCACGACGCCAGGCATCGATCAGGTGCTGGTGCAGGTCTTCACCCGGGTCCCAGCCGTCATCGATACCCACTGCCTCGGCCCAGCGCCCTTGCAGTTCACCGCATTCGAGATAACAGGAAGCGGAGTCAGCATTGTATTCATAGACCTTGAGGCCGCGTTCTGACATGGAAAAATCAAACCGGCCGGTGATCATCTGGTTGCGGCGGTTATTCCAGGACATCTGCAGTTTCGGCCACACGGCGCGCGGGATGTTGAATTTCTCCAGCAGGCGTTCGTCCTGCATGACTACATCGGTGGCGTACAGGAACATCGCATGCAGTTCGTTGCTGGCGCGCTTCAATTCCCTTTCAGCGGTTTCGGTCATGCAGAAATAACGTTGCTGGTCATTGCTGTCGGCGGTCAGCCATGGGCCGCCCATGCTGGCCAGGTAAGCGTTATCGATCGGGTCAGATGCGTCCAGCCATGAGGCATCGGGTAGTGCCGCCGATTGCATTGGTAACAAGTTGAGCAGTTGCTGGTCGATATGGCGGCGCGGCCGTGCGTCCGTAGCGTCATCGGTCTGCAGCAGCCAGCCGAGAATGCATTCCTTGTCACTGCAGGCGATGTGATATCCGCCATTGCCATCGATGCTGACCGGCAATTCACGCGACCAGGGCTGGTCTTCCGGCCAGATATGGTCTTCCACGTTCTGTTCGACGAAACGGATGCGGTCCAGCAGCACTTCGGTGACCACGGCGACATGGCCAGTGGTGTGGAAGTCGCCACCCTCATCCCAGATCAGCAGGCAGCCGGGTTCAGGTTGTCGGGCTGAGCCATTATCAAACGCGTGCACCGGCAATAACACGCCATCATGGATGCGGCGGTAACTGCGGATTTCAAACAGGTCATAGGCCATGGCCACGTCTTCAAACACATAGCCTTTGTTGACGTACAGCCAGCGGCGAGCCAGTTCCACACATTGCCATTTGTAGCCCATGAACAAGCCATCGACATAACTGCGGTAGCTGCGGCGGTCGGAAAACACATGCTTGTCAGCGCTGGGGTAATGCGAGGAAAACACCGCCACTTCGCCCGGGGCTGTGCCCAGCAGGGTGCCAAAGGGGGCGTGGTGATCGTGATCAATGCTCATCGACGGGTGGGCAGGAATCGCAACAACACGATGACGGGAACAGCCAAGGCATACAGGTACAGGTATTGGTGGGATTGCAGCAGCATGGGCACTGACAGCAAAGCCAGTGCCAGCAAGACTGCGATGATACCGATCGCTTTTTGCACCGGCTGCCGGTTGAAGGCTACCAGCAAGACATAGGCTGGAGCCACGATGCCGTAAAAAGCCATGAAGCAGCGATAGAGTGCTTCATTGATGGTGATTCCGAATGGCAAGGCGATATCACCGATCAGGATTGAAACCAGCACGGGGAGGGTAACTGCCAATAACCAGGGTGATGAGGCAAGGCTGCTAGCCTGTAAACGGCGTGCATGCACAATCCAGGTGAAGCCGGCTTGCAGGATCAGGAAGGTCAGCACACCTTTGAGGTAATTGGCGAGAGCGCCCGCTGTCTGCCCCAGTAGCAATGCAGCCACCTCATCACGATACGCCAGTGCAAAGACCAGCATCACGCCAAAAAACAACGGGAATCCCAGGGCAAAACTCCAGCGTCCACCTTGGCCTTCACTGGATTGCATGACCTGGTGAAAGGTGATGTCGAGATAAGGACAGAGCAGGAAGCCGAATAGCAATATTGGCAAGGCATACAAACTGGCCGGATGGAATTCGCTGAATTCGGCCATCAAGGTATCGACAAGCTGTGCCTGCGGGGAAACCAGTAAATACACAGCGAAGGCTGCAATCGATAGCACCCACACGGCAGCCGCACTGGTTTGCAAGCCGGCGTTATCCTTGCTGCCACCCAACCACAGGGCGAGCAAGGCCAGTAACGGTGCTGCGGCCAGCCAGCCGGGCATGCGGGTCATCGCCCAGCCGATGAAGAAGGCCTGGAAAGCCATGGTGACCAGTGAAAACAGTGCGCAGGCTTTCTGGTTGGCATCAACAAAGGCGCGGCTGCGTTCTGCATTGGCAATCACAAAGCCAAAGGCGGTTGCACCGCTGACATTGCATAACCAGAAAATCAGCCACGCACCGTTGTTGAAATCCTTGTGCAGGATGACCGGCAGGAACATGCCGATACACCAGGTCCAGGATGCGGCGAGATAAAAAGCCCAGCCCAGACGCTGTGCGACGGCAGGCTTGTGCATTTACCGGCTCTTCAGTTGGCGACGTTGACGGGTACGCAGGTAGCCCAGCGGACGGGCATGGAAAGTGGCAATCGCGGTACCGATCTTGCGTTTGATCTGGCCTTTCGGGTCCAGCTCGTAAATTTCGGTTGCCAGGTCGATGGTGAACGGCTTGAGTGCGCTGATCATTTCCTTGACCTGGTCATTCAGGGCAACAACGTACTTCACCGGGCCATTGCAGGAATAACGGAAGTTGTAGCTCAGCTTCTTGCAGACAATCTGGAACTGGCCTTCGCTGGCGTAGAAGAGGTAGCCACCGGCAGCCACTTCGCAATTACCCAGCAGGGCAGCGCCTGCCATGGTGCCGTAGGAATTGCGGTTGAAGCGGCGGAAGGGCAGTACGGCTTCGAAGTGTTCCGGGGTGAAGCGCATGCGGATGCCACTCAGGAATACCGCGGGCATGCAGAAGAACGCCAGCAGGGAATTCCAGAAGGCATTTTTTGTCGACAGCCGGGCCGCAAAGGATTCGATCTTCTGGAAGAAGGTCAGGCGGATTTCGCCCACTTCGCTATCCACACCTTGCAGGGTGGGTGCCTGGGTGACGTTCAGCGGCTCATCAGCCTGTTCAGTGGTTTGCGGGTTCATCGAATTCATGGTGCAACTACCCCATTGCTCATTCCTATTCTAGCGGAACATTCCAGAACGGGAAAATAAAAAGCCGCCCGAAGGCGGCTTCCTGCCATCTCCCCATATCCGGGCCCGCTGATGGGCGGGGTTCAGACGTCCAGTGCGGCGGAACCGACCGTGTTATCGGCCGCAAACAGGGCGCCCAGTTTCTGCAGCTGCACATTGCCGCCACCGAGCATGAAGCCGATGTGCTTGGCCCACAGGAAGAAGCGGTGGATCGGGAACTCCACGTCCGAGCCCATGCCACCATGCAGGTGCTGGGTCGCATGCACCACGCGATGTCCGCCCTGGCAGGCAAACCACTTGGCGGCACGCACTTCAGCATTGGCACGACGGCCATCGGCCAGGCGCCACATGGCCTGCCAACTGGTGGAGCGCATGGCTTCCACATCGATATAGGCATCGGCAGCACGCATGGCCACGGCCTGGAAACTGCCAATCGGTACCCCGAACTGCTTGCGCTCGCCGGTGAAGGCAGCGGTACGGCGCAGGGCTTCCTCGGTCACGCCGACTTGCATCGCGCAGAGCGCGGCATCGGCGTATTGCTCCAGCCACTCGATGATGCAGGCGCCTTCGCCCGGCTTGCCGAGTACGCTGTCGGCAGCCACGGTGACGCCCTTGAAGGTAAGGCTGGCTTCGTTTTCACCCAATGAGGTGCGCTGGGTCTCTTTCGACAGCCCCTGGGCATTGGCTTCAACGATGAATACGGTGGTCTTGCCATCGGCGGTCACGGCCGGTACCAGGATGGCATCGGCGATATTGCCATCGGGCACGCAGGCCTTGCTGCCGTTCAGCACCCAGCTGTCGCCTTTGGCGTCGGCTGTCACGACGGGCGCGACGGCGGCATTCATGCCAAGTTCGGCCACGGCAGCGGTCAGTTTCACCTCACCGGCAGCCAGCGGGGACAGCCAGCGGGTTTTCTGCGCATCCGTACCATAAGCCGCGATGGGCAGGCCACCCAGTACCAGGCTGGAGAACAGCGGGGTCGGCGCCACACGGCGGCCTTGCTCTTCCAGGATCAGGCACAGTTCAACAAAGCCCAGCCCAGTGCCACCAAAGGCTTCCGGCACACAGATCCCGAGCAAGCCCTGTTCGGCCAGTGTGCCCCAGAGGGCATCGTCATAGGTCTTGCCGGTGCGGGAGAAATCCAGCAGGAATTCATCGGTGGCGCGATCGGTGAAGATCTGGTGCGCCAGGTCACGGATGGCGTTCTGGTCTTCGCTGAAGGTGAAATCCATGGTGTTGCTCCTCTGGGTATCCGTGCGGCTACGCGCGACGGTTCATTTGGGTTCAGTGAACGGGTTTCAGGGGTTTGCTCATATCCAGTAACTGGCTGGTGTAGGCCAGTCGTTCGGCCGGCGGGTTCTGCAGGAACAACCCGCGATAGAACATCACGGCCAGTAATTCAGCCATTTCGGCCTGCTTGACCGGATGACGGGTCAGGGCAGGGTCCTGGTGGATGTAGTAATCCCGCAGGATGGATTCGCCACTGCCGGCCAGCGTGTACACCGCCAGCAAGGCCTGGTGCTCGCTGAGGCCGGCCTGCGGGAACAGTTTCGGCATGCGCTGCACCAGCCAGTTCAATTGCTGGTGGAAATGGTCGCGCAGCAGGGCGCCGAAGTCGGCATCTTCATCGGCCAGCTGCAGCAGGCAACGCATCACGCCCGGGTGTTCGGCATAGCTTTTCACCGCCAGCTGGTTGTGGGCGAGGATGCGCCCATACCAGTCGCCCTTGGCGACATCCTTTTCAATGGCATCGAGGTTCTGGCTGGCGGCCACGAAATCGGTCAGGACTTCGATGGTCAGCGACTTGAGATCCGGGAAGTAGTGGTAAAACAGCCCGGTCGCCACACCGGCAGCCTCGGTCACGTCAGCCACCCGCATCTTGTGGTAACCCACGCGCTCCAGTACCTGCAGGGCCGCTTTTTTCAGCTTGTCGCGGGCCTGTGCGCCACGGGCGCTGCGGGCTTCACCATCCGCGGTGCTGCCGGCAGGAATCGCGCTGCTTGTCTGTTTGCTCGCCATGGCCGCCAGTATGCAAAAAAAGATTGAAATTGAATACAAATTCAATATTATAGTATCCATTGCTGCCTTGCAATCACCAGATATAGCGTTTCCCTTGTGTTCCCCAAAGGTGATTGGGACGGTCAGGAATGTAGCAACATGCTGGCGCTATTACCGGCGTATGGGCCCTTGAGTGGGCTTTCGCCATGTCCCATTGATGGAGGTCAATCGTGTTTATTGATTACACCGACGAGCAGAAAGCACTCCGCAAGGAATTGCGTACCTATTTCTCCAAGCTGATGACGCCGGACGTGCGTGAGGAAATCCGCGGCAAGGAAAGCGGCGAGCTGTTTAACCGCCTGATCAAGCAGATGGGTACGGATGGCTGGCTGGCCATCGGCTGGCCGAAGGAATATGGCGGCCAGGGTCGCACCACGCAGGAACAGCTGGTCTTCTTTGAAGAAGCCTTGCTGGCCGGTGCGCCGATCCCGTTCGTGACCCTCAACACCGTGGGTCCGGCACTGATGAGCTACGGCTCCGAAGAGCACAAGAAACAATTCCTGCCCGGTATTGCTGCCGGCACCATGCATTTTGCGATCGGTTACACCGAGCCGAATGCCGGTACCGACCTGGCCGCGCTGGGCACCACGGCCGTGAAGGATGGCGACCACTACATCATCAATGGCACCAAGGTGTTCACCAGCGGTGCGGAAGGCGCGGATTATGTCTGGCTGGCTTGCCGTACCGATAACGAGGCGCCCAAGCACAAGGGCATCACGATGTTCATCGTGGATGCGAAGAGCAAGGGTTTCTCGGTAGCCCCGATTCATACTGTCGGCGGTTTCCGTACCAACATGACCTATTACGAGAATGTGCGTGTGCACGAGTCGATGATCGTCGGCCAGCTGAACAAGGGCTGGCAGCTGATCACCGCCCAGCTGAACCACGAGCGCGTGGGCCTGGCCGCATGGGGTATCAATGGCTGGAGCCTGTTCCGCCGCACGATGGAGTGGGCACGTACCGCCAATGATGCGGGTGTTCGCCCGATCGATGATGTGGGTGTGCAGATGAACCTGGCAGAAGCCTACAGCCGCCTCGAAGCGATGCGCGTCCTCAATGCCCGTATGGCCTGGGAACTCGATCGCGATGCCATGAACATGAACCCGGCACTGGCGTCTGGCCTCAAGGTGTACAGCACCGAGGCGATGATTGAAGTCTGCCGCCTGCTGATGGAAGTGATTGGTCCGGCATCACTGGTGCGCTCGAAAAACTCCGCTGCGGTATTGGCCGGTGATCTTGAGCACGAATACCGCCGTTGCCAGATCAATACCTTTGGTGGTGGTGTGAATGAAATCCAGCGCGGGCTGGTGGCCAACTTCGGTTTGGGCATGCCGCGTCATCGTTAAACCCGTCATTGAGTTACGAGAAAGGAACAGGAAATGACACCTGAAGAGAAAAAAGTGTTTATGGACAAGATCCATGCGTTCGTCGGCATGGAAATGGCGCCGCCCACCAAAGGGCCGGATGACGTCAACAAGGCGATGATCCGCCATTGGTGTGAAGTGATGGGTGATGCCAACCCGGTCTACACCGATGAAGCGTTTGCGAAAGCCTCCAGCAAGGGCAGCATCATTGCACCGCCGGCGATGCTGCAAGCCTGGAGCCTGGAAGGCTATCCCATGCACAGCCCGTCAAAAGACGAAGCCTTGCTGGATAACCAGCGCAAGCTGCACAAGGTGTTCGATGATCATGGCTACACCGGCGTGTTGGGTACCAACTGCACGCAGGAATATTTCCGTGACCTGAAGCCGGGTGACCAGGTGATTGCGCACACGGTGATTGATTCCATCAGTGAAGAGAAGGCGACCCAGCGTGGCATCGGTCACTTCATTGAAACCGTCACCCGTTTCACCGACCAGAACGGTGAAAAGGTCGGCGAAATGCGTTTCCGCGTGCTGAAGTTCATCCCGAATGAAAGCAATAAAGTCGAAAGCGCCAAAGACGAAGGCAAACCGGAAGTGCCGACCCGCATCGCTTCCCCGCGTGGTCATGACAATGCCTGGTGGTGGCAGCAAGTGGACAAGGGTGTGGTGCCCATCCAGCGCTGCAAGAACTGCCAGACCTTGCGTCATCCGCCACGTTCCATGTGCGGTGAGTGCCAGTCTATCGAGTGGGATTTCATCGAATCAAAACTCGAAGGCGAAGTGTTCAGTTTTGTGGAGCTGCATTACCCGAAATTCCCGGGTTACCAGTATCCGTTGATCTGTGCCGTCATTAGTTTGGGTGAAGGTACCCGTATCGTGTCGAACATCGTTGGCTGCAAGCCCGAAGATGTGAAGATCGGCATGAAAGTGAAGGGCAAGGTTGAGCAGGTGGATGAAAAAACCATGCTGCCGCAATTCTACCCGGCCTGATAACCACTCACCTTATTGAAGCGAGAACAGACGATGAGTAATACAAAGACTGTGGCCTACAAGGCCGTCCAGGTGGGTGACAAACTGCCGCCACTGGAAATCCCGATCACGTCCAGCCTGATCGTTGGCGGTGCGATTGCCTCACGCGATTTCACGCCAGTGCATCACGATCGTGCGGCCGCACAAGCCGGTGGCCTGCCGGATGTGTTCATGAACATCCTCACCAGCAACGGCCTGATGGGTCGTTATGTCACCGACTGGGCTGGCCCGGATGCCACCGTGAAGAAAATCGATATCAAGCTGGGCGCGCCAAACCTGCCCGGTTTTGTGATGACGATTACCGGCGAAGTGAAAGCAAAAGATGATGCAACCGGCATTGTGGATGTCGCCGTCGTGGGCGAAAACAATGTCTGGGGCATGCACATGATGGGCACCGTGCGCGTTGCACTGCCGAAGGAGGCTTGAGATGGCTGCGAATTTCAAAGACAAGGCGGCGATCGTCGGTATTGCCAACACGGATTTCTCCAAGAACTCCGGCCGTTCCGAAACCCAACTGGCCGCTGAATGCGTGGCGGCAGCATTGCGTGATGCTGGCCTGAAGCCTTCCGATGTGGATGGCATGACCACCTTCACGATGGACACCAACGACGAAATCGAAGTTGCACGTGCCGTTGGTATCGGTGACCTGTCGTTCTATTCCCGCGTGCCACATGGTGGCGGTGCCGGTACCGGCCTGATCCATCAGGCGGTGATGGCGATTGCCAGTGGTGCCGCAGAAGTGGTGGTGTGCTACCGCGCACTGAACGGCCGTTCTGGCCACCGTTTCAGTTCGGGTGTATCGGGCGCCATTACGACTGCCGACGCCCTGCACTGGGGCTGGTACACGCCATACGGCCTGCTGACCCCGGCTTCCTGGGTTGCCATGTACACGCAGCGTTACATGCACATCACCGGTGCGACCAAGGATTCACTGTTCGAAGTGGCCTGGACCACGCGTAACCATGCGGCTACCAATCCGGCGGCGTTTTTCTACGGCAAGACCTTCGACCGTGCCGAATACGATGCGCAGAAGAAGATCGTTGACCCGCTCAGCCTGTACGACTGCTGCCAGGAATCCGATGGCGGTTCCTGCGTGATCCTGACCACGCCGGAGCGTGCGAGGGACCTGAAGCAGCCCGGCGTACTGGTAAAAGGCGTTGGCCAGGCAGCAGCAGCGAACATGGAATCCATGACCAGCTTCTACCGCCCGGAAATCGCCGCCATCCCGTCGATGGACCTGGCCGCCCAGCAAGCCTATGCGCAATCCGGCTTGACCCCGGACGATATCGATGCCGCGATCATCTATGACGCGTTCAGCTCGATCGTGCACTGGCAGCTGGAATCCTGGGGCTTCTGCAAGAAAGGTGAAGCGCATGACTTCATCATGGATGGCAGCCTGCGACTGGATGGCCGCCTGCCGTTCAACACCCATGGTGGCCAGTTGTCCGAGGCTTACATCCATGGCGTGAATGGCATTGTTGAGGCCACCAAGCTGGTTCGTGGTACCTCGGTCAACCAGCCGAAGAAAACCGTGAATCATGCCTTGGTAACCTCCGGTGTGGGCGTTCCGACCGGCGGTGCGATTCTTGGCAAGATGTAATACCCGTGAAAACGGGGGTATGACCATTTTTTATCGATGGTCATGCATCGAAAACGAAAAAAGGCGCTTCCCAAACGGAGCGCCTTTTTTTATGGTGTAGGCCTCTCGAACAAGGAGTTCTCCCATGGCTGTCCCACGTGAGCAAACCCAGGCCCGTTACGACCTGCTGTCTTCCGGTGTGATGAAGCAAACCCCGGAACAAACCTACACGGTGGCGGACCGTTTTGAGGAATTGGCAGAAGCGAAGGGCAGCAATGTATTCCTGATTGATGGTGACACCAAAGTCACCTATGCCGAACTGAACCGCCATGCCAACCGCTATGCGGATGTGGCGCGTACCCTGGGTGTGAAACGCGGCGATGTCGGTGCCGTGATGATCGAGAACCGGCCGGAATTCTTTTACGCCTGGCTGGGACTGGCGAAGATCGGTGCCATTGCGGCATTGATCAATACCCAGGCCAAGGACAAGGCCCTGCAGCATGTGCTGGAAGTGGCCGGTGCCAAGGTGCTGTTCCTGGGTGCCGAGTGTGCACACCTGTATCGCGAAGCCGGTGTGGCCATTGCCAATATGCACACCCTGGTGGTGGACGATGGCAAGCCGGCAACGGATTTGCCGCGTGGTACAGAATCCCTTGGCACGTATCTGGCCAAGGCCAATGATGCCAACCCGCCCGCTAGCCTGCGTGATGGCGTGATTGGTGAGCATCCGTTCTGGTATGTCTACACCTCAGGTACCACCGGTTTGCCGAAAGCCGCCATCATCAGCCATATGCGTTGGCTCGGTGTCGGTGATGGCTGGAAAGCCATGCTCGGCATTACCGAAAACGATGTGTTCTATTGCTTCCTGCCGCTGTTCCATGGAGCTGCCGGCATGTCACTGGTGTCGAATGCGATTTCTGCCGGTGCAGCGATCGTGCTGAAGCGCAAGTTTTCTGCTTCACAGTTCTGGCCGGATGTGCGCAAGCACAAGGTCACCACCTTGCAGTACATCGGTGAAGTGATGCGTTACCTGGTGAATCGCCCGGCAGAACCGGATGAGAAGAACCACACCCTGAAGCGCATGACCGGTGCCGGCATGACACGCGATGTCTGGACGCGTTTTGAGGAACGTTTTGGTAATGTCGAAATCTATGAAGGCTGGGGTGCGACCGAATCCAACTGCAACATGATCAATGTCGACAACGTGAAAGGGGCCTGTGGCCGCTTGCCGTTCCGTGACAGGACGAATGCACGCCTGGTGCGTTTTGATGTCGAACGCGAGGATTATGTGCGCGACGATAAAGGCTTCCTGGTGGAATGCCAGCCGGGTGAAGTGGGCGAACTGATTGGTATGGTGATCAAGTTGCCGGGCATCGGGGCAGGCCGCTTTGAAGGCTATACCGACCCGGTGGCAACCGAAAAGAAAATCATGCGCAATGTGTTTGCCGAGGGCGATGCCTGGTATCGCAGTGGTGACCTGTTTACCCGTGATGCGGATGATTACTACTATTTTGTCGATCGTATCGGTGACACCTTCCG
>SBFY01000226.1 GCA_006227085.1 Gammaproteobacteria bacterium
AGGCATACAGCGCTGCTGCGATGCCGAGTATGTTCAGGCTGCCAATCCAGGGGAGCCACCGGAAATTGATTTCCCCGGTGAATGCTTGCATGGCAAGGTAAACAAGGTGATTGGTGAATGTAACGTGGCTGTTGTTTTTGGAGAACAGCAGTAGCCATTTCTCCTGGATGCTGGATGCCTGGTTGTACGCGGTCAGGAAGCCCAGGGCATCCGGGTAATCATCCCCAAATGGGATATTGAGGGTGTAACTGGCAATGAAACTGAAATACCCGATGCCAGCGAGTATGGCAGCACATGCGCCGATGCGGTATATGGCAACAGGGGGTATCAGCATGCCTTGCCTCGTGGCACAGCCTTATCGGTAAGGGGCAAGTATGCAGGATGCATGCTGAAAGGAAAAATGGTGCCCAGGAGAGGACTTGAACCTCCACGGCCGCAAGGCCACTAATACCTGAAACTAGCGCGTCTACCAGTTCCGCCACCTGGGCACACCCTGCTTTCGCAGGGACGCGCAATCTACCTACCCCGATGGCGCTTGTCAATCCTCGCTATAATCCCTTTCTTGATCCTTTATGGTGAAAATGCCCGCAGGAAGCCCGATGGCCAAGTCCAGAACCCCGACACGTCGTCCGAAAGACCCGCAAGCCCAGCGTGAGGCGTCTCGCTATGAACACCCGGTGCCCAGTCGGGAGCTGGTGCTGAAAGTGCTGGGGGACAGTGCTGCACCCCTGGATTTTGCCGGCTTGTGTGAAGCGCTGGGGGTGAGGGGGCCTCGTGACGAGGAGGCGATGGCGCGTCGCCTGGGCGCGATGGTGCGCGATGGCCAGCTGCTCTGTAATCGCCGCGGTGTGTATGCGCCCGCGGACCGGCTGAGCCTGGTGCGTGGCCGGGTGCAGGGGCACCGTGAAGGGTTCGGCTTCTTTATCCCGGAATCCGGTGGTGATGACTGGTATATCAGTGCCTATGCCATGCGCTCGCTGCTGGATGGTGACGAGATCCTTGCGCGGCTGCGTGGCCACGATCGCCGTGGTCGGCCCGAGGCAGAGCCGGTCGAGATCCTTGTGCGCCACACCCAAAGCCTGGTCGGGCGTTATTACGAGGAAAACCGCATTGCGTTTGTGAAGCCGGAAAACCCCCGTATCCCGCAGGATGTCCTGATCACCCCGGGCGCCACTGCGGGTGCCCGCCATGGCCAGTACGTGGTGGTTCACATCACCCGCTACCCGGAAGCCCACGTCGGCTTGATGGGCGAAGTGCGCGAAGTCATCGGCGACGAAATGGCGCCGGGCATGGAAATCGAAGTGGCGATCCGCAATTTCGGGATCCCGCACGAGTGGCCGCCGGCAGTGCTGGCGGAAGCGGCGCGTGTGCCAGCGGCACCTGAAGAGCAGCACAAGCAACACCGGGTGGATTTGCGCGAACTGCCGTTATTGACCATTGATGGTGAGGATGCCCGCGATTTTGATGACGCCGTGCATGCAGCGCCTCGACCCGGTGGTGGCTGGATGTTGTGGGTGGCGATTGCGGACGTTTCCCATTATGTGCAGGTGGGTTCGGCGCTGGATGCCGAGGCCTCCGTGCGTGGCAACTCGGTGTATTTCCCCGGGCGGGTGGTGCCGATGTTGCCCGAGGCCTTGTCCAATGGCCTCTGTTCGCTGAACTCGGATGTCGATCGCCTGTGCATGGTGTGCGAGATGGCGATCAGCCCGTCAGGGCAGTTGCTCGATTACCGTTTCATGGAAGGGGTCATGCGCTCGCATGCCCGTCTCACCTACACCGAAGTGGCTCGCATGCTGGAAACCGGCAAGCCAGCGGCCAGCGGTGAACGCGCTGCGCGGCAACAGGCCCTGCTGCCGCACCTGAAAGAACTGGAGCGCTTGTACAAGGCTTTGTTGAAAGCGCGCCAGAAGCGCGGTGCCGTGGATTTCGACACGCCGGAAAGCCGTATCGTGTTCAATGAGGAGCGCAAGATTGCCGACATCATCCCGGTGATCCGCAATGATGCCCATCGCCTGATTGAAGAATGCATGCTGTGTGCGAATGTGGCCACAGCCAATTTCCTGGAAGCACACGGCTTGCAAGGCCTGTATCGCGTGCATCATGGCCCGAGCATGCAGCGGTTGGAAAACCTGCGCTCGTTCCTTGGTGAATTGGGACTGGACCTGGGAGGCGGTGATACGCCCACGCCCAAGCATTACCAGGCCTTGTTGCAACAGGTATTGGATCGGCCGGATGCGCATTTGATCCAGACCATGCTGTTGCGCTCGATGAGCCAGGCCCGTTACCAGGTCGAGAATGAAGGGCATTTCGGCTTGCACTATGCCGCCTATACCCATTTCACATCACCGATTCGCCGCTACCCGGATTTGCTGGTGCACCGCGCGATCCGCAGCGTGATTCGCAGTCGCAAGCCGAGTGAACATGTGGAACGGGTGTCCGGGGCTGGTGTGTTGGCGAAGTCGGTCATTTATCCCTATGACGGGCAGGTGCTGGCCGGGCTGGCCGAACAGTGTTCGATGACCGAGCGGCGCGCGGATGAAGCCACGCGTGATGTGGTGAGTTGGTTGAAGTGTGAGTTCCTCAGTGATCGCGTGGGCGAGCAGTTTGAGGGAGTGGTTTCGGCAGTCACCAGTTTCGGTTTGTTTGTTGAGCTGGCGGATCTCTACACCGAAGGCCTGGTGCATGTCTCATCCCTGGCCAATGACTATTACCAGTTTGATGCAGCAGGCCAACGCCTGATCGGCGAACACAGCCGGCAGGTGTTCCGTCTCGGTGACCGCGTGACGGTCAAGGTGATGGCCGTCAATCTCGATGAGCGCAAGATCGATCTTGGGCTGGAATCGTTGCAGCCGGGCGTGCGCCGGCAGGCGCGTGGGGCTGTGAAGCCTGCATCCCGCAAGGCTGGCAAGGGCCAGCGTGACGGCAAGAAACCGGCGCGTAACGGTAGCGGCGCGCGGCATCCGAAAAGCCGGCGGAGGCGTTGATGAGCCAGGAGTGGATCTGGGGCGTGCATGCGGTGGAGGCGGTATTGAAATCCCGCCCCGGTGATGTGCAGGAATTACGGCTGCAAGACCAGCGGGCACAGGAGCTGAAAGCCGTGCTGGAGCGAGCCAGCCTGGCTGGTGTTCGCGCTGAAGTCGCACCAAAGCAATGGTTCGCCCAGCAATTCCCGGAGGCGAATCACCAAGGGGTGGCGGCCTTGTGTGTGCCCGCCAAGGCCTTGCCGGAATCGGCATTGATGCCGTTGCTGGGAACGGTGCCGCAGCCATTGGTGCTGGTACTGGATGGGGTGACCGACCCGCATAACCTGGGGGCCTGCCTGCGAACGGCCGAAGTGGCAGGAGTGACGGTGGTGGTGATCCCGAAAGACCGGGCAGCGGGATTGACCCCGGTGGTGCGCAAGGTATCCAGTGGGGCATCCGAACGGGTACCGCTGGTACAGGTCACCAACCTGGCACGCACCCTGAAACAGCTCAAGGAGGCGGGTTTATGGGTGGTCGGCGCGGCCGGTGAAGCAGAACAGGCTCTCTATGCCCAGGACATGACGGGGCCCCTGGTGCTGGTGATGGGCGCAGAAGGCAGCGGGTTGCGCCGCCTGACCCGCGAACATTGCGATTTCCTGGTGCGGATTCCCATGCAAGGTGATGTGGGCAGCCTGAATGTCTCAGTGGCGACTGGCATCATGTTGTTTGAAATAGTGCGGCA
This sequence comes from Gammaproteobacteria bacterium, assembly GCA_006227085.1. Taxonomy (GTDB): domain Bacteria; phylum Pseudomonadota; class Gammaproteobacteria; order Pseudomonadales; family M0112; genus M0112. Next base: position 3,706 of record SBFY01000226.1, read on the forward strand.
AAAGGGCGAAATAATGTGATGAAGGGGTGGTTGGTTTCGATTGGGATATCGCTACTGCTGGTGATCCTTGTAGCAGTGTTTTTTGGTGAGGCAATCCAGCAGCGGATTGTTTCTGTGTGGTTCGGTGTGGCGTTGGTGAATGATATTGATCATCGTATGAAGCCGGGCGATGAAACCGGCTTGAACAGTGACAATATTCGCGCTGTCCGAGAAGCTGATGCAGTTAATGATGCTTATAACATTATTTTTCTCGGCGATTCTTATGTGTTCGGCATGTGGTTGGATGTTGAGCAGGCGCCGCCAGCCCAGTTGGAATCATTGCTGCGTGAACATTACCAAACGGACCGG
>SBFY01000171.1 GCA_006227085.1 Gammaproteobacteria bacterium
ACTTCCGTGTCGAGTGACGGGTTGCCTTGTTCATAACTGGCGGTGGCTTCATGCACGCCATCACTGAACAATTCTTCCACGGCAGGCGCGCGTTCGCTACGCGATACGGCGGCGGTCAGGCTGTGTGCCGGCGTGAGTTCGATGATGGTTGATGCCGAACCGCTCCATGCCTGGTGGCTACGCTCGCGATAGCCTTCGGCATCGATATGCTGGTCATCAAACCGCGCTCCGAATTCCCATGTCCAGATACCGTGTTGCCATTGCTCGATCCAGAACAAGCCTGCGCTGCGGATATCCGATGCGGGTACGAAGGCTTCTTCGCCGATTGCCGCAAAGTTGCGGTCGAGCGCTTGTGCGCCCACAACGCCAGTCCAGTTCCCGATAGGCTGGTGCAACCATTCCACCCGGGCCTCGGTCGTTTCATTGGTGAAGGTTGTGCCGGTCACAGCGCCGGTATATTCGCGATGGGTGTAATCGGTATAAGCGAGGTTGGCACGCAGGTTGCGGGTGATGCTGTCTTCGGGTGACAGTTCGCCTTTCCAGTCGAAGCGGTCCTGCTCAAGCGCGATGCGCACCGGGGCTTCCCCTTCATGACCGTGCCCGGGAATGCCGTAATCGTTTTCCAGGTGGCTCCAGGCAATGCCGGTATAACCGCCATCAAAAACGCCGCTGACCCCGCCGGTGGATGACCAGGCGCGGGCATCACTGTTGTCCAGCACGCCGGATCGCGCGGGTTCATCAGGGTAACGCTCAGCCAATCCCGGTATTCCGGTATTGTTGTTTTCGCGATACACGCCATCCCAGTGCCAGGCCAGTGAGCCGGCGCCACCATCGGCACGAACGACACTGGTGTTGCCGTCGTTGCCGGTGTCATGGCGTTGCTCCAATGCGAACCGGGTGTGTTCCGGTACGGTTTGCGGGATGCGGTTATCGATCACATTGACGATGCCGCCAATCGCCCCGCTGCCATACAGCAAGGTAGCCGGCCCGCGAATGATTTCAATGCGGTCCGCCAATAAGGGCTCAGTGCCATTGGCATGATCGGGGCTGATGGATGAAGCGTCACTGTTGGCAATGCCGTTGCTCAGCACACTAACCCGTCCACCACCCTGGCCGCGGATAACCGGCTGGCCAACACCGTTACCAAAGCTGGCACTGGTGACGCCGGGTGTGCGGTTCAAGGTCTCGCCCAATGTGCTGGCCGCCTGTCGTTGCAGCGCTTCACTGTCGAGAATGGTCACGGGCAAGGCGGTGTCGGCGGTTGAATGGGCCAATGGCGCCGATACCAGGATTTCTTCCAGGGTGTGCGGGTCGTTGGCATGGGCCGGCACGGTACATATGGTGCCTGCGATACATGCGCAGGCAATACGGGAAAAGCCAGTCATAAGGGACTCCTTCAACGGAATAGCATGAGCCTGCCCCTGTGGGCAGGCGTGTTAAACAATGCTGGTATCAGTTGAAGGACGGTGGGCCGCGGTTGTTCGGGGTGCTGCGCGGGGCAACAGGTGATGGCGTGTTCCGCCAGTCCAGGGGAACGGACGGGGTGGTTACCGGTAACGGGGCAACCGTGTGGGGAGAGAGGTATTTCTGGTCGCTGTGGAGTTGGCAGCTGATGCAATCGGTGTGCGGAAGGCCATCACCATGAATGTGCGATGCCTGGCTGATGGCCGAGCCCAGCAACAGCAGTGACAGCAGGAGAACCGGTATCAGGCGCTTCATGGCTCGGGCAATATCCCTCGTAATGGCGCCATTGTTGGCAAGTTGCCCGCATTCGTCAATGCACCTGCTGTGATTGCGTAAATACCGGAAAAAAGCCCGGTTTGGTACAATGAACATGTGAATTTGACGAAAAAAAGCGAATTTCAGGTGATTTATGCAAAAAAAGAAGCCGGCAACCCCTAAAAAAGCACCAAATAAGGCCAAAACTGCCTCTGGCAAGCGTACCGCCAGCAAGCGGGCGCGTCCGGCCGCAGTGCCGGAGGCCGCGGGCAAGCGACGCCTGTTTGTCCGCAATGCCACCACCCAGGACATCAAGGGTATCCAGCGACTGGTTGACCAGGCCTATCCCGGCAATGACATGCTGACCTATGCGGCTTCGCAATTGCGCGGCCAGATGACCACGTTCCCGGAAGGGCAGTTTGTCGCCATGTATGGCGATGAGGTGGTGGGTTATGCCGGCACGTTTGTGATCAGTGGCGGTATTGCCTTGAAGCCGCACACCTGGAAGGAAATCACCGGTGGTGGTTACGCGTCACGCCATGACCCGAACGGGGATTGGCTGTATGGCATGGAGATGTCGGTGCACCCCGGTTATCGCGGCCTGCGCATCGGCCAGCGCCTGTATAACGCCCGCAAGAAGCTCTGCACGGACTGGAACCTGAAAGGCATCGTGTTTGGTGGTCGCTTGCCCAGCTGGTCAAAGCGGGCGAAAAAATACGACAACGACATTCATGCCTATATCGAGGCGGTCAAGAAAAACCAGGTGCGTGACCAGGTAATGAGTTTCCAGTTGCGCAATGATTTTGAGCCGATCGGTATCTTGCCGGGCTATCTCGGTAGTGATGCTGAATCGCTCGGTGTTGCCGTGCACATGGTGTGGCGCAACCCGAATCGCCCTGCAGGCAAGGAAGAAGCGCGCCAGAAGGGTTTTGGTGTCAGCCTGAGTGATAACGTGGTGCGCGTGGCAACCGTGCAATACATGCAGCGGCGCGTGACCAGCTTCGAGCAGTTCCTGGGTATTGCGGAATATTTTGTCGATGTGGCCGCTGATTACCGCGCCGACTTTGTGGTGTTCCCGGAATTGTTTGCCCTGCAGTTGTTGTCCATCGAAGACCAGGAATTGTCGGCTGCTGAATCCATTGAAGCCTTGACTCGTTACACACCGAAATTCCGTGAAGCTTTCAGCAGCATGGCGGTGCGTTATAACATCAACATCATTGCCGGTTCGCATCCGACCAAGATGGCGAATGGGCGTGTCGAGAACATTGCCTACGTCATGTTGCGCGATGGTAGTGTGCATGAACAACCGAAAATCCACCCGACACCCAGCGAGGCATACTGGTGGAATATTGAAGGCGGCGATTACCTGAACGTGATTGACACCGATTGCGGCCCGATCGGTGTGATGATTTGTTACGACAGCGAATTCCCGGAGCTGGGCCGCCACTTGATCGATCAGGGCGCGAACATCCTGTTTGTGCCGTTCTGTACGGATGAGCGGCAAAGTTACTTGCGCGTGCGCTATTCCTGCCAGGCACGCGCGGTGGAAAACCAGTGCTATGTGGTGATGTCGGGCAATGTCGGCAACTTACCGAATGTCTCCAATATGGATATCCAGTACGCACAGAGCTGCATCCTGACACCCTGTGATTTCCCGTTTGCACGCGACGGTATTGCCGCTGATACCACGCCTAATGTCGAAACAGTGGCGTTTGCCGATTTGCGCCTGGATGCCTTGCGCGAAGCGCGCTACAGCGGCACCGTGCAAAACCTCAAGAACCGTCGCCACGATTTGTATTCGGTGGTGTGGCACAAGAAGGATTAAGTCATGGGCTGCCTGAACCTGCGGTCGATCGTGCAATGCCCGCATTGCCATTTCAAGGTGACAGAACGCATGTCGACCACGCAGCAGGTGCGCGAATGGCAGTGCCCTGCGTGCCACAAGAGTGTGCAGGCATCGCCAGGTGCCTGTTGCATATTCTGTGAATATGGCACGGTGCCTTGCCCGGCGGTGCAACAAGGCAAGGGTGCGCACTGATGTTGTCTAATCCTTCACAGCTTGTCTTGCGCAATGAATCGTTGTTTTCCGGGCGCGAGGTATTACTGGTGGGTGCGCCGCAAGACCGCTTGTCGCAGGAACTGGGCGCGGAAACGAGTGTGCATTGGCACTGGGACTGGTTGGCACACCAGTACGTCCAGCAGCACGGCGGACGCAGCCATTTCGGCGTTGAACCACCCGATGGTGTGTTCGATGTCGCTATCGTGTTCATGCCGAAAGCAAAATCGCGACTGCAATATGTGCTGCAACAATTAACCCAAATACTGCCAGCGGGACATCGCGCCTATCTGGTCGGTGAAAAAAAAGAAGGTACTGACAGTGCTGGCAAATGGTTGGCCACGCTTGGTGACGGTGCACAGAAGATTGATCGCGCCCGCCATTGCATCCTGTGGGAAGTGACCGTGCAGGCACAGCCGGTTTCACGGCAGGATATTGCCACACAAAAAACCTTGCCGATTGCTGGATCCGGGTTGTCCGTTGCATTCTGGCCCGGCGTGTTCAGTGAAGGGCGTCTGGATGAAGGCACAGCGTTGCTGTTGGAACATATCCCGGAATTACCGAAAGGCCCGGTGCTGGATTTTGCCTGCGGCAGTGGTGTGATCGCATCGTTCCTGCTCAAGCGGCAACCGGCATTGGCGTTAACGGCCGTGGATTGCGATGCGTTTGCGCTGGCCAGCACACAGGCAACCCTGCAGTTGAATCAGCAGACGGGTGTGGTCTTGCCGTCGGACGGGTTTTCAGCCCTGCAAGGGCAGCGGTTCAGCAGCATTGTCACCAACCCGCCATTTCATGAAGGTTTCAGAACCGATATGGCAATGACGTCCCGGTTTATCCGTGACATGGCCAGTCATCTGGTGGGTGGCGGGGAACTGTGGCTGGTAGCGAACCGCTTCCTGCCCTATGCCGAAGCCCTGCAGGAGACGTTTGCCACTGTGCAGGTAGCGGCCGAAAACCCCCGGTTTGTGCTCTACCATGCCCGCCGGGGCTGACATATTGTTGTCACAAGGTATCCATTATGCTGTCAGGCTGGTATGACTCGTCCATGAGCCTGAGCCTATGAGCAACAAGCCTGATAACAGCATCCCCCAACCACCGACAGCCTTGCCGGCGGCTGTTGCGCCGGTTGCGGTGCCCGAGCAAGGCCTCAAGAAAAAAGCCCGCAAGCATCGATTGGGTGAGCCTTACCTGTACCTGAACCGTGAGCTCAGTCACCTGCAATTCAATCAGCGTGTATTAGCGCAAGCCATGGATTCCAAGCATCCCTTGCTGGAGCGGCTGCGTTTCTTGTTGATTTTCAGCAGCAATATGGATGAGTTTTTCGAGATCCGCGTTGCAAGCCTGAAAAAGCAAGTGGATTTCGGGCGTGAAAAACCCGGCATGGATGGCTTGCGGCCGCAGCAGGTCATGCAAAAAATTTTTGAGGAGTCACAAAAGGCTATTGTTGAACAATACCGGATATTGAATGGCATCTTGTTGCCTGAATTGCGTAAGGAAAAGATTTTCATCTGGACGCCTGATGAATGGACGGAATCGCAAAGACATTGGGCCTATCAGTATTTCCGCAACGAGATTTACCCGGTGGTGAGTCCGCTGGGGTTGGATCCGGCGCATCCATTCCCGCGACTGGTCAATAAAAGCCTCAATTTTATTTTGTCACTGTCGGGTAAAGATGCGTTTGGTCGTGAAAGTGGTTTGGCCATCTTGCCAGTGCCGCGCTCGCTGCCAAGATTGTTGCGACTGCCACCGGAGTTGTGCCGACGCAAGAAAGGCGATCACTTTATTTACTTGTCAGCGATTATCCGTGCTTTTGCGTCAGAGTTTTTCCCAGGTATGGCGATCAAGGAATGCCACCAGTTCAGGGTGACCCGCAATGCTGACCTGGAGATGAATGATGCTGAAGTGGAAGATATTGCACATGCTTTGCAAGGCGAATTGCATTTGCGACAGTTTGGTACCGCAGTTCGGCTGGAAGTGAATGCTGCCTGCCCTGAATGGATCAGTGATTATTTGCTGGAGCATTTCAACCTGGATCGGATGGCCCTCTTTCCTGTGGATGGACAGGTTAATCTGACACGCTTGCTCGCCTTGTACAAAATGCTGGATCGTCCTGACTTGTGTTATCCCGCCTTCATGCCTGCTTTGCCTGAAGGCGTGACCGAGCACGTTAACCTTTTTGATGCCATCAGTGATCGTGACATCCTGTTGCATCACCCGTATGAATCATTTGCACCAGTTGTCGATTTAGTGCGTACCGCCGCACGTGACCCGAATGTGCTAGCGATCAAGCAGACACTCTACCGACTCGGTAATACTTCGGAATTGATTGATGCCTTGATCGAGGCAGCGCGCAATGGCAAGGAAGTGATTGCCGTGATCGAGTTGCGCGCCCGTTTTGATGAAGAGGAAAACATGCATTTTGCCAGCCGACTGCAAGAGGCTGGTGCGGTGGTCGTTTATGGTGTGGTCGGATACAAAACACATGCCAAGCTGTTGATGGTTGTACGCCGGGAAGGCCGGAAGCTGAAACGTTACCTGCATCTGGCCACGGGTAATTACCATCCTGGCAATGCCAAGGCATATACCGACTATGGATTGATGACAGCTGACCCTGATTTGGGCAATGACGTGCACAAGGTATTCCAGCAGATTACTGGTATGGGCAAGAATATTCGCCCACGCTGGCTGCTGCATGCACCATTCAGTTTGCGGCAACGCACGTTGTCGCTGATCAAGGCGGAAGCGGCAAAGGCGGCCAGTGGCAAGCCTGCGAGAATCATCGCCAAAATTAATGGATTGACCGACACACGCATCATCAAGGCTTTGTATGAAGCATCTGTCGCTGGTGTCAGGATTGACTTGATCGTGCGCGGCATGTGTTGCTTGCGACCTGGTGTCACAGGGGTGTCAGATAATATACGTGTGGTTTCGATCATCGGACGCTTCCTGGAACACAGTCGCGTGTTTTATTTCAGTCATGCCGAACCAGCGGTGTATTTATCAAGTGCGGATTGGCGTGAGCGCAATCTTGATCGTCGGGTGGAAGTGTGTTTTCCAGTGCGCAGTAGTGCGCTGGCATCGCGCATCGTCAAAGAGCTGGAAACCTATCTGGCGGACAATACCGATGCATGGCAGCTGGATGTGGATGGTAACTACCAGCGCCTGGATCCGAAAGGCAGTACCTCAAAATGTGCCCAGCAGCAGTTGCTGGAGAAATTGGGCGCGCCAGGTAAGCGCTGATCAGGTGGTGGTGCAAGCTGCCATATTGAAAATCATGCCTTCGCGCAGGGCAGATGGTGAATACACCAGGTAATCCATGCCCAGTTCTTCCATGGCTGCTTCCAGGATCACCAGTCCCGGCACCAATACTGAACGACGTGACTCCCTTAATCCGTCGAATTTCAGGCGGGAGCTCTTCCCTAATCGCAGTACTTCCGTGCGCAAGCGGTCGATGGCTTCCCTGTCAATCATGCCTGCTGAGCACCAGCCCTGTCGCTCGGCGATACGGGCGATGGATTTGACCGTGCCACTGGAACCGTAATAGTCGACCCCCATATCTGCAGGGCAATCTGCCAGGCCGTGTGCCAGCAGGTCATGGGCGGCGTCCAGGGCCTGCTGGTAGCGTGTTGGCGTGAATCGCCCATCAGCAAACCAGTGATCACGAAAAGCGACACAGCCCAAAGGCATGCTTTGTAAAAAACGCAGTTGCTGGCCTTGCCCATATGCGAGTTCGGTGCTGCCGCCACCGATGTCGATGACCAGGCGTGAACGTGATGTCGCCGGCAGGCTGCCGACCAGTCCCAACCAGATCAACTGTGCCTCTTCCTCGCCGGAGATGATATCCACCGGCACGGGCAGTACCCTGGAGGCTTCGTCAAGGAATTGCTGGCGATTACTGGCTGCCCGCAAGGCCTGCGTGCCGACCACGCGGACACGCTCTGCCGGGTGCCGCTGCAAGGCTGCACTGAAGTCACCCAGGCACTTGAGTCCGCGCCGGATAGCTGCGGGACATAGCTGGCCTGTCTCTGAAACATGCTGGCCGAGCTGGATCTTTTCGCTGAAACGTTCCAGCGGCTCGATGCGGCCGTCACGGATGGTGGCGATCAACAAGTGGAAGCTGTTCGAGCCAAGATCAATGGCGGCGTAGGATTCCAAGTGCAGGACTCCGGCAAGGTCAAGTGCGCACCATTATAGCGCTGTGTGTGACGATCCGGTGACGATGATAATTCAAGTGCTTGCGGACAAATAACGTTCGCGGCGTGCCGGTTTCAGTCGATCGAGATCCACGATCACGAAGCCGTCAACACAGTCGGCAAAATGATGGTCCAGGTGGAATCCCAGGAAGCAAGTGCCGCCGGGCTCGCACAGTTCAGTGTATTGCTTGTACAGCGTGGGTATTGTGCAGCCCATTTCCGCCAGTATTTGCTTGAGTGTGCGGAAATCACTGGCATAGTCTTCGCCCTGGAACAGGCTGAAATTGCAAGGGTCGGGTCGATAAGGATGGCGTGCATGGACCAGGGCTTGTCCTTGTGAGCCAAACCATAAATCATAAAAACGTACGATCAGGTCCCTTGCGGCTTGCGGATAGTGATTACTGATGCTGACCGGTCCGAACAGGTAGCGAATGCCGGGCTTCTGTTGCAGGTAAGCACCAATACCTTGCCAGAGATAATCCAGGCTGCGTTTTCCCCAATAGCGTGGCTGTACAAAACTGCGACCCAGCTCCAGGCCGGATGCCAGGTAATGTGAAAAACCAGGGCTGAAGGTAAACAAGGTGCTGCTGTAAAGTTGTTCCGGCATGTTGGCAATGGCAGCGGTTGGGCGTAAGCGATAGGCTCCGATGATTTCCAGATCTTCATCATCCCACAGGATGATGTGGTCATAATCCAGGTCAAAGCGATCAATATCGCGGCGCCCACCAGTGCCTTCATCCACGGCACGGAAAGTCAGTTCGCGTAACCTGCCAATTTCACGCATCAAGGCCGAATCATGGCGATAGCGATACAGGCGGATTTGTTTGTGATCGGTGGTGCAACCCAGTAATGGGCACTCACGGATTTCCCGTTTGAGGGTTTGGCGGTTTTCCGGGTGTGCCACTGCTGTCAAGCCTTGCCCGAAGCGCAGGACTGGCTTGTCCTTGGGTAGGCGGTACACATGCTTCCGGAATAACTTGACTGCAGATTTGAGAGGTAAATCCAATGACTGGTATTGGCGATGGCTGATCAACTCACCAATGCGTACATCGACACTGTTCTCTGCCTGTTTGAACATTTCCCGCACTAGCCAAAGTGTTGACAGTGGTTTGGCGACCAGGGAAAGGCTGTAGAAGAAAGCAGAATTCTTTCCATCAATGAACACTGGCAGGATTGGTGCACGCATTTTTCGGGCGATGCGCAGGAATCCACCCTGCCAGCGACCATCCCGTATGCCAGCGGGGCTCATGCGGGAAACTTCACCGGCAGGAAATATGATCAACGCGCCTTCCTGGTCAAGATGCTGGTAAATAGCACGAAGGTTTTCCTTGGGGGTGGCATCGTTCATGTTATCGACTGCCAGTAGCAATGAATGCAATGGCTCGATGGTCATCAGCAATTCATTAGACATGACTTTTACATCCTGGCGAACTTCGCTGACCAGTTTCAGCAAGGCCAATCCATCCAGGCTTCCGATCGGGTGATTGGCAATAATGACCAGCCTGCCGTGGGTCGGAATGCGTTCCTTTTCGCGACTGCGGACAGCGAAATGGAAATCAAAGTACGCTAAAACCTGCTCAACGAAATCCAGGCCGCGCAAATGTGGGTAATCGCTTTCAAATTGCTGGAACTCACGTTCATGAAACAGCAGGCGCAACACATTGGTCACAGGTTTCCGTAATGGGGATGAAGGTTCTCGCAGGCTTGGGAAATGGTCGTCAACGATTTTTTCAACGTGAATCACGCCAAAGCCTCCCGTGCAGCATGTGACAAATTGTCGTGTATTGGTACAGGTTCCGGTGAAAACTGATTGGTTTTGTGCTGGCTGCGCTGCTTGAGCCAGTCAATCAGGATTAACTCTCCTTCGAGGGTTTCTGCACCTGCTGTGCAGCTTTCTACCCAGTCGCCGTCGTTGATGTACAGGATGCCGGCGTGCTGGCGAATGGCAGGATGGTGAATGTGGCCGCAGACAATGCCATCAGCTGGATAGGATCTGGCCGTTTCAATGGCAGCTTGTTCATAGGCAGCAATGGCTTCCTGTACCTTGCCGACACGTTGTTTCATCCAGCCAGCCAGCGACCAGTATGGCTTGCCGACCAGCCGTCGCCAGTGATTGCTGGCGCGATTCATCCATAGCAATGCATCATAGGCGAAATCACCGATCCATCGATTGAGACGGTTGAACCGGGTGGCTGCATCAAATTCATCGCCATGGACGAGCAGCAGGCGCTTGCCGGTAGACGTCATGTGGATGAAACGGCGGGCGATTTGTACGCCAAACAGTTGTTCATGTGCGTAATGACGGAAAGGGTGGTCATGATTACCGGGAATGTAGATGATGCGGGTCCCTTTGCGTGCTTTGGTTGCGACCATATCCAGCACGCGCTGGTGGCTTTCAGGCCAGTATGCTTGGCGCTTGAGTGCCCACAGGTCGATGATGTCACCTACCAGATAGAGTGTTTCGCACTGCAGTTGTTCAAGGAATTCCAGCAGCAGTTCAGCCTTGCAATCCTTGCACCCCAAGTGTACGTCGGATATCCAGACCGCCCTGAGTTTCATGTGTGATAATGGTTTCATGTCGATTGCCATCGTGTATCTGTTCTATGACAGGATGCTGACAGCAAGCCGAAATTTTTATGACAGGGCCAATGCCTAGATGGGCGCGATTGACCATCCTTGCGGACGAAAATCACCGCGTCGGTACAGTTCTTCAGTAATGGCCTTGGCCAGCGGCTGGCGACGTGCCAGTGCAGTGTGATCGTACAGCAGCTCCCACAGTTTACGGCTGCTAAGGCTGCTGACATCAGCAGGATCGGGGATGCGTTTGACCAGCATGGTGGTGCTCTCCTTCGTGTGTATCCTCTTTGTCTGTGCAGGCAGTTTCAGCGGCTTTTATGACTCCCTGCTGTCAGCATCGTGACAGTTGTGTGACCATTGGCAGATACGTCTATTGTGGTAGCATGGTTCATCATTAGTGCGGAGGATCATGGCATGGCAAAAAGTGGCTTGGGCAAGAAAGAAACCCAGCAGGCGATCGAAATCCTTAATACCATTATGGAAATTGAGCTGGCTGGCGTGGTGCGTTACACGCATTATTCGCTGATGGTATATGGATACAATCGCATTCCTATCACCTCGTGGTTAAAGGGTAATGCCGAAGAAGGATTGATGCATGCACACAAAGCGGGCGAGCTGGTTACCCTCCTGGGTGGTCATCCCTCATTGAAGATCGGCAAGCTGCTGGAAACCGAACAGCATGATATTGGCGATATCCTGCGGGAAAGCCTGGCGCATGAAACCATGGCCATTGAAGCGTATTACCAGTTGCTGGCACTGGTAGAAGGTAAATCGGTTTTGTTGGAAGAATATGCCCGTGAAATGATCGTCAGTGAGGAATTGCATCTTGATGAAGTGAACAAGATGCTGCGCAAGCCGGGAGACTTGGCGCCATTCAAGGCATGAACGCTGCGAACCATTTCCGGGAGATGGCTCATCTCTACCCAAAGGCCGCCATCACGACGGCCTTTTTTATGTTTTAGGCCACTTTCGGCGGTGTGCGATCGAACGGGTTGTCACCATCATGTGAAGGAGCCGGTGTGAGTGGCGGCAGTCCCCATCGCGCACGTGCCTTGTCGCAATCCGGATTGGCGATGCCGTTTTCCCAGGCCATCGGGAATTCCCGGCACGGTGATGGTCGTCGTTCATAGATCGTGCAGCGCACGCTGTTACCGATATCGCCCAGTAACGCCGTGCAACGGGGTGTCGGGCTGTTGGTACCCTGCATGCAGCTCCGGTAAGGCGTGAGTTGTTCGGTGAGGGTAACCGGGACGGCATTTGGGTTATCGGTATTGTCGGTTTCGGCCCAGTAAAAAGACACACGGAATGACGCGCAGCAGGCGCCACAGGCCAGGCAGGGTGATTCGTTTGTGCTCATTCGGACGGACGCCCATCATCACGCAGGATGCGCAATGTCTCGAAGTATAGCTGGCCGGTTGGTGTTGGGAAGGGGTGGCTGATATCAGGCGCACTAATTAGCTATCATGGCAGGCCATGACGAATAACCATAACAAGGAGCACGCCATGCACCGTTTGGTTCCCTGGATACTGGTCCTGCTGGCCGCAATGCCCCTGCAAGCCGCTGATGAGCAATGGTACCGGGTGGAATCCCCCCACTTTGTGTTTTACACCGATCATGACCCTGAAGGCGCGCAGGAACAGATCCGTGAAATGGAGCTGTTTCGCGAACTGGCCTTAATGGTCACGGGGGTGCCGGTCACAGAAGGCGGCCCACGCATGCACGCCTACCTGGCCAGTAGCATGCCGCAATTCCAGGACCTGGCCAGCACCGACAGCATCCAGTACGTCTCGGTATTCCTGACCCGGTGGGGCGGTGACCGGGCGGTTATTGTCAGGGATTTTGGAGATGAGGAGTTCAAGGCCAGTACCTTGCTCGGTACCTATGTCACGGAACTGATGCTGGGTAATTCCAATGCCTTGTACCCGCTGTGGTATATCCGCGGTTTGTCGGAATACCTGTCGCAGGTCAAGGTCAAGAAGGGGGTCTTATCCTATGGCCTGGCAGCGCAAGAACGGCTTGACCAGTTGCGCATGCAGAACATGGACCCGCGCTGGGCCTGGGAACCCTATCCGGTATTAATGAACCGAAAGTCCCGCCCGGACAGCTGGATCGGTACATTTGATGCGCAATCCTGGATGGCGGCCCATTTTTTCCTGAGTGATGACAAGCGCAAACCGGTATTGCTGGCATACCTGAATGAATACAACCAGCATGGCGATGCGTCTGCGGCATACAAAAGCACTATCGGCAAACGTTATACCAATCTTGACCAGGAGTTGGTCCGCTACTTTGCCAAGGGGCGCTATACGACCAATAGCATCAAGGTTACCGGTAACCTTGACTACCCTGTCGAGGTCACCCGTTTGGATGCAGCTGATGCCTGGTTGATCAAAGGCCAGGCCTATTTGCTGGGCAGTAATGCAGAGCGCTGTGTCGAGGCGTTTAACCAGCGCCTGCAATTGAAGCCGGGTAATGCGGAAAGTGTTGCGGGCCTTGCCTGGTGCAAAGCCAATAAAGGGGATGTCCCTGATATGGCATCCATCCAGCTGCCGGATGATGCCAGTGAGCAGGCGCGTTTGTGGTTGGCATCGGCCTGGCTGGCCCAGGGTGAGCGATTGAGAAAGGCCGGCAAGGATTACACAGCTACCGTTGATGCCGCTTATGAACAGGCGGCGGCCGTTCTCAAAACCAACAAGCGATCAGCCAAGGCGATTGCGATTGCAGCATGGGCTATGGAAGCACGCGGCAATTTCGATATGGCTGCCAAACTGTATGCGACCGCAGCAGTCTATGTGCCCTATGAAATGGTGATGCGATTTGGTGAGGCGCGCGTCCTGGCCGAGCAAGGAAAACTGGATGAAGCCCGCAAGGTGTTTGATCGCCTGATGGTGTATTACGAGGATGATGAGCTGGGTGATGAGGCCAAGGCACTCAAGGCAAGACTGTATCCTGATGCAGCAGCGGCAGCGGCTGAATGAACCATGATGGCGGGTGCTGGATGGTCAGGTGACTTTCCAGCTTCGCCCTTCAAAGTCGCGTTGTTCGGTCGCTTCAATAATCAATTGCTGCAAGAAGGACTGGTCTTCCTTGTGGCGGGGATCGTCGGCAATTTCCCGTAAATAATCCCGGTCGATATTGGTGCGCGTCAGATGGAAAAGCTTGTGGTAGTAATCGTACAAGCTGTCTGGCAAGGGTGTGTCATAGCCGTAAACATTATTGGCAATCAGCCCTGCCTCTTCGGTTTGGCGTCGCAAACTGATCGTAGGGGTCAGGCTCATGGTGCCATACCCCATGCAGCGCAGTTCTTGCGGTAATTCGAGCATCAGCTCAAAGGTGTCGCGGAGATCCTGCTCGGTATCGAAGGGCCCCTTGGAAATAATGTCAAACACACCCTCCAGTCCTGCCTCGACAATTTCCTGGCAGGCCTTGATGATGCGTTGTTTTTCAGTGGGCCGGTTGTAGTGCGCTTTCAGTAATCGTTCGCTGCCAGTTTGTATGCCCATGCCAACAGAGACACAGCCGTGTTCTTTCAGGTATTTCAGCAGGTCCAGTGTATGGGTTGTTGGGTAGGTATAGCACCAGAACGGAAGTCCGATTTCTTCCTTGTAGCGCGGCAAAAACTCCTTGAGCCAACGTGGGTTGATAGTGAAAACATCATCGAAAAACAACACTTTCCTGATGCCCAGTGTGGCTTTTGCCTGACGAAGCTCCTCCAATACCAATTCGGGTGAACGCCGACGCAAGGATTCCTTCTTGCCGAACATTTCCTGATAGCGACTTTCGATGCAAAACGAGCAGGAGAATGGGCATCCACGCTGCGTCATGATCGGATATTCGGCTCGAATGCCTCGCGGCAGGAACGGCGTTTTTGCTTGTTCTTCATCGATGAAGGTGAAGTGTTCGCGTTTCCAGCAAGGGATGGCGATGTTGTCAAGATTGACGAGCGGCCGCTTCGGGTTCTTGATGATGTTGCCGTTATCGTTAAACCAGGTGCCTGGGATGTTATCCAGTCGTTCATGACGATCAATGCGGTCAGCAAGCTCAACGATGATCTCTTCGCCTTCATTGGTGCAAAGCAAATCGGTATAGGCAATACAATTTTCAGGCTCCAGTGTTGGTGCCGTGCCGCCCCAGATCATGGGAACCGGGAATTCCTTGCGGAGTATCCCTGCAACGTGCGCATTCATCTCAATCAAAAGTGATGGGACACTCATACCAATGGCATCAGGATTGAATTTGCGCAATTCGTCACATAGCAGTTTCAGTTCCTTGTCGGTGAAAGGGTGGTAGAGCATCCATACCATTTCCTGTCCATTGGGCATCACCATGCTTTCGCCGCCATCAAGATTGCCACGGTTTTCCGGGCTGCGGATCAGGAACTCCTTGTACAAGTAGACGTGGGCCTCGTGGCCTGCACGCATCAACTCGCCAGCAAGTTGCGCTGAGCTCATGTTGAGTCCAGCAAAGATTTTAATGAGGGCGACTTTAGCCATAGGGGTTATGAGGTGGCGGCGTTAGCGGGATTTCATTATTCAGCAAGATACTGGTGCTCGCAACAGAGAGGCCTTCGCCCTACAGCGTAAGTGGTTATAGGGTGTCTGGCGAGAGCGATACGCGGCAGACCAGGATGGCTCGCACCGGCGCCGGGTAACCTTCAACGGTTTTGCCGGGATCCGCAGGGTCCAGGAAATCCGCCAATGACTGGAACGTCATCCAGTCGGTAGCGCGCTGTTCGCCGGTTGTGGTGGCGGTGACATCAACGGTGCGGACATCGGCGAAGCCGGCCTCGCGCAACCATTGTTCCAGTACGGGAATCGAGGGGATGGCCCAGACATTGCGCATCTGGGCATAACGGTCCTTGGGGATCAGGACGCCATCATGCCCCTGGGGTAGCACCAGTGTCTCCAGTACCAGCTCGCCACCGGGTGCGAGGGCATCGCGCAGTTCGGCCAGGTGTTCGAGGTGATCACGACGGTGGTACAGCACGCCCATCGAGAACACGGTGTCGAACGCCTGTAACGGGCGCGGCAGTTGTTCGCTCTTGAGTGGCAGGATATCGGCCTGCAGGGGGCCGAAGTAACGGCGCAGCGCTTCAAACTGGTAGATGAAGCGCAGTGTCGGGTCGATGCCCAGGGCGTAGCGTGCACCAGCGCCCAGCATGCGCAGCAGGTAATAACCATTACCGCAGCCAACATCGAGGATGGTGCGCCCCTGCAATGGCGACAAGTGAGGCGCCAGGCGCTGCCATTTCCAGTCGGAACGCCACTCGGTATCGATGTGCACACCGAACAGGTCGAATGGGCCCTTGCGCCATGGATGCAATTGCATCAGCGTGTCACGCAGGCATTGCTGCGCGCGCGCATCGCAATGACCGGTTGCACGTGGGCAATCCATTTCCAGGCTGATGTCATCGACAGTGATGGCAGGCAGGGCATCCAGGGCGTGCTGCCACACTAATTCATCACCGTGCTGTGCCGGTTGGTAGGCAATATCGAGTGCTTGTTGCAACGCCGCGTGATGCGGAACTAATGCACCCGGCAATATCCGCTGGCGAAAAGCATCGAACAGCATCAGCGCACAGCCAGCAGCGAAATGAAATTAAAACACTGGAACCATGGCACGACGTGCGAGAAGCCTGCTTGTTGCAACCGTGCGATGTGGGTATCGAGTGTGTCTGGCACCAGCACATTATCCAGCGCGCTGCGCTTCTGGGCGATTTCCAGTTCGCTGTACCCTTGCGCACGTTTGAAGCCGTGGTGCAGGTCAATAAGCGTTTGGTTGTCGCCGGCATCCGGCAGCTGGATTTTTTCCGACAGGATCAAGGCGCCGCCCGGTAATAAGGCTTCTGCCATGCGCGTGAGCAGGGGCAGGCGATCAGTGGGTGGGATGAACTGCAAAGTCAGGTTGAAGGTCATCAGCGAAGCCGGTGATTCAAACACGACCTGGCGAATATCATCGCAGAGCAGGCTGACCGGGGTGGTCGACGTATCCATTGCGATGTTCGTTTGCGCGCGTTCAATCATGGCGGGTGCATTATCAATTGCGATGATGCGTGAACCGTCCGGTGCCGCATGCCGCATCGCCAGTGTGGAGGCGCCCAGTGAACAACCGAGATCGTACAAGTTGGTATCGGGCTTGGCGTATTCGCGGGTGATCACGCTGATCATATCCAGCAGCAGGCCATAACCCGGCACGGAGCGGGCAATCATGTCGGCAAACACTTGCGCTACGTGCGCATCAAATCGGAAGGCGTCGATGCGTGCGCGGGTTTGGGCATACAGGCGATCTTCAGTCATGGTGTGTGCGGTCAGTCGATCCGGGCTGTTATGATACTACCCTTGCGAACGCGGAGGTTTGTCATGACGATTGGTTCCCCCAAACACCCGGTGACCCGCCTGGGCACGCCCTTGTCCCCATCGGCTGTCAGGGTCATGCTGCTCGGGGCCGGCGAGCTCGGCAAGGAAGTGATCATCGCCCTGCAGCGGCTGGGTGTGGAGACCATCGCGGTGGATCGCTATGCCCACGCGCCGGGCATGCAGGTCGCCCACCGCAGCCATGTCATCACCATGACCGATGCGCAGGCACTGCGCCGCGTGATCGAGCATGAGAAGCCACATCTGGTCGTACCCGAGATTGAGGCGATCGCCACCGACATGCTGGCGGAGATCGAGCGCGAAGGTCTTGCGGAAGTGATCCCGACTGCGCGTGCCACCCAGCTCACCATGAACCGCGAAGGCATCCGCCGTCTTGCTGCGGAAACGCTTGGCCTGCCCACTTCGCCTTATGCGTTTGCCGATTCGCTGCAAAGCCTGCAGGCGGCGATCGATAACGGCATCGGTTATCCCTGTCTGGTGAAGCCGGTGATGTCGTCATCCGGCAAGGGCCAGAGCCTGCTGAAAGGCCCTGCCGATGTGCAAGCAGCCTGGGATTATTCGCAGCAAGGTGGTCGTGTCGCCAACAGCCGCATCATCGTCGAAGGCTTTGTCGATTTTGACTACGAGATTACCCAGCTTACCGTGCGTGCCTTGAATGCCACGGGTGAGGTGGAAACACACTTCTGTGAGCCGGTCGGTCATCGCCAGGTCAATGGTGACTATGTGGAATCGTGGCAGCCGCAGCCGATGAGTGTTGTCGCGAAAGGGAAAGCACAGGTGATGGCGAAGGCGGTAACGGATAATCTCGGCGGCCGTGGTTTGTTTGGCGTCGAATTGTTTGTGAAAGGAGATGATGTGTGGTTCTCTGAAGTGAGCCCGCGTCCGCACGATACCGGCCTGGTGACGCTCGCTTCGCAATATTTTTCCGAATTTGAATTGCACGCCCGCGCGATCCTCGGCTTGCCGGTCAATACCGCATTGAAAACGCCGGGGGCTTCCGCTGTGATTTATGGTGGTATGGATGCCACCGGCATCGCCTTTGAAGGCGTGGCAGAGGCTTTGTCCGTGCCCGGCAGTGACCTGCGCTTGTTTGGCAAACCAGAAAGCTTCAGCAAGCGCCGCATGGGTGTCGCCGTGGCGCAGGGCAAGGATATTGAGGAAGCACTGCAGCGCGCGAAAGCAGCGGCGGGGAAAGTGCAGCCGGTGAAAGGCTGAGCCGGTCTGCTTAATACCCCATCAACTTCAGCGCCACATACGGCGCGAGATTGAACACCAGCACCAGGATCTTGTAGTGGCCGAGGTACTGGAAATACGCGCGCAATAACTCCGCTTCATTGAGGCCGGAAATGCGGCTGTGGAGTTGCACAATCCATGGCCGCGCCGCGGTCAGGGCCAGCGTGCTCACCGCCAGCAGCCCGGCATTGAGGATCAGGCACCAGCCCAGCAGGGTGGTCAGGGTGTCCCATGGCATCGCGGTCTCCGTCCGGTCCCTTGTATGGATATGGTCAGGGTAGCGGCTTGGATGGGGGATTACCAAACCGTCAGTTGCGGGGCCGGAAAGGTCGTATACTATGGTATACGACCTTGAAACCGGATCAGGACGCTGTTCATGACTTACCGTGTGTTCCCGGCCCTGCGTGTGGCCGCTGCCGCTTTTGCCTTGTTATCCGCTGCCAGCCTGCAGGCGGCTCCAGTGACTGCCGAACGAATCGCCGAAGCCAATGCCGATGAGTGGCTGAGCCATGGCCGTGACTATTCCGAAACCCGCTTCAGCCCGCTGGCAGACATCACCGCGCAGAACGTCAAGCAGCTCGGCCTGGCCTGGTCGTTTGAATACCCCGATAACCGCGGCCTCGAAGCCACCCCGGTCGTCGCCGATGGCGTGCTGTACACCTCCGGTGCCTGGAGCCGTGTGTTTGCGCTCGATGCCACCAGCGGTGAACTGCTCTGGTCCTATGACCCGAAAGTGCCACGCCAGTGGGGTGTGCGTGCCTGCTGCGGCCCGGTCAATCGTGGTGTGGCGATCTGGGAAGACAAGGTATTCGTCGGCACCCTCGATGGCTATCTGGTCGCGCTGGATCGCGCCACCGGTGCCGAAGCCTGGCGCACACTGACCATCGACCCCAGCAAGGATTACAGCATCACCGGTGCCCCGCGGGTGGTGAACGGCCGGGTGCTGATCGGTAATGGCGGTGCGGAACTGGGCGTGCGCGGTTATGTGTCGGCGTATGACGCGCAAACCGGTGAACTGGCCTGGCGGTTTTACACCGTGCCCGGCAACCCGGCCGACGCTTTTGAAAATGCAGCGATGGAAAAAGCCGCTGCGACCTGGAACGGTGAATGGTGGAAGCTAGGCGGTGGTGGCACCGTGTGGGATTCAATGGCCTTCGACCCGCAACTGAACCTCGTCTATATCGGTGTCGGTAACGGCTCGCCCTGGAACCAGCACATCCGCAGTCCCGGTGGTGGCGATAACCTCTACCTGTCTTCCATCGTTGCACTGAATGCCGATACCGGTGACTACGTGTGGCACTACCAGACCACACCCGGCGAGATGTGGGATTACACCGCCACGCAGCAGATGATCCTCGCGGATATCGAATGGCAGGGCCAAACCCGCCAAGTCATCATGCAGGCGCCGAAAAACGGTTTCTTCTTTATTGTCGATCGCGCAACCGGTGAATACCTGTCAGCCATCCCGTTTGCCAAAGTGCAGTGGGCCACGCATTACGACGATAACGGCCGCCCGGTGGAAAACCCGAAGGCACGCTACCAGACCGAAGCGATCAGCCTGACACCCGCTGCTATCGGCAGTCACAACTGGCATTCCATGTCATACAGCCCGCAAACGGGGTTGGTGTATATCCCGGTGCTGAACAGCCTGATGGAATACGACCCCATTCCGAAAAGCGAATTCAAACCGCAGCAGCGTCACTTCAACATCGGCGTGGAAATCCCGGGCCCGCAATTTATCGGCCCGCGTTTCATGCAAATGCTGAAAGAAAAAGTGAGCCGCGGTGAACTGGTGGCCTGGGATCCGGTCAAGCAGCAACGCGTGTGGTCGCACAAGCACGCGCGCACCTGGAATGGCGGTACCCTGGCCACTGCCGGCGACCTTGTATTCCAGGGCACCGCTGACCAGCAATTCATGGCGTTTGATGCGAAAAATGGTGAAGTGCTGTGGCAGCAGGATATCCAGCTGGGGGTGATTGCCGCGCCTGTGACGTATCGCGTCAATGGTGAACAGTATGTGGCGATCAATGCCAAGTGGGGCGGTGCATTCCCGTTGGCATTTGGTGTCGAACCCATGCCCGGTCTCGATAAAGGCCGCTTGCTGGTATTCAAGTTGGATGGTGACGCGGTGTTGCCAGAAGCCGCACGCATTGCGCCCAAGCGGTTCACGACGGAGCCACCGGCATTGGCAATCACCGATAAAGCCTCGCTCGCGAAAGGCAAACGCCTGTACGACATTTATTGCGCACGCTGTCATGGCAATGGCGCCATCGGTGGCGGCATTACCCCGGACCTGCGCCATATGGATGCCGCCAAGCACGCCATTTTCAAGAACATCGTTCACGATGGCTTGTTGGAGTTTGGTGGCATGATCGGTTTCCAGGATGTGCTGGATGAGCCGCAAACCGAACTGGTGCGCAATTACATCCTGCAGGAAGCACATGCCGGCTATGAAGAACAGCAAACCTTCGACGGCTGGTGGGGCAAGTTACGCTGGTGGTGGTATGACAAGCTGTCGAGCTTGCTGGCCTGGCTTGCTGACAAGCAATAACCCGCTGGCAGGCAAGGCGTGAAAACCCCGTTCGCCTTTTCTGCCAGTAACCTGCGCCAGCCCAAGCGGTTGGCGTGTGGGCTGATCCCGTTGTTGAACATGTTGCGCGATCACGATGTGGACATGGATGCCGTGATCGCGCCCGCTGGCATTCGCCACGCCGAATTGATTGACCCGGCCTTCACCATCACGCTGGAGCAGGAACTCACCATCATCGAACAAGCGCTGCCGGCGATCGATGCCCCGGCCGCGAGTCTCAGGCTTGGCAGTTATTACCACCTGCATCATTTTTCGGTACTGGGTCTGGCGATGCGTGCCTGCAACACCCTGGGCGATGTGCTGGCCTTGATCGTGCGCTATCCGCGATTGGTCTGGGGGATTTGTGAAAGCGCCGGGAAAATGGAACGCGGCGTCATTGATTTCGAGCTGCGTGCTGGCGAAAGCCGCGTCGAGCGTTTCCTGCTCGAGCGTGACATGGCCTGTGTGAAAATCCTGTTCGGTGAAGTGCTGCAAGCCGATTTCAATTTGCTGGAAGTGCGTTTCGCGCATGAGGCGCCGGACAATGCCAGTGCTTACGAACTGTTTTTCCAATGCCCGGTGCAGTTTGCTGCCGGCAGTTCCGGTCTGCGTTTTTCTGTCGCGGAACTTGAACGTACCGTGCCAACCGCCGACCCGATCTCAAAGGAATTCTACGAAGCCCAGTGTGCGCGACTCTCCTCATCCATGGACGAACCGTTCCGCTACAGCCGGCTGGTGCGCGACCGCCTGATGTGCAGCACGCCGGTGCCGTCATTGGAAGCCTTGTCGGAATCGCTCGGTATTGAAGCGCGCAGCTTGCAGCGTTACCTGAAAAAAGAAGGTGACACCTTCAGTAACCTCTTGCGCGATGTGCGCCTGCGCCGTGCCACTGACCGCTTGCGTTACAGCGACATGGCGATGGAAGCGATTGCCGAAGAACTGGGCTTCAGTGATGCGGTGGCGTTTTCACACGCCTTCAAGGAGTGGACGGGGGCGTCGCCACGGCAGTGGCGGGCAGGTGAGCGGGATCAAAAATAATTTTCCCTGCTTTTCTGTGGATGGCGCAGGGGTGCTAATCTAGGCCTGTATCCTGTATCGCAGACCCCAAGGCACATGAGTACTTACCACATCCTGTTGGTGATGGCGTTACTGTTATTTTCCAGCATCCTGCTGACACCCCTGTCGGCCAGGCTCGGGATGCCGGTGTTGCTGTTGTTTTTCGGTGTGGGAATGCTGGCTGGGGAAGACGGCCCCGGAGGTATCCAGTTCAGTGATTTTGATACGGCATTCCTCGTCAGTAATCTTGCGCTCGCCATCATCTTGCTGGATGGCGGCATGCGTACCCGGGCACGGACCTTCAGGGTAGGATTGCGACCAGCGTCATTACTGGCAACCGTCGGTGTGATGCTGACAGCAGCCATCACCGGATATGCAGCGGCATGGTGGTTGGGCTTGCCGTGGCTGCATGGGATGTTGATGGGTGCCATTGTTGCATCGACCGATGCGGCTGCCGTGTTTTCCCTGTTGCAGGGGCGCAGCCTCAACCAGCGTGTCAGTGCCACCCTCGAGATTGAATCCGGCAGTAACGATCCGATGGCCATTTTCCTGGTCATGCTATTGCTGGAACTGATCCGTCTTGATGGCGCCGCATCGGGCCTGGCTGGTGTGCGGATGCTGGTCGAACAGTTCGGGATCGGTATCGTGGCCGGGGTTTTGGGTGGGTGGCTGTTATCACAGGCATTGCGGCGGCTGGAGTTGGTTCCCGGCCTCTATTCCCTGCTGGCCATGAGCGGTGGCTTATTGGTGTTTGCCGCGACCGGCGCTATCGGGGGTAGCGGCTTTCTCGCGATCTACATCGTGGGTCTGTGGCTGGGTAATAGCCGGCTAGCCTGTTTGTCATCCATCTTGCCGGTGCACGATGGACTGGCCTGGCTCGCACAGATGGGCCTGTTCCTGATGTTGGGTCTGCTGGTAACGCCCTCCCAAATGGTGGATTACGTTGTGCCGGCATTGGGTATCGCGTTGGTGATGGTATTCCTGGCCCGGCCATTGGCGGTGTGGTTGTGCTTGAGGGTGTTCAACATACCGTGGCGAGAAGTGTTGTTCATTAGTTGGGTAGGATTGCGCGGGGCTGTGCCGATCGTGCTGGCCCTGTTCCCGGTGATGGCTGGCTTGCCAGAAGCGCGCTTGTTATTTGATGTCACCTGCGTGGTGGTGTTGGTGTCATTGCTATTGCAAGGCATGACGCTTGCGCCGATGGCGCGCTGGCTGAAACTGGAAGTGCCGCCACCACGCCTGCCACAGCACCGGATACCGCTGTCATTGCCCGGTCACGGCGATCATGTGCTGTACCTGTTGGCTAATCATGAGTTGCTTAAACCGGCGCGCACCGTGCCTGCATTGCGTTTACCTGTTGATGCCTGTTTGCTGGCGGTCAGTCGGGGCGGGGAAATCCTGCCAGCCCATGAAGTGACCGAGCTGGAAGACACCGATTGGCTGCTCGTGGCTGGTTATGGGCGC
This sequence comes from Gammaproteobacteria bacterium, assembly GCA_006227085.1. Lineage (GTDB taxonomy): Bacteria > Pseudomonadota > Gammaproteobacteria > Pseudomonadales > M0112 > M0112. Next base: position 23,243 of record SBFY01000171.1, read on the forward strand.
ACGGGTAATGAACTGGGTAAGTTGTTGGCAGCCGAAGCGCCCGAGCGACTGCTGCCCCGGCAGTTTTTCGGTGAGTTTGTGTTATCGGGTGATGCACTGGTATCCGATCTGGCCAGCCTGTATGGCTTTGCTGTGCCGGCAGATACCGGTGATGCCACGCTGGCAGACCTGTTTGTGCAACAACACCGGCACCCGGTTGTCGGTGACAAGGTGCCGTTGGGTGTTGTGCAGCTGGTGGCAATGGCTGTGCAGGGCGATCGCGTGACGCGGGTAGGGATGAAGTTGCCAGCAAGTTAAGGAATGTGTTCCGGCTTTGGAGCGGTTGCCGGTAACATTGCCGGCTTCGTGAACACCCAGTCATTGGCTTTCACCGGCGTATGGCAGGCCATGCAAGCACCATTGCCTTCATTGAAAGCAGTTTGTCCGTCACCGACCCAGCGCGCCCAGCCCCAACCACCACTGTCCGGGAATTGCTGCGCATCCTTGATCATGAATTCAGCATGCACAAACTGCGCGGGCACCACAGCCGTGGGCCAGTGATCGAGCGCGCCATCTTTCCACACGACCTTGCCGATAATCGCGCCATCCGGCCATGGGCGGGTGTCGCCGGAGCGGGCCGCCTGCACCGCGATGTCGTTACCGATGATTACGCGCAGAGTCTGGTTATCGGTGCGATGTGAGACGGCAATGGTGGCCCAGTCCTGCCAGCCTTGCGGGTAGGCAATGCCATTCGAGGGTTCTGGTGTTCCGGCAATGCTTGCGTTGCTGAAGGCGAAGAGGGCAAGGATAAGTAATCGAACGGTTTTCATCATGTGCTCCTTGCCCGTCTCAGCCTTTTAATTGTGCTCTTAATTTTGTGTTTGGAAAGGGATTCTTCCGCCTATCCGTTCCTGGGATATCCATTTCTTGCAGTGCTCGTAGTGGTAGAGGTCATCGAGCCAGGCCGCCTGGATGGGTGGCCCTTCTATCATCGCCATCAATTTCCGCGTCTTATCCTTATCCTCAGCGAGGCAGGATAAAAAGGCAAAGTTATTGATGTTCCATTGGTCAGGGTATTTTTCAAGAATGTCATCCATGCCTTTGCTCATGGCGTCCCAGCGGACATCAGATGCTTCAAATAATTGTGCTTGGAATCGGAACTGGGAGGCGGCAGCCCAAT
>SBFY01000127.1 GCA_006227085.1 Gammaproteobacteria bacterium
TTGCTGGAAAGGATGTTCAGGAACGCATCCGGCGCGAATTGCGCCAACGCATAATCCTTGTCGTGGTGCACCGGCATGAAATCCATCGAGGCAATAGCGGTAGACGCCACGATCGTGTGCGTCAGCTCGATGTCCACCTGCGGCAAGGCATCGCCAACATTAATGGAAGACGCCTTCAGGGAAGTGCGATTCACATCAGAAAAATTCAGGATCATGTGCAGTGCTCCCTTATTGGCCAATCGTGGATGGGTCGAACTTGAGTACCGTGAACTTCTGTCGTCCGACGGTATCGCCCTTGTCAGTCACATAGGTCTGCACCCAGCTGACAAAGTATCCCTGCCCCAGTCCGGTTTTCTTGCGCGGCGAAACCGAGTGCAGGATGACATCCGACTGCAGGTTTTCACCATGACGCAGCGGGCGATCAAATTCCAGTTCGGAATTGGTCGCAAGGATTCCGGTGAAACCAACGCGGTCAAGCACATTCAGGGGGCCATTCGGGTCCAGTGGTTGCGCTGCACCACCACGCTCACCAATGCCCTTGATGATCGGGCGTGGCATCGTCCAGGTTTGCATCATCGCCGGCGGCGCGATCAAACCTTTGAAGCGGGTTTTCGCGGCAACGCCTGCATCCTCATACACCGGGTTACGGTCATCAAAGGCATCAATCCAGTGACGGATCATCGGCATATTGACCGGATCCGGCGCGAGATTCGTGCCATGGGTGTTCAGTTTCTCACCCACCCAACTCTGCAGGAACGCATCCAGCGCAGCCGGGTCTTTCTTGAACAATTCCTCATTAATAGCGAGAGGCATAACAACTCCTTATGACATGTGCGCCGGTTTAAACGGCAAAGGCTTCAAAATCGGCAACCAGCAACTCGATGGTGATCGGGATCACCAGGTTGAGGTCGTCGTCGAGGATTTCATACAGCACGCCATCATTGCTGTGGGTACTGAACAAGGCGAGACCGCCTTCGGGGCCACCACTTTCAAGATGGGGTTTCTCGGCACCCACCGACAGCCCGTAATCACCCACGCGGCGAATACGTGGCTGCTCGGCTTTCTTGCCGTTTTCGTCAATATCCCACAGTCGCTGCTCACCTTCGATCACAAACACGGTGGTCGTGGCCATGTGGCGATGCAGGTTGCAATGACCGCCATCACTGCCCCAGCGCACCAGCATATCCAGCGTGCCGGCCGCAACGTTGTAACCGAGAATCGTGTACCAGTGGTGCACGTGATAACTCTCGCCTTGCGGGGTGACTTCGCGCCACTTGTATTTACTGATATCGACTGTCATGGCCAGCCTCCTTGGTGATTCAGGAAAAACGGAAGCGCGGCAAGGACACCATGTCGCTCATGGTTTCCCATACCACTTCTACCGGCTTGCCGATGGCCAGCTCACTTTCATCGGCATCGACGATATTGCTCATCAAGCGCACACTGTTCTTGCAAGGCGTGCCACTGGTGTCGAGTTCAATCACCGCAATAATGAACGGCAGGGTCTGCTCCATCGATACCGGCTGGTGTACCGCGGAATAGGTATACAGCGTGCCCTTGCCATTGAGCTCGGTCATTTCAAAGGCATTGCCACGGCATTCGCTGCAAATCGGCGCCGGTGGGATCTGCGCATGATTACATTTCGTGCAGCGTTGCGCGGTCAGTTTGTGTTCAGCACAGGCCTGCCACCACGGCAAGGTGTGGTGATCGACCATTGGGGCCGGCATGGAATTCGGGAACCAGCGTTTGGCTTCAGCATTCATCTTTTTTTACCTTCTTTCATTACTCATGTTTTTGAAACAAATAACCTACCGGCATGAGGTAGGGATTTTCTTTCCAGGCAAGGAAGCCGTGCGCACAGGGAGGGAGCTTACACGCAGTAAGTGACCGACCGCGCACACCGCTGACGCTGCATGGGAAGAAAAGAGCACCTCAGTTTGCTCGCAAGAGAATGGCCGATGACGGCACACCCGCCGCACTGGTCACCAAACACGCCTTGGCGTCTTTCACCGGATTGCACGACTCACCCCAGAGTGAACGCGCGCCCTCGAGCACATGGTTTAAGCCATGCATATACGCTTCACTCAGGCTGCCACCAGAGGTATTGGTCGGCAGTGACCCGCCTTTCACACTCAGCGCACCGCTATCAATGAAATCGCCACCTTCGCCGCGCTTGCAGAAGCCAAAGTCTTCCAGCTGCATCAACACCGAACCGGTGAAATGGTCATAGATCTGCGCGACATCAATATCGGAAGGCTTCATGTCGGCTTTCTGCCACAGGCGATTCGCCATCTGTTCGGTGCCGCCAGTCGCATAGATGTCATCATCAATATTGGCATTGGTGAAGGAACCGAAGGAGTAACCCTTGGGCGCACCCTGCACCGTCGCAACGATTTCCACCGGCGTGCGGCCGCGGGCTTTCGCCAGGTCTTTGGCGCGCTCTTCGGTCGTGATCACCACCGCACAGGCGCCATCGTTTTCCATGCAGCAATCGAACAGGCGGAACGGATCGGCAATCATGCGGCTGGCCTGGTGTTGTTCCAGGGTCAGCGGCTTGTCTTTCAGCACGGCACGCGGGTTGTTGTTGGCGTGTTCGCGGAAGGTCACTGCAATCTTGCCCAGGTGCTCGCTGGTGGTGCCGTACTTGTGCATGTGACGACGGAACGGCAAGGCAAACGCCGCCGCACCGGTCAGCATGCCGAACGGCATGACCATGCCCATGGCAGCCAGCATCAGGGTATTGGCTTGCGAGAAACTCACCGGTGGCGGTTCAGCAGCGGCACCAGCATTATTCGCCATCAGTTCTGCGGCATGACCAAAGCGCATGAACTGGCCCTGGCACAGGGAACGATAAACCACGACCACTTCGGCCTGGCCGGTTTCCACCGCCATCGCCGCATTGGACACAGCAGCACAACCACCGCCGCCACCGGGCATCCATACCATGTTGCCAAAGCGCAGCTCGGGAAGACCCAGCTCTGCTGCAATGAAAATGGCTTCGTTGCGGTCTTCGGCAAACGAGGCCAAACCATCCACATCATCCACCGACAGGCCGGCATCAGCGACGGCTTTCATGATGGCTTGATGGGCCAAGGCATGCTCGGTGATATCACCGATCTTGCCCCATTTGGTGTACTGGCTTTCGCCGACACCGACGATATGTGCTTTACGACTCATGGGTAACGCCACTCCTTTTCCGGGGTTCAATAAGGGTTCAGTGTTGCTCGAGACCGGGCATCGTGCCTTCGGCACGCCATTGCTCGAGGATTTCAATAAATTGCAGCGGTGTATCGCCGAAGAAAAAACCGTCCTGGCGCGTGGTCGGGCTTAACTGCCCTTCACCGTTGTAATAGCCAGGCGTACAGTTCATGGCGAAGTCGATCGTCTTGTCACCGCGCTCATACACGGCATTGACCCATTCGGCTTCAGCACCCTCGGTCACTTCCACCGTGTGCAGCCCGCGTTGCAACGCCTCATGGATCACATAGGCAATGTGTTTGGCTTCCTGGTCAATCATGTGCACAAAATTGACGGTAAAGCCGGACTGGGCGATGCCCATCATGTACAGGTTCGGGAAGCCGTGCAGGTGAATACCGTGCAGCGTGCGCACGCCATTCGCCCAATGTTGTGTGAGGGTCTTGCCGCCACGGCCCACCGGATCAAAGCCGGCGCGGCGCGCGTAATCGGTGCCCACTTCAAAACCGGTGGCAAAGATCAGGCAGTCGAGTGGATATTCCTTGCCCGCCACAACCACACCGTTTTCGGTAATGCGCTCAACACCCTGCCCTTGCGTGTCGACCAAATGCACATTCGGGCGATTGAAGGTTTGCAGGTACTCATCATGGAAGCACGGGCGCTTGCAGAATTGCCGGTACCAGGGCTTCAGGGCTTCGGCGGTGGCCTTGTCTTTCACAATCTCGTCAACACGATGACGGATGCCTTCCATGTTGACGAAGTCGGCCAGTTCCATGGAACGCTGCAAGCCTTCGGGCGTGAAATCCGGGTTGGCGTCATTGCTGATCATATT
>SBFY01000103.1 GCA_006227085.1 Gammaproteobacteria bacterium
CTCATCTGCTCCCGTGACGCGAAGGGTGTTTGGTTCGCTGAAATAGCCTTTATGCAAGTCTGGAGAGCATTCCATCAACACATCATGCTGATGGCTGGCCAGCTCCTGACGGGCTTTCGGTAGCAGCGATTCACATAAGGAGTTATCTCCTGGCATGGTGAGATAAAAAAACAATTCAGCCATGCCGCCGGTCTTGGCCAGGCCAGCCGCCAGCACAATGCAACCTGTCAGGGCGCATGCAATAACCCATTTCTCTGCTGCGGTGAGTGGTGCTAAGGACATGGCGTTTATCATGGAGGCTTTTCTGGGTGGTATTGTAGCGGTAATTATCCCGGATGGCAGGGCGTTGGTCAGGAGCGCGAATGTACCCATGTCAACCAGGTCATGCCTGTGGCGTTATAACAGCGTTCCTGCCGTGAGTGCAGGTTGTGTCCAAGGAGTCTTCAAGCAGGACTCATCAAAAGGAGTGTGCCATGAAGGTGATCAAGCGGTGTTTGAAACAGTGGGCCTTGTTGCTTGCAGTGGTGGGTGCGGGTGTTTCGGGTGTGGTGATGGCTGAAGGCCCCGGCGGGCCGGATGACGGCTTTGAAGGCCCGCAGATGCACAAGGCATTGGAGCGGTTGGATTTGTCCGAATCCCAGCGCAAGCAGGTCGATGACCTGATGACCGCGACACGCAAGGACATGCGTTCCCTGATGGAACGTCGCCGCAAGAGCATGCAGGCGATGGAGCCGGGCAAGCAAGCGCAGTGGAATGCCGCGGAAGCCCGCAAGAAAGCGGATGAGTATGGCAAGGTGGCGGCCGACATGGCGTACCAGCGCATGGAAATGGTCAGCCAGTTGCGCAGTATCCTCAATGACCAGCAGTGGAAAGAACTGCAAAAGATGCGCGAGGAACGGCAGGACAATTTCCGTGACCGCATGGAATCGCGTGGCGAAGGCCGCGGTGATGGCCCGCGTGGCGATGATGGCCAGAGACCGCAGCGCAGGCCTGAATAAGGATCGCGGTAGTCCTCATCCAGGGTAAGTTCACGGGGCGCAATAGGCGCCCCGTTTTTTATGCAGTGGGCAAGGCCGTGCTCAGATGGCCGTCAGGCGCACATCAGTCGCTGGTATCTCGCTGGCGCGCTGCTGGTTGGTAATGGCTGCCACAGCGGGGGTCTTGCCCAGCAAGTACTGGCTGGCCACACGCTGCAAATCCTGTGTGGTGGTGGCGAGTACACCAGCGCGGAAGGCCTTGCGGAACGCGAGATCACGCCCGAACAGGCTCTGGTAATACTGGCTTTTGGCTTCGCCGGCCGGCGAAGCCGGGCGATCCAGGCTGGCAATCACACCGAGGATGGCTTCTTCCACCGTGCGGGCATCGTGCGCGGTGTTGGCTGCCCAGTGGATCGCCGCATCAAAATCGGCATAGGTATCGGCCAGGCGCGGGTCACGGTACGAGAAGAAGCGGAAGGTGCCGGTGGCGGTGTCATGCGATGCGCCGCCACCGTAAGCACCGCCTTGTTCACGAATGGCGCGGTGCAGGTAACCATTGCGCAGCACGCCAGCCAATACGGTCAGTGCCGGCGAATCCGCGTGGCTGGCCATCACGGTGGGGTAGGCACTGGCGCAGAAATTGACATCGGTGCGCGTGGTCCAGCCGGTGTTGCCGATCGCGCTGGCGCTGGGTGATGCCATCCAGCGAGCTGTATCGGCGCGGCTGTTTGCGAAGGCTTGCTGCAATTCTGCCGTGGCTGCCTCCAGGCTGTCCGGTTCGCTGACCAGCAGGAAGCGCTGGCCCTGTTGCAGGCAGCGTTGGTGCAATTGCTGCAGTTGCTGGCTGAAGCGGGACATGATCGCGTCGTCGGCCAGTGATTGGTCCAGTTGTTTCAGGAAAGGCAGGCTGGCCAATCCACCCATGCGGTGTTGCAACCACGCATGCGGGTTCACGGCAGCACTGGCGGCCAGCATGGCGAGTGAATGCCCCTGGCTGGTGATGCTGTTTTCACGCCCGCTGCGGGTTTGTGCAATCAGGTCGCGAATGCGGTCGTGCTCATCAAAGCGCACCCTGGCCAGGGTTTCCTGCATCAGTTCCAGCATGGCGCGACGATTGCGTTGCAAAGCCTTGCCGGACAGCACGAGATAACCGCGCGTTTGGCCGATGTCATCGAGTGCGGTGCGGATCTGCGTGCTGGCATGAAAGCCGCCGCAATGCAGTGATTGCCGCTGCTGGATGGCCAGGTAATCCTGCGCGCCCACGCCCACTTCGGTGAGGATGCGGGTATACAGCGGCAGCAGGTCGAGATCATCAGCAGACAAGTCAGGCGGCAGCGCCAGCAGGCATTGCGCATAGCAAAGGCCGTTGGTGCCGACCGCAAAGCGGGATAGAGGTGCCTTGCCAATGCTGCCGGCCTGTTCTTCCAATACAGGAATGTCGCTGGGCACATCGGCCAGTGTCACGCGCGGCAGGATGTCCGGGTCGTCCTGCTGTTCCTGTCGCTGCTTCAGTGCGTCGGCCAGTGCCACCAGTTGCTGCCTGGCGGCATCATCCAGCGTGCTTTCGATCGCGTGCAGGCGTGCCTTTTCAGCGGCTTGCTCGCGTGCGCTCATGCCGGTATCCGGTTGCAGGTGTAGGGTTACGCGGTGCGGGTTACCCAGTAACCATTTGCGCAGCAACTGCACAGGAAATTTCGGGTCTTCGCACGACTGGCGCAAGCGCGCCAGTGCCGGGTCGATATCGAGCATGGCGACCGGGTCACCCTGGTGATTCACGCTGGTCAGTGCATTCAGCAACAATTGCAGCCCGTACGGGTAACCGTCACCGCCGATTTCGCGGCGGTGAAATTCCAGTTGGTGCAATACTGATTCAATCGCCTCGGGGCTAAAGCCGGTGCGTTCCACGTGTTCCAGCGTGTTGAGCACCAGGGCTTCCACGGCATCAACGCTGTTATCCGCACAGCCTTGCAGGCCAGCGACGAACACCATCTCTTTCATGGAATCTTCCAGCCCGCAAATGGGCGAGGGCGCATTGCCGAGGTCGCTGGTTTCCAGTGCGGCCATCAAGGGCGATGCACTGTTGTCCATCAGCAGGTTGATCAGCAGCTGTGCTTCCAGTGCATCATCCAGCGACGCCGATTCACCCAGCAGCCACGCGGTCACCACATGACTCTTGGGTTCATCGCCTTGCTCATCGACCGGGTAAGGCTCGGTCACGCGCAGCGGTTTTTCCAGCCGTGTTTCATTGCTGACGGTGAGTGTCTTGCCGGGGCTTTTGAATTGGCTGAGTGCCAGTGATTCAAACGCCTGCTGGTGTTGCTGTGCCGGGATGTCGCCGAAGGTCATGAACATCGCATTCGACGGGTGGTAATGCGTGGCATGGAAGTCGCGCAGTTGCTGCCAACTGAGATCAGGGATATCGGCCGGTTCGCCACCGCTGTTGTAGTGGTAGGTGCTGGCCGGGAACAGGTGATGGCAGAGCCGGTGCCACAATTGGCTGGTGGGCGAACTCATCGCGCCTTTCATTTCATTGAACACCACGCCACGGAACACCAGCGGGGTGTCGGGGTTGTCGGCCTCGGTGAACTCCACGCGGTGGCCTTCCTGTGCGAAATCCAATGCATCGAGCTTGGGGAAGAAGGCAGCATCCAGGTACACCTTCAGCAGGTTGTCAAAATCCTTGCGGTTCTGGCTGGCAAACGGGTAGGCCGTCCAGTCACTGCTGGTGAAGGCATTCATGAAGGTGTTCAGTGAGCGCCGTAACATCATGAAGAACGGGTCACGCACCGGGTAACGGGCGCTGCCACACAACGAGGTGTGTTCGAGGATGTGTGCCACACCGGTGGAATCCATTGGCACCGTGCGAAACGCCACCATGAACACATTCTCGTTGTTGTCCGCCGCGAGATGCAGGTGCGAGGCGCCGGTCACGCGATGGCGGTATTCCTCGACCGTGATCTTCAACGAATCGATCGGGGTGCTGCGCAGGTGCTCAAAGGCGGGGTGTGCCAGGGTGTTTGCAGGGGCATTCATCGGGCC
>SBFY01000216.1 GCA_006227085.1 Gammaproteobacteria bacterium
ACCCTCGATACGCAGTCTGCCCAGCTGGCAGCCCTGCGGCAGGCTACCCGTCAGGAAATTGCAGCCTTGGCCAAGCGCGTAGCGGAAATGCAGTCACGCCTGCTGCGCCTGGATGCCTTGGGTGAGCGGGTCAGCGTGGTGGCCAAACTTGACCAGGGTGAATTTGATTTCAGTGTGCCACCGGCTGTGGGTGGCCCCGAAGCCGCATTGCCGGCCTCCGGTACCACCATTCCTGCCTTGTCGCTGGAGATTGACCGCTTGTCGGCGATTGTCGCCAGTCGTGAGCAGCAGCTGGATATCCTGTCTGGCCTGTTGGCAGACCGGCAAATCCGGCAGGAAGAATTCCTGGCAGGCAGGCCGATCAATAGTGGCTGGATGTCCTCCGCGTTTGGCCGCCGGACCGATCCGTTTCATGGCACACCGTCATGGCATAGCGGGGTCGACTTTGCTGGCCGCCTGGGCTCCGACATTGTGGCGGTGGCCGGCGGTGTGGTGACCGTCTCGGGCGAGCGCTCGGGCTATGGCCGTATGGTTGAGGTCAACCACGGCAATGGCTACACCAGTCGCTACGCCCATAACCAGAAAAACCTGGTGGCGGTGGGTGATATTGTCAAAAAGGGGCAAGTCATTGCCCTGATGGGTTCCAGTGGTCGTTCGACCGGCCCCCATGTCCACTTCGAGGTCTACAAGAATGGCCGGGTCGTTGATCCTGCCAGTTATGTGTACCGCACCCTGCGGCGCTGATTGCCATCCTTTACAATAGCGCGGCCCTGCTTCCGGCTGGGGTCGTTTCCTGTAGGGTTGTGGATGGCAGAGCAGCATGATTTCAGCAATTGCACGCAAGATTTTTGGTTCCAAGAACGATCGTGAACTCAAGCGCATGGGCAAGGTTGTTGCCCGTATCAATGCGTTGGAAGGGGATATTACTGCACTGCCGGATCAGGCCCTGCAGCAAAAAACGGCGGAATTTCGCCAGCGTCTCGCTGATGGCAAGGATACGCTCGACACCCTGTTGCCCGAAGCGTTTGCCGTGGCGCGCGAGGCGGGCAAGCGAACCCTTGGCATGCGCCACTTTGATGTGCAGTTGATTGGTGGGATGACCCTGCATGAAGGCCGTATTGCCGAGATGCGTACGGGTGAAGGGAAAACCCTGATGGCCACCTTGCCGGTCTACCTGAATGCCCTGGCTGGCAAGGGTGTGCATGTGGTCACGGTCAATGAATACCTGGCCAAGCGTGATGCGCGCTGGATGGAGCCCTTGTACCGGTTCCTGGGCCTGACGGTGGGTGTGATCTATCCGCATCAGGATGCTGCCAGCAAGCGTACCGCATACCAGGCCGATATTACCTACGGCACCAATAATGAATTCGGCTTTGATTTCCTGCGTGACAACATGGCCTTGGCGCCGGACGACCGCTTCCAGCGCGAGCGTTATTTTGCGATTGTCGATGAAGTGGACTCCATCCTGATTGATGAAGCCCGTACGCCGCTGATTATTTCCGGCGCTGCGGAAGACAGTTCTGAACTCTACAAGGTCATGAATGGCCTGGTGCCCCGCTTGCAGAAAGGCGATGGTGCCGGGGAAGGCGATTTCCTTGTCGATGAAAAACATCGCACCGTGGAGTTGACCGAAAGCGGTCACCAGCACGTTGAAGACATGCTGCTGAAGGAAGGGTTGCTCAAGCCGGACGATAGCTTGTATGCACCATCGAACCTCGGTTTGTTGCATCACCTGTACTCAGCCATCAAGGCGCATGTGCTGTTTCATCGGGATGTGGAATACATCGTGCAAAATGGTGAAGTCGTCCTGATTGATGAACACACTGGCAGGACGATGCAAGGACGGCGGTTATCCGATGGCCTGCACCAGGCGATTGAGGCCAAGGAGCGGGTGCGTATCCAGAGTGAAAGCCAGACGCTCGCTTCGGTCACCTTCCAGAATTATTTCCGCCTGTATGACAAGTTGTCGGGCATGACCGGCACGGCGGACACGGAAGCCTTTGAATTCCGCCATATCTATGGCCTTGATGTGGTCATTATCCCGACCAATAAACCGATGATTCGCCAGGACCTCAATGACCTGGTGTACATGACACAAGCTGAAAAATACGAAGCGGTGGTTGCCGATATTCGTGAGATTCGTGAAAAAGGTGCGCCGGTGTTGGTGGGTACGGCATCGATTGAGAGTTCGGAATACCTGTCCTCCTTGCTGAAAAAGGCCGGTATTTCCCACAACGTGCTGAATGCCAAATACCATGAGCGTGAAGCCGAGATCGTGGCCGATGCGGGGCGTCCGGGAGCGGTCACGATTGCCACCAATATGGCTGGCCGGGGCACCGATATCGTGCTGGGCGGTAACCTGGAGGCGGATCTTGCCAAATTGCCGGAAGACGCTTCTGGCTATGACAAGGAAAAGGTGCGTACCGAATGGCGGCAGCGCCATGAAGCAGTGCTGGCCGCGGGCGGCCTGCATATCATCGGTACCGAACGCCATGAATCCCGACGTATTGATAACCAGTTGCGTGGCCGGGCGGGGCGTCAGGGTGACCCAGGCCTGAGTCGCTTCTACCTGTCGATGGAAGACAATTTGATGCGGATTTTTGCTTCCGACCGGGTTCGTGCCTTGATGCAAAGCATCGGCATGGAGCGCGGTGAAGCGATTGAGCATCGCTGGGTCAACAACGCCATTGAGAAAGCACAGCGGAAGGTGGAAGGCCATAACTTTGATATCCGCAAACAGTTGCTGGAATACGATGACGTGGCCAATGAACAGCGCGGAGTCATCTATGAGCAGCGCAATGAGATCCTGGAGTCGGCTGATATTTCCGGGATGATTGCTGCCATCCGTTCCGATGTGGTGGATGCGGTGATTGATGAATGCCTGGCATCGTCGGGTGCTGATGAAGGGTGGGATCTGGGGTTGCTGCGGCAGCGTCTGGAAGCGGACTTTGCGGTTGAGCTGGATCTGCAGTCCTGGTTGGCGGCGAATGCGGATAAAAGCGCGGAAGCCCTGCGTGAATACATTCATGAACGGATCGATAAGGCCTATGCAGACAAGTCAGTGGCCATTGGCGACGACATGCGTGTCGTGGAAAAGGAAATCATGCTGCGCGTCATGGATAACCTGTGGAAAGAGCAACTGGCCATCATGGATTACTTGCGGCAGGGTATCGGCTGGCGCGGTCTGGCCGGTAAAAATCCCAAGCAGGAATACAAGCGGGAATCCTTCGTGGCATTCCAGGGCATGCTGGAAAAACTGAAGTTCGAAGTCACCAAGATCCTGATGCATATCCGTATCCGCTTCCACGATGAAGTTGAAGCGATGCAGGCAGAGCGGCGCGAACAACAGGAGCGTGAAAAGCGCGATTACCAGCACCAGGAAGCATCGGCATTGGCGCCAGAAGCGCCGCCTGAGGCAGCCGCAGAGGCACCTCCTGCAGCACCGTTTGTTCGTGATGAGCGCAAGGTTGGTCGTAATGAACCTTGCCCATGCGGTTCAGGAAAGAAATACAAACATTGTCATGGCAGTTTGGGTTAAGGAGTCATTCGTATGGCGGTAGGTCCAGGATTGCAAGACACCTTGTTGCCGGTTGCCGGTGTACGCATTGGCACAGCCAGTGCAGGTATTCGCAAGAAAAATCGCCGGGATCTGGTGGTCTTTGAGTTGGCCGCAGGCAGTAACGTCGCCGCCGTGTTTACCACCAACCGTTTTTGTGCGGCACCGGTACAAGTGGCGCGTGAGCACTTGCGGCAAGGTGCACCACGTTACCTGTTGGTCAACACGGGTAACGCTAACGCTGGTACCGGTACATCCGGTTTGGCCAATGCGCGTCGCAGTTGTGACGCGGTCGCCGCATTGACCAAGGTGACGGCGCAGCAGGTATTGCCATTTTCCACCGGCGTGATCGGGGAGCCGTTGCCAGTGGATCGTATCGAAGCCGGTTTGCCGGCTGCCCTGCAGGCGCTGGAGGCCGATGCCTGGACCCTGGCCGCCGAAGGCATCATGACCACGGATACGCGCCCGAAAGGGGCGTGCCGGCAAATCGTCGTCAACGGTAAAACAGTCACGATTACCGGTATTTCCAAGGGTGCCGGCATGATCAAGCCCAATATGGCGACCATGCTGGGATTTGTGGCCACGGATGCCGTGGTGGATGCATCGTTGTTGCAGGAATTGCTGCGGGAAACAACGGAAAGCAGTTTCAATGCCATCACCATTGATGGCGATACATCAACCAATGATGCCTGTGTGTTGGTGGCAACGGGCCAATCAGGGGCATCGGTGTCCCGTGAGCAAGGCCTGGACAGCTTCCGGCAAGCCTTGCACGACGTGTTGGTATCGATTGCACAGCAGATTGTCCGCGATGGTGAAGGCGCGACCAAGTTTGTCAGTGTGCAGGTCAGTGGTGGCAAGACGGTGGCCGAATGCCGGCAGGCGGCATTCACGGTGGCGGAATCCCCCTTGGTCAAGACGGCGTTGTTTGCCAGTGACCCGAATTGGGGCCGGATCCTGGCGGCGCTTGGGCGCGCCGGGATCGATGACCTGGATGTCACGGGCGTCAATGTGCATCTCAATGGCGTGTTGATTGCAGAGCGTGGTGGCAGGGCAGCTTCCTATACCGAAGAGGCCGGTGTGGCTGCCATGAAGCCGGAAGAGATCGTCATTGCCATTGATTTGGGACGTGGGCAGCAGCAGGCCACGGTCTGGACATGCGATTTTTCCTATGACTATGTGAAGATCAATGCCGAGTACCGCAGCTAAGGGCAAACGGATTGATGTTGTCGCAGGCGTGATTTTACGCGATGGCCACGTTTTGATCGCACGCCGCCCGGATCACCTGCACATGGGTGGGTTGTGGGAGTTTCCCGGCGGCAAGAGAGAGCCGGGTGAGACGATCCGCTCTGCTTTGGAGCGGGAACTGCATGAAGAATTGGGTATCCATGTCCTGGCTGAGGAGCCATTCATGACGGTGACGCACCAGTATCCCGACAAGTGTGTGCAATTGGAGTTCCGCTCTGTGACGGCTTTTGCAGGCGAACCGGTGGGTCGGGAAGGGCAGCGGGTCGCATGGGTTATGTGTTCACAGTTGCCAGGCTACGACTTCCCGGAGGCTAATGTGCCAATCGTCGAAGCATTGTTGCAGCGGGGGTTGTCGTGAAATCAGCGTTGGCTGGCAAGTTGGCCCTGCTCTTGGGTTCGCTGTTTGCTGTATGCCTTTTGCTTGAGTTGATCCTGCGTTTTTCCGGTTTCACCCCGCTGGAATATTTGCATAATGGCAGGGAAGCGGTTATCCGCCCTTCATCCAGCCCGGATATCGTTTACGAGTTGGTTCCTGATGCCAAGGCTATTGCCTGGGGGACGGAAGTCCATATCAATGCATGGGGTTACCGTGGCGATGCCATTCACCCGGATAGTCCATCGCCATTCCGCGTCGTGGTGCTTGGCGACTCCATTACATTTGGTAATTTCATTGCACAGGAAGACACTTTCAGTAGCCAGCTGGCTGCCTTGTTACAGGAAGATATACCAGGTGCAGAGGTCGTTAACCTTGGTGTGGGCGGCTACGATACCCTTCAGGAAGTTGCTCTCTATGAAACATTGGGGCAGTCGTTTCATCCCGATCTGCTGGTCATTGGCTATTGCCTGAACGATATCGCGATTGCCAGTGCTAACCTGCAATACATTGAGCGTTTTAATCGCTACCGCGATAGTTGGTGGGGCCGTTCCTATTTGCTCGTTTGGATCAATGACCAGCTTGAGCGCATTCGCATGCAGAGTTGGCTGTTTGAAGTCAACGAGATCAGTCGTTTCCAGGAGCGCTATGCCGATCGCATGTTGCCCCTGGCAGATCCAGATCCAGTGACAGAAGCGTTGCTCAAGCAATTGCCAAACCGTCATCCCTCAGCATGGTATAAGGATCCTGCTCGACTGGATCGCTTGCGTTACGCCCTGGATCGTCTTGGCAAGCTGACTCGTGAAAACAATACACCGGTGTTGCTGGTGTTATTTCCGTGGATGGAAAGCGGTAGTGATGGCCAATATCCCCATGCTATTGCCCATGCCTTGGTGCGTCATGAAGCGGAACGCTTTGGTTTTGATGTATTGGATTTGACCGAGGCGTTCAGGGTGGCAGGCATGCAAGGTTTGCGTGTGAGGGATGTAGACCCGGTGCACCCCGGTCCAGAGGGTCACCGTATTACAGCCGAATTATTGAAGGAGCATATCCTGCAGCAGGCAGGTCGTCGCCCGTAGCCAGTTCAGGCTAATCGCTTTCGTGGTCTGTCCAGGGAGTGTGCAGGCCCGCAATACGATGTTCATCATTCGCCCAATGCAGGAAGTCGGCATCCTTGCAGCGTCTGGAACAGAACGGCATGAACGGGTTGCTGGCATCCTGTGTGCAAGGCCTTTGGCATTGCGGGCATGGGCGTACAGTGACCTGGGTCATGACGCTCCCGCCAATGTGAGGTAGCGAGCGTGCATGGCTTCGACTTTGTGGTGCAAGTCCTGCAGGCTGCCATCGTTGCAAATGACATCATCGGCCTTGGCCTGGCGGGTTTCCCGTGAAGTTTGGCTGGCCATGATGGCTTTCACTTGCCCAGCCGGGTTATTGTCGCGAACCATGGTGCGCTCCAGCTGTGCCTGTTCCGGTGCATCAATCAGCAATGTGCGATTGCAGATGGCCTGCATGCCGGATTCAAACAACAGCGGTGACACGAACAAGGCGTAAGGGCTTTTGGTGGCCGCCAAGGCGTGCAAAGTGGCGTCACCAATCAGTGGATGCAGCAGTTGTTCCAGCCATCGTTTTTCGTCGGGTTGGCTGAACACGCGCTGGCGCAGGGCAGCACGATCCAGCGTGCCATCAGCTTGCAGGATGTCCTTGCCGAAGTGTTCGACGATGCGGGAGAGTGCTTCGGTGCCGGGTTCCACCACCTGGCGTGCAATGATATCGGCATCGACAACGTCGATGCCGAGTGTGGCGAAATGGTCTGATGCGGCTGTTTTGCCGCTGCCAATGCCGCCCGTCAGTCCCACGATAAATCCCATGTCAGAAACCGCTGATGTGTTGGTACCAGGCAATCAGTGCGTCACCAAAGAAGAAAGACAGCCAGCCAGCAACGGCCAGGAATGGGCCGAACGGAATGGTGGTATTGCTGGATTGCCGGCTGATGAGCAGGTAGCCGCCGCCGATAATGCTGCCGACTGCCGTGGACAGGATCAGTATGCCCGGAATATGTGACACACCTAACCATGCACCCAGGGCGGCTAATAGCTTGAAGTCGCCATAGCCCATGCCTTCCTTGCCAGTCAGCAATTTGAATAGCCAGTACATCACCCACAGGACCAGGTATCCGGCGATGGCACCCCACACGGCGCCCTGGATATCGGTAAACACACCTTGGCTGTTGATCACCAGGCCGGCCCAGAGTAGTGGCAGTGTCAGGTTATCGGGCAGTAATTGGTGATCCATGTCGATCATGGTCAGGCTGATGAGTGTGCATGTCATCATGCAGGCGGCGAGCGCTTGCCAGCTCAAGCCCCATTGCCAGATGCAGGCAGCGAATCCCAGGCCAGTCACCAGTTCAATGATCGGGTAGCGGCAGGAAATGGGCGTCTGGCAATGATGGCACTGGCCTTTCAGTAGCAGGTAGCTGATGACCGGTATGTTTTGCCAGGCTTTGATCGGGGTATTGCAATGGGGGCAATGGGAGTTCGGGAACACCAGGTTGAATGCGGGATCCTGCTGCCCGGATGCAGCATCGCCAAGTAGCAGGCGACATTCCTTTTTCCAGCTGGCCTCCAGCATGAGTGGCAGGCGATAGATCACCACATTGAGGAAACTACCGAAGACCATGCCAAACAGGCAGGCAGCCAGTAATACAAAGGGCAGGTTGTATTGGTAAAAATCAGCCAGTGTCATCACTTAAAAAAAACGGGCCCGGAAAGGGCCCGTCTCCACTTCCAGTAAACGGGTTTTATACCACAGAACCCAGCATGAAGATGGGCAGGTACATGGCGATCATCAGGCCGCCGACGAGCACGCCCAGTACAGACATGATCAACGGTTCCAGCAATGAGGTCAGGCCGTCAACGGCATTGTCCACCGCTTCTTCGAAGAAGGTGGCCACTTTATCCAGCATCTCATCGAGGGCACCGGATTCTTCACCGATCTGCACCATCTGGATCAGCATGGACGGGAAGACATCCGTGGTGCGGATGGAGGCCGCCAAGGGGCTACCAGAGGTCACGTCTTCGCGGATTTGCATGATGGCGCGGTAATACACATCGTTACCAGCGGCACCGGCGACAGAATCAAGCGCGTCCACCAATGGCACACCCGCTGCGAAGGTCGTGGCCAGGGTGCGGGCAAAACGGGCAACAACGGCTTGCTTGAGGATGTCACCGATGATGGGGACTTTCAGTGAAACGCGATCCAGTGCATCCCGGAATGGTTTGGAGCGCTGCTTCATTTCCTTGAAAACGAACACGCCCGCCACGATCGCACCGCCGATCATCCACCACGTCTCTTGCACAAACTCCGAGATTTTCAGTACGAACAAGGTGAAGGCCGGCAGGTCAGAACCGAAGCTGGAGAAGGTTTCGGCAAATTGTGGCACTACCTTGATCAAGAGGATGGCGGTAACAACCACGGCCACCACGATAACGGCGATCGGGTATTTCACCGCTTTCTTGATCTTGGCTTTCAGGGCCTCGGTCTTTTCCTTGTAGGTGGCAACGCGGTCGAGCATGGTTTCCAGTGCACCGGATTGCTCACCCGCTTCCACCAGGCTGCAGAACAGGTCATCGAACTGGCGTGGGTGCTTGCGCAGGGCATCCGCCAGGCTGCCGCCACCGGCCACGTCGTCCTTGATGGCAATGACCAAATCCCGCATGGAGGGGTTTTCAAGGCCGTCGGCCACAATATCGAATGACTGTACCAGTGGCACACCGGCTTTCATCATTACCGCCTGCTGGCGGGCAAATACGGCAATGTCACCCGGCGTAATCGGCTTCTTGCGTTCGCCGAAGAGTGGTTTTGCCTGCTTCTTGACGGTTTTAACAGTAATGCCTTGCTTGCGAAGCTGGGCCTTGATGGTGTTTTGGTTGGAGCCTTGCATGACTCCGCGGGCTTTGTTGCCTTTGCGGTCAGTACCTTGCCAGATGAAGGTATCCTGTTTTGCTGCAGCTTGTGTGGCCATGATCAATCCTTCGTCACGCGGTTAACTTCTTCCAGGGTCGTTTGACCCCATTTGGCTTTGTTTAATGCAGAACGGCGTAAATCATTGAAGCCTTCGGCGCGCATGGCTTCGTTGATTTCAATGGAGTTGCCGCCTTCCATGATGATGCGGGAAATCTTGGGTGTGATCTTGACGACCTCATAAACCCCCACGCGCCCTTTGTAACCTTCATGGCATTTGTCGCAGCCTTTCGGGTTATGTTTGCGCAAATCCAGGTCATCCAGCTCATCTTCCTTGAAGCCCATTTCCAGCAGGGCATCCTTCGGGATGTCGGTATGGGGCTCGCTGCAGTTCTTGCAGACGCGGCGACCCAGGCGCTGGGCGATGATCAGGTTAACGGTGGTGGCCAGGTTGAATGCAGGCACACCCATGTTCAGCAAACGCGTGATGGTTTCCGCCGCTGAGTTGGTGTGCAGGGTCGACATCACCATGTGGCCGGTTTGTGCCGCCTTGATGGCGATTTCGGCGGTTTCCAGGTCGCGGATCTCACCCACCATGATCACGTCCGGATCCTGACGCAGGAATGAGCGCAGGGCTTCCGAGAAATTGAGGCCAACCTTGGGGTTCATCTGGCACTGGTTGATGCCTTCGAGGTTGATTTCCACCGGGTCTTCAGCGGTCGAGATATTGATGTCCGGGGTATTGAGGATGTTAAGGCCGGTGTACAGCGATACTGTTTTGCCGGAACCAGTGGGGCCGGTCACCAGGATCATGCCCTGCGGGTAACTCAGGGCCTCCATGTACATTTGTTTTTGTTCGTCTTCGTAACCCAACGCATCAATACCCATCTGGGCACTGGACGGGTCGAGGATCCGCATCACCACCTTTTCACCGAACAGGCAGGGCAGGGTGTTCACACGGAAGTCGATAGCGCGGGTCTTGGACAGCTTCATCTTGATACGGCCGTCCTGCGGCTTGCGGCGCTCGGAGATGTCCATCTGCGACATCACCTTGAGGCGGGCAATAATGCGGGAAGCCAAGGCCAGTGGCGGGCGAGCCACTTCATGCAGTACGCCATCGGTACGGAAGCGCACGCGAATGGCTTTTTCATAGGGCTCAACATGGATATCGGATGAGCCACCCTTGATGGCATCAATCAGGATCTTGTTGACGAAGCGGACAATCGGGGCTTCATCGGCACCCTGGCTGCCGTCTTCGCCGCCAGCCGCATCTTCATCGACGGCTTCGACATCCAGGCCTTCCAGGTCCACATCACCCAAATCATCGAAACCGCTGGTCATGGAATCCTGTGATTCCAGGTACTTCTTGATGGCCTGGGACAGGGCCGTTTCATCCGCGAGGATGACATCGGCAGACAAGCCGGTGTTAAAGGTGAAGTCATCCAGCGCGGCCAGGTTGGTCGGGTCTGAGACAGCGATAAAAATCCGGGTGCCACGCTTGAACAACGGCAGTGCGTGGTGCTTGCTGACCAGCTTGGTATCCACCAGGCCAGTAGGCATCATTGAAGGCTCTACGGCTTCCAGGCTGATCAGCGGCATGCCAAAGTCCTTGGCGGCTTTGGCGGCCAGCATCTTGCTGTCCACATGGCCTTTTTCAACCAGGATGGAGATGACCGGCCGGGATTCCTGCTCGGCAATCTGGGTGGCCTCACGTGCCATGTCTTCGGTGATGACGTTGTCTTTCACCAAACGTCGCGTCAGGCCGCTAAAGGATGCTGCGGGTGTTTCTGCCATTCGGATACTGCCAGCTAGTCGATTTGTAATTATTGATTATAGTCGCTGCTTCCAAGGGCGAAAGGCCTTTTGGGCAACCCTGCCATGATGCCCGCAGGGCAGCAGGAAATCAATTGGAGAGGGCCAGTGGTGTGGCCTCTTCCGGAGGGAGGGCAGGGGCGTGGGATCACTGCCCGGGCGCTTGAGGGGCAACCAAAGCCATGGTGTGACAAAAATTGTCACAATGTGACTTTGCCGACGATGTTATTGCCAAACCGTCGGGGGTATCGCGACGAGAGCCAATTAAAAACCCTAATAAAAACATGAAGATATTATTTTATTGCTTGTTGGCACGATGCTTGCTTAAGGGATAGCAAGCAATATGATCCCGCATCAGATTGCGAACCGGGGTCCAGGCCCCTGTGTATAAAAAAGGAGACAAGTCATGAAACAGCAAGGTTTTACATTGATCGAACTGATGATCGTTGTAGCTATCGTAGGTATCCTGGCCGCCATCGCGCTGCCGGCTTACCAGGACTACACCGTTCGTGCAAAACTGGCCGAAGTGATGGTAATCGCTTCCAAAGACAAGACCTCAGTATCTGAGTTCTTCATCAGCCGTGGCAACATGCCGACTGCCGGTAACGATGCTGGTATCCAGGTTGGCGCCAGCGGTGCCAAGCAGTCCAGCTACCTGGGCAACGTTGCTTGCTGTGGTAACTCAGGCACCACCGCTACCCAGGCCACCATCACCTACACCCTGAGCACCGTGAAACTGGTATCTAGCGCCAGCGGTAACATTGCTTTCGTAGGTACTGGCGACCAGAACACTGGCGTAAGCTGGACCTGCAGCACTTCAGCTACCACGGTAGCCAAGAAGTACCTGCCGGCTAACTGCCGCTAAGTGCTTACGGGCCTGGCTTGCCAGGCTCACGGGAAAAGGCCTCTCCGGAGGCCTTTTTCTTTTTATGTGCTATCGTTTTCGCGAACCTGCCCTGAAGGAAGCCATGCGTCATATCAACGGTACTTACCTGCTGGCGTGCCTGGGGCTGGGCTTTATCGGGCTGATGGCCTATTGGCCAGGGTTGCAAGGCCCGTTCCTGCTGGATGATTTCTATAACCTGTCGCCGCTCGGTGATGCTGGTGGTGTTGACGATTGGCGCAGTGCCTTGCGTTTTGTCTGGGGTAATGGCTCAGGGCCTTTGGGTCGTCCTGTATCGATGGCCAGTTTCCTGCTCAATGCCCAGGATTGGCCGGCACATCCCTTGCCATTCAAGATCACTAATGTGGTTATTCACCTGCTGAATGCCTGCCTGCTGCTCGGTGTGTTACTGAAAATCCTGCCATTGTGCCTGCCGGAAAACCGCGCGCGCTGGCTGGCGTTATGGGTGGCTGCCGCCTGGTTGCTGCACCCCCTGCATGTGTCTGGTGTGTTGTATGTCGTGCAGCGGATGGCGTTGTTATCCGCGTTGTTTGTGCTGGCCGGTATCCGGGTGTATCTCGCGGGTCGTTTGGCGGTATCGGCCTCCCAGGGTTATCGCTACGGTTTGATGCTGTGTGGCCTGTTGCTGGGCTTGGTCGGGATGTTTGCCAAGGAAAATGCCGCCTTGCTGGTGTTTTTCTTACTGGTGCTGGAAGGCACGGTGTTGGCGGGAGTGGCTGCACCGGGTGGTTTTCGCGGGTTCCGTTGGCTGTGCCTGGTTGCGCCAGCGGCGTTGCTGCTGTGTGCGCTGTTATTACAGGTGCCGTCGACGATGCAAGGTGTGCCGTTTCGGGGGTACGGCTATGCCCAGCATTTGCTGAGCGTGCCCAGGGTGCTGCTGGACTACGTGGGCAGCCTGTTGTGGCCGGATTACCGGGGCATGGGCGTTTTCCATGACGACTTCCCGGTTTCGGTGGGGATGCTGGAGCCTTGGACTGTGTTGCCTTCCATGGCGTTATTGGCAGGCGTGGTGGTGGCGTTTTGGGCGATGCGCCGGCGAATGCCCTTGTTGGCCTTGGGTATCGGCTGGTTCCTGGCAGGGCACCTGATGGAGTCATCGGTGATTGCCCTGGAACTGTATTTCGAGCATCGCAACTATTTGCCGGCAGCCGGCCTGTTATTGGGCGTGGCTATCATGCTTGAACGGGCTGTTCGGCATATCCGGCCCCGATGGGTTGCCGGGTTAGCGGTGGTACCGCTGCTGGCATTGCTGGGATTGTCATCCAGCTGGAGTGCCATCTGGAGTAATGAGTTATTGTTGAGCGCACACATGGTGCAGGCGCATCCGCAGTCTGTCAGGGCGCAGCGGCATTGGGCCTCGTTGATGGAATCGGCACAAGAGCCTGCGCTGGCTGACCAGGCGATGGCGGCTGCACAAGCGGTTGCTCCTGGTGATATCAGCATCCCGCTGGATCGTATTTACCTGCAATGCCGCTACGGGGTGGATAACGGGATGCAGTTGGCTGACTGGGTGGGGGCGCCGATTCATGTCGGGACGTATTCGATCCTGTATACCATGGAATTATTGGTGCGACATGCGTATGGCAAGCCGTGTGCAGGTGCGCCTGACCAGGAAATACACCGGATGCTGCATTACCTGGAACAGGACCGGTTGCTGGCGATCAATGGTTTATTAGTGTCACGCCTGTACTTCCTGCATGCCGATACCTATATTCGGGAAAGGCAATTGGCGCCGGCCATGGAGGCCCTGGATAAGGCGTATGCACTGACACCGTCCGTCGATATTGCGTTGAAACGGGCGGATATACTGGCTTCGGCAGGTTTATTCCCGTTGGCGCTGGAAGCGTTGCATGATGCGCGTGAGCAGGATGGGCGCCGGCGGTGGGGGATGCCATCGCGGGAAGCTGATATCGTGGCACGCGAGCAGGTGTTTTTGGCACAGCCTGGCGTTAGCGAACAGGATCCGTATCAGGGAAACAAACAAGAATGACTGGAAAGACAAGTGTGATTATTCCCGCCAAAAATGAAGCGGTGGCTTTGGCAGGCCTGTTGGCGCGCGTAAAAAATGTATTGCCGGATGCAGAAATCATCCTGGTGGATGATGGCTCCACGGATGATACCGGGGAGGTGGCGCGAGCCGCAGGCGCCACGGTAGTTCGTCATGCGTATAGCAAAGGCAATGGTGCAGCGATCAAGAGTGGTATTCGTGCTGCGTCAGGTGATGTGTTGATCATGATGGATGCGGATGGGCAGCATCCGCCGGAATCCATTCCTGCCTTGCTGGAAAAATTCCGCAGCGGTTTCGACATGGTGGTCGGTGCACGAACTGCGGCAGGACAGGCTTCGGTGGGCCGATGGGCCGCCAATAGCCTGTATAACCGTTTGTCGAGCTGGATGGTGGGGCAGACCATCGAAGACCTGACGTCGGGTTTCCGGGTGGTGAGTGCAGAAAAAATGCGCGAGTTCATCCATTTGTTGCCGAATGGGTTCTCCTATCCAACGACGTCCACGATGGCGTTTTTCCGTGCAGGCTATACCGTAGGTTACGTCACGGTGGAGATGCCATCGCGTGAAGGGAAAAGTCATATCCGGCCCTTGCATGACGGTGTGCGGTTTTTGCTGATTATCTTCAAGGTGGGTGTGCTGTATTCGCCGCTGAAACTGTTTTTCCCGATCAGCCTGTTGTTTTTCATGGGTGGGGTTGGTTATTACGGCTATACCTATCTCTCCGATGGGCGGTTTACCAATATGGGTGCGCTGCTGTTTACGACATCATTGCTGGTTTTCTTGATTGGTTTGGTGTCAGAGCAAATCACGATGTTGTTGTACCAGCGCCGGTAGGGCCGGATGATGGTTGCTGAACCTGCTGCCAGCGCTGCTGCGCCTACCGATCCGGTCCGGCCACGTTTATGGGTATTGGTGGTGACCTGGAAGCCTGATGCTGTGTTGCTGGAATCACTGCTGTCAGCCTGTTCGCCATGGCCGGTATTGATTGTCGATAATGGTTCAGGTGCGGAGTACAGCGATGGCATTCGTTCGCTGTGCCAGCGATTTCCTGCCGAGTGCTTGCTGCTGGAAACCAATTTGGGTATTGCAGCGGCACAGGCGCAAGGCTTGCAGTGGCTGGCAAGTCGCGACTGCTCGCATGTACTGTTCCTGGACCAGGACAGTGTCCCGCAGGCCGGTATGCTGGCTAACATGCTGTCCACGTTGCAAAGCCGGGAAGCCGCTGGTGAGAGCGTGGCAGTCGGGCCGCTGTTGTATGACCCCCGTGACCAGCAATATCACCGCTTGCACGCGATGCGCTGGGGTATGTGGTGGCGCCAGCATCCTTTGCATACCAAGGGTGAACAAGTGACGGTCGCTGCCCTGAATGCTTCAGGCATGATGACTTCCCTGTCGACCATGGGGCGTGTAGGGCCGCCGGACGCCAGCTTGTTCATCGATCATGTGGATACCGAGTGGTCATTCCGGGCGGTGTCCAAGGGAGTGCGCTTGCTGGTGGATCGGCGCTGTACGCTGGAGCATCGCATGGGGGATAGCACGTATCCGCTGATACCGGGACTCGCCTATAGCATGCCGTACCGTTCTCCCAACCGGCATTATTATTTGTTCCGTAACAGCCGCATGTTATGGCGGCGTGCCTACGTGCCGCTGACATGGAAATGCTGGAATGCCTTGAAGCTGTGTTACACCTGGCTGTATTTCGGTTTCTTCTCCCGTGAAAGCCAGGCGCATCGCGCTGCCATGTGCAAGGGATTCAAGGACGGTGCCCATGCCAGCTGAACATGCGATGCACACCAGGCCGGTGTTGATGATGGCATCAACGTATCCCCGTCATGAAGGGGATGCGGAGCCACGGTTTATCGCTGACCTGGCCATGCAACTGGTCAAGCAAGGTATTGCGGTGCATGTGTTGGTACCGCATGCCAAAGGATTACCGTTGCATGAGGTCATGGATGGTGTCTCGGTATACCGTTTTGTGTATGCATTGCCGGCGTTGGAAAGCCTGGCCTATGAAGGGGGCATCCTGTCGCGATTGAAAGCGGCGCGTTGGCGTTACCTGTTGGTGCCTTTCTTCCTGCTCGCCCAATTGGCCTGGGTGCTGGTGTTGCATGGGCGATTCCGCTATCGCTTGTTGCATGCCCATTGGTTGGTGCCACAAGGTGTGGTGGCCGTCTTGTTCAAGCACTTGTTGTTTTGGCAGCGCTTGCCGGTCTTGCTGACATCGCATGGTGGGGATTTGTTCGCCTTGCAAGGTGGCATATTGAATCGCCTGAAAGGGTGGGTGATTCGTCATGCTGATGCGCTCACGGTGGTCAGTGAAGCGATGCGCCAGCATGTTGTGGCCCACTGGCCTGCATTGGATGTGCAGGTGCTGCCGATGGGTGTGGATTTTGAACAACGGTTTGTGGTGGATGACTCACGACCCCGCAACAGCATCATCTATGTCGGGCGCCTGGTTGAGAAAAAAGGCGTGCATGTGTTGCTGGATGCCTTTGCCTTGTTGGCCGGGCGTCGCCCGGATTGTCCCCAGTTGGTGGTGGTGGGCGATGGTCCTGATCGTGCCATGCTGCAGTCACAATGCCATGCACTGGGGCTGGGTGAGCGCGTGTTGTTCATGGGGGCGTTGCCGCAAACCCGGTTGGCGGGTGTGTATGCCCGCGCCATCCTGGCGGTCATGCCTTCTGTGGTGGCCAGGGATGGTGACCAGGAAGGGCTTGGCCTGGTGGCGGTGGAAGCCATGGGCTGTGGTGTGCCGGTGCTGGCCTCGGATTTACCAGCGGTACGCGACGCGGTGATTGATGGGCAGACCGGCCGCCTGTTTCCGGCGGGTGACCCCGAGGCCTTGGCAGTACTGATGGCGACCCTGCTGGATGACCCGGAGGCGCGTGAGGTTTTGGCGGAGCAGGCCCGTCAGTACGCCGTCAGCCGCTTCGGCTGGGCTGGTGTTGCCGCTGCCTACGCAGGCCTCTATGAGGCGTTGGGATAGGTTGTCTGTGTGGGTCCCGCTCTATACAATGCGCAGCCCGTGCCGGGATAGCTCAGTCGGTAGAGCAACTGATTCGTAATCAGTAGGTCGCAGGTTCGATTCCTGTTCCCGGCACCATTTCTTTTATGTGCCCACCTTTAGTTATTGCCGTTTGATCACTCGCTTGTACAGTCCCTTGATGACCAGCCTGGTGAAATTGGCCAAGGTGTTGAACACCTTGAATTCGACCAGGTTTTTCATGAAAACGACGCCCGATACCCGTTCAAAAAAATATTCCGCAAGCTCCTGGTTGCCGATGCGCTGGTAATAATTGAAGAGTGCGGAGTACGTCTGGAACTCCATGTCCAGCCGCTTCCTGAAAGGATTGCTGGAATGCATGCCGCTCGGGTGGATGCGATACAGTGACGGCTGTATGTCGCCCAGGTATTTGCCTTTGCCGTGGTGACCAATCAATGACCACAATGCCATGTCACCGTATTTGATGCTGGCAAATTCAGGCGGCAATGTCATGGCATTCCTGAAGCAGGTGGTCAGGGTGAAAATGCTGGGTGAACGTTTCAGTTCATCGGCTGGCAAATCCCTTGTGGTGCCTGCGGTGACAGGTGCCATGATGGTCTTTCCCGAAAACGGTCTGGAATCGGTATAACAGATCGCGTAATCCGGGTGGTCTTCGAGGAATTGCACCTGCCGCCCGGCTTTGTGTGTGTCCAGCCAGTAATCATCACCTTCACAATACGCAATGTATTTGCCCCGGGCTGCGGGAATGGCTGCCATCAGGGGTGAAACGCCCAGGCTGAACTGGTTTTTCTCCTGCAGGATGGTGCGAATGATGTGAGGGTAGTTTTTTGCATATTGCTGGATGATCTCGCGTGTGCCGTCCGTTGATGCATCATCATGGATCAGGATTTCAAATGGGAAATGTGTGGTCTGCGCAAGGAATCCGTGCAAGGCATCGCTGAGATAATGCTCATGGTTGTAGGTCAGGCAGACAATAGACAGTAATGGCTGGTCTTGCGGAGCCTGCCATGATGCCATGATTGCTGCTTCCGGCATCGGTGCAGGGGGCGGGGGAGCCGGGTTTCCCGGTTGCAGTGTTGCGGTCATCTGCGCTTACCTGTGTGCGATCGTCCCGTTGCCAGCCAAAGGCTATCGTTGTATTGCATGGTAGAGGTCTTTCCACCGGTTCAGGCCCGGGAGCAGGCTGGCAATACCGTATGACAGTATGCCAATGACCACTAGCAGTGGGAACTCCATTGCCAATGATAGCCCAATGAAGTCACTGGACCAGGTCACGGCCGCTGCCATCAGCAGGCTGGCGACCAGTGACGGCATGGTGTCCAGCAGTTGCTGTGCTGCGCCATAACCGAGGAATTTCCCGGAATAATGGGTGTTAATGAAAAAGCTGATGATATTGGCCGCAACAATGCTGTAAGCCACGCCAGCGATACCGTAATAGCTGCCGATCACCAGCAATATGCCACACATGCTTTTTTTGAAAATCTCGATCCGTAAAAACAACTTGGCATAGCCCATAGCCTTGATGATATTCAGGTTGATCACATGCAAGGGATAAAACAAGCCGGCGATACACAGGATTTCGAGGATGGGAACAGCGGGTTGCCAGATGGGGCCAAAAATCACTACGACAAAATGCTCGGCAACTGCCCACAAGCCGAGCATGACTGGACAAGTGACCAGCATGGTGGCTTGTACAGATAAACGGGCGCTGCTTTGCAATATCGCCGGCGTATGGCTGGATGCTGAAAATATCGGGAATACAACGCGCGAGACAATTTCACTGATGAGGCCTGTGGGGAGTTGCTGGGTGCTATCAGCGCGCGAATAAAAACCGACATCCCGCACTCCGTACAGTTTGCCAATGAATAACGCGTACAAGCGATTGTAGACAGTGTCGAGCAAATGGGCAGCGAGCACGTAACCGCCGAAATCCAGCAATGTCTTTAGGGATGACCAGCGGCAGGTGAATGCCGGGCGCCAGGGGTTGAATATCCAGAACAGCAGTGACGATGTGATGGTGGCTGCCAATGTCTGGCCAACCAGTGCCCAGGCACCGTAACCTGCGAGGGCGAGCGCTGTTCCGGCGAAGCCGGAAATGAGCGTGGCGATCACGCCGGCTTTCATTTGCGGTTTGAAATCCAGTCGTTTGACCAGCAGCGTGGCATGAATGGAACCTGCTGCGCTGGCCAGGATGTTGAGCGCCAGTGCCATGGTCAGTGGTGCCAGGTCCGGCATGTCATAAAAGCGCGCAATCGTTGGCGCCATACCACACAGCGCAAGCATCATCACGATGGCCATGCCAAGGTTGAACCAGAAAGCACTGGATTCATCGGTATGCGTGGTGTCTTGTTTCTGGATCAGTGCGGCTGACAAGCCTGCATCCACAAATACGGTGGCAACGTGTATGAATAATGACAGGATGGCGATCACGCCGAAGTCTTCGGGCACCAGCAGTCGTGCGAGGATGATGGAAAAGCCAAACTGCAAGCCACGCCGGAAGAACACATCAACACTGCTCCAGAGGATGGCTGTTTTGGCTTCCATGGAAGGCATGTGTTAGTGGTTCTGGTCTTTTGCGAGGAAGGCTTTTTCAATATCCAGTAAATCCCGGCGCCTGGATTTGATGCGTTTGGCCGGCGAGCCTGAATAGATGCTGAAGGTGTCGCAATGTTTGGTCACCAGGCTCAGCGCGCCAATGGCAGAGCCTTCACCAATCGTAATGCCCGGCAGCACAATGGTGCCAGCGCCGATGATGACATGCCGCCCGACCTGTATATCACCATGTATCACGTTGGTGAATTCTGCTGGCACGGTCGGGTTGGTCATGCTTTTGCCGGAATAATCATCGGAGCTTGAGTACAGGGACACACGGGATGAAAGTCCGGCGAAATCCAGCAGTTCGATCTTGCCTTGGCCGAGCAGGGAGCAAAACACGGCAATATGCACATTGCGGCCGATGTGGATGCCGCCACGGCCGGCTGACAGCACGCAAAAATCATCGATGCGCGAGTAATCGCCAATGTGGATGTTGGCGCAGTTATAAAAAGAAGCCTTATCCGAGATGCATACCTCTTTGCCAATATGGGCAAATCCCATCGCGCTGAGTTGTTCGCGTGTCAGCATGCCCATGTCACAGGTTCCCCAGGCAGTTCACAACACGATGGATGTCGGCATCAGCCAGTGCCGGGTACATGGGCAGGCAGAGGATTTTCGAAGCAATGTCCGTTGCGATGGGCAGGTTTTTGGGGTTGGCGCTGTGCATGCCCCGGTACATGGGGAAGGTGCTGATCAGTGGGTAAAAATAGCGGCGGGAAAAAATCCCTTGTGCCTTCAGGGCTTCATAAACGCTGTCACGATCAGCGGGGAATCCGGGCTCTACGAGGATGGGGAAGTAGGCGTAATTGGCTTTGCCGTGTGCGGGGCGTTCAAACACGCTGATGCCCTTGATGTCACGGAGGGCTGTGCGATACATGGCATCAATGGTTTTGCGGCGGCTAATGGCAGCGTCGATGTATTTGAGCTGTAGCAGGCCGAGGGCAGCGTTGAATTCGCTCATCTTGCCGTTAATGCCGGGTGCCACCACGGTCACCTCATCAACAAACCCGAAGTTCTTCAGGTGGTTGATGCGTTCCTTGGTTTTTGCATCCGGGCAAACGATCGCGCCGCCTTCAAAGGTGTTGAAGACTTTGGTGGCATGAAAACTGAGCACACTGAGATCGCCGTGCCGCAAGATGCTGCCATTGCCATCTTCCACACCAAAGGCATGCGCAGCGTCATAGATGACTTTCAGGTTATAGATGTCAGCAATCTTTTGTATGGCTTCGGTGTCGCAGGGGTTGCCATAGCAGTGCACGGGCATGATGGCCGTGGTTTGGGGTGTGATAGCGGCTTCGATCTTGTCCGGGTCGAGGTTGCAGGTGACCGGGTCGATATCCACGAAGACCGGTTTGATGCCATTCCATAATAATGAATGTGCGGTGGCTACGAACGAGTAAGGGGTGGTGATGACTTCCCCGGTGATGCGCAGCGATTGCAAGGCTGTCAGCAGGGCAATGGTGCCATTGTTGAACAGGGCGAGATGCTCGACACCCAGGTGTTCGCATAAGGCCTGCTCCAGTTGCTGGTGCATGGCGCCACCATTGGTCAGGACTTTGGTGGCCCAGATGTCTTCCAGGTAAGGCAGGAATTCATCCAGCGGCGGCAAATAGGGCTGGGTTACAAAAACGGGTTTGTCACTCATGGTTGCACCTTCGCCGCTGGCTGCCCCATCCCCGGGGTCATTGTGTTCACCGCCATCGTCGCTCCGCCCATCCGGTCCTGCTGGGTTGATACATTAGCACAGGTCCGGGAAAGCCTTGGCGGCAGTCTGTCAGCCCGTGCGCTGGATACGCAGTGACAGGTCGATGGCATGCAGGTGCTTGGTGAGCGCGCCAATGGAAATGCAGTCCACGCCGGTGTCGGCCAAGGGGCGCAAGGTCTTTTCGTTGACGCCGCCGGAAACTTCCAGGGTGGCGCGTCCTGCCGTGCGGCTGACGGCTGTGCGGATATCGGCCAGGCTGAAATCATCCAGCATGATGATGTCAGCGCCAGCCTCCAGCGCCTGCTGCAGTTCATCGAGGTTTTCCACTTCCACTTCCACCGGGCGGTCGGCATGCATCTGCCGGGCTTGCTGCACGGCGTTATGGATGGAGCCACAGGCGGCAATGTGGTTCTCCTTGATCAGGAACGCGTCGTACAAACCGATGCGGTGATTGTGGCAGCCACCACAGGTGGCCGCGTATTTTTGTGCCAGTCGCAGGCCGGGGATGGTCTTGCGCGTGTCGAGCAGGCGCACGCCAGTACCGGCGACGCATTGTGCATAGTGATGGCAGGTGGTGGCGGTGCCCATCAGCAATTGCAGGAAATTCAGTGCAGCCCGTTCTGCGGTCAGGATGCTGCGGGCATGGCCATGGATGCTGACCAGGCAGTCATTGGCCTTGACCGCATCGCCATCGGCAAAATGCCATTCCAGCCGGACGCTGGCATCGACCTGGCGGAACACTTCATTGAACCAGTCCTGACCACAGAGGATGGCGCTTTCGCGCGTGATGACATGGGCCATGGCCTGCTCGCCTGCGGGTACCAGGGCGGCGGTGATGTCGCCACTGCCCACGTCTTCGGCAAGGGCCAGGCGGACGGTCTCTTCAATGCCTTGCAGGTAACGCGGGGCGGCCATGCGGGTGTCCTTCTGGGTCATTGCGGGTCAAGCTGGGTTGGGGCGCCATGGGGGGCTTATTCTAGCAATCTTTGCCGGTGATGGCGGGTTGTTGGTGGCCGGTGCTGGCCGATCCGGGGAATTTTCATTACTCTGGGCGGTGTCAGTGATGATGCCATGGCGGTGTTTGCCATGGTGGTGGGGAGCCCTCATGAAACAGCACGATTTCCCGGAAGGTTTTTTGGCAGCCGTGATCGGCCAGGTGACCAATGGGGTGTACCAGGCATTACAGGCCGCCGAAATCGCCTTGTGTGGGGAAGCGGCACAGGCAGTCTCCAATGCATCACAGAACCGTTTGTTTGAAACCGTTTCACGCATCCGTCTCGGCCGCTTGCGATTGACAGACCGGCTCGCGCAAGTGGTGGCAGATCCGGACGTGGTCGTGCCGGCCCATGATGCTGCCTTGGCTGAACTGGTGGATATGGAGGCTGCCGTGGCCGCTTGCCAGCAGCAAAGTGGCGGTGCGCTGGTCGCACTGGCCCCGGCCTTGGGTATCGAGCCGGCACGGTTGGCCAGTGTATTGCTGGTGTGGGAAAAGGAAATCGCCCTGGATGCCCATGCGGCGTTGTTGGTGTTCCGTGCTTTCCGTGACCATGTGTTCGCTGCCTTGCCGGGCTGGAGTGCGGAATGGGCGCAGGCCCTGGGTCTGGAAGTGCAGCAGGCAACGGCTTCTGTTGTGGCTGAGGGTAGTAGCAATGAAGCTTTGCTGGGGCTCCTTGATGCCTTGCAGCAGGAGCAGCAATCCTTGCTGGATCACGAAGGTGCTGCCTTGGATCTGGCAGCCATTGAGCAGCGCCTCGGTGATGCCGGTGTGGCAATTGATGAGGATTCCCGCGAAACCTTGCGATTGGTTGCGCGTTTGTTTGATTTCATCATGCGTGCTTCCGGTTTGCCGGCCAGCGTCAGTCGCCTGGTCGGTTTCCTGCAGGTGCCGTTGACCAAGGTTGCCTTGGTGGACACATCCTTTTTTGATCGGGAAGGCCACTCTGGCCGCAAGCTGTTGAACCAGATTGCCACTGCCAGTATCGGGCTGGGCGAAGGGGCAACCGATGACCCGGTGTTTGCCGCCATGCGCCAGGCCGTGGTCACGGTGCTGTCAGGGTTTGGCAGGGATCCGTCGGTGTTCTCCGATGTGCTGGCAGATTTCACGACGGCACTGGAGCGGGAGTCCGAACAAGCCATGCAGGCAGAAGAGCGCCTGCGCAGTGCCGAAGACCTGGGTGCCCGGACAGAATCGGCGCGTTCCATGGTCGATGAGACCATCGCAGCAGTCACCGCTGCAGGCAATGTGCCTCCTGTGGTCAATCAGTTCCTGGAACAGCAGTGGCGCAAGGTGCTGTTCCTGGCGTTCCAGCAAGAGGGTGCTGAGGGCGAGAAGTGGGCGATGTACCGGCAGGTGCTCGACTCGCTGGTCTGGAGCGTGCAGCCGATTGGTTCAGCGGCGGATCGACAGAAGTTGCTGAAACTGGTGCCGCAGTTATTGAAAGATGTGCGCATGGGGCTGACCTGGGCAGGGGTTACCCAAGCCGAAATGGATGAGTTTTTCAAAGCCCTGGAAGCCATTCACCTGGCGCACTTGCGTGGCAAACCAACGCCCGCGATGGAAGTGGCGCCGGTCACGACAGCGGAACCTGCCATGGAGCAGGCCCCGGCAGCCGCTGGTGCTGAAACCGCAGCTGCGACAGATGCCGGTGGGCTGGACGCGTTCCTGCGCGTGGTCGATGGCATGAGCATGGGGTTATGGGTGGAGTTCTGTGAAGCGGACGACAAACGCTTGCGGTGCAAATTGGCGGCTGTCATCAAGCACACGGGCAAATACATTTTCGTCAACCGTTCAGGTGTCAAGGTGGCCGAGAAAAACCGCGAAGAGCTGGCGGCGGACTTGCGCGATGGACGGATCGAATTGATGGAAGATTCCCGCTTGTTTGACCGCGCGCTGGAATCGGTGATTGGTGGGTCGCGCCAAAGGAAAGCGTGATGCAGGCACTGGATGCGCAAGGCTGGTTGAGGGGTGTGCGCCACGCGCCGAGCCCTAATTACGATGCCCGGCCGGATCCGGCCGATATCCAGCTAATGGTTATCCATAATATTTCCTTGCCGCCGGGTGAGTTTGG
Organism: Gammaproteobacteria bacterium; assembly: GCA_006227085.1. Taxonomy (GTDB): domain Bacteria; phylum Pseudomonadota; class Gammaproteobacteria; order Pseudomonadales; family M0112; genus M0112. The sequence continues at coordinate 24,233 of SBFY01000216.1, forward strand.
CGGTGGTTTGGTGGAACCTTTTTTCTGCAACACCCTGGATGTGGCTTGCCATCCGGCTTTGCAGGAATTGGCGGGTGTGACGGTGTCTGACCACTTCCTGATCGACCGTGATGGTGAGGTGACCCAGTTTGTTTCTACCCATGACCGGGCCTGGCATGCTGGACA
>SBFY01000196.1 GCA_006227085.1 Gammaproteobacteria bacterium
TGCGGCACACATTGCACCGCGGTAGCACCTGTACCGATGATGCCGACACGCTTGTCAGCGAGGCCGGTGAGATTGCCGCTAGCATCACCGCCGGTGTAGCTGTAATCCCAACGGCAGGTATGGAACATCTTGCCTTTGAATGTATCGATGCCGGGAATGCCCGGCAGCTTCGGCTTTTGCAGGAAACCGTTCGCCAGGCTGACAAATTTCGCCTTCATGCGATCACCACGATCGGTTGTGATGATCCAGCGCTGGATGCTGTTATCCCACTCAACACCGGTCACGGTCGTCTGCAGGCAGGCGTTGTTGTACAGGTCATACTTTTTGGCAATGGCCTGGCAGTGCGCGTAAATCTCGCCGCCCTTGGCATATTTTTCTTTCGGGATGTAACCCACTTCTTCCAGCATGGGCAGGTAAACATACGACTCGATATCACAGGCGACACCGGGATAGCGGTTGAAATACCAGGTACCACCCACATCACCGCCCTTGTCGATAATGCGGATATCCTTCACGCCCAATTCGCGCAGGCGCGCGCCCGTCAGCAATCCACCAAAGCCGCCGCCGATCAACACGACGTCGACTTCATCGGTCAACGGTTCCCGCTCGATCGGCTTGTCCACAAAAGGGTCCGCTTCCAGATAGGAAAAATCGCCCTTGATCGGCACATACTGCTCATTGGCATCGGGACGCAGGCGCTTGTCGCGTTCCTGCGCGTATTTTTCGCGCAAGGCATCGGGGTCAAAGCCCAGTGTGTCATCCATGGTCATGGTGGTTTCCTTTTATCTCGCTGGTGTCACTTCACCGGCTTGCTGCCAATCACACCGCGCGCTTCCAGCGCGGCGTACTGTGCTTCACTCATTCCCAACACATCGACCAGCACCTCATGGTTGTGCTGGCCCATGGTCGGTGCCGGGCTGGTAATCCACGGTTGCTCGCCACGGCTGGCAAAACGGAATGGCATGCCCGGAATCGGGTGCGTGCCAATCACCGGATGCGTGACCGGCTCAAAGAATTTGCGTGCCTGGAATTGCGGCTGTTTGAAGGCCACACGGCAATCGACCACAGTTGAGGCCGGCACACCGGCTTGCTGCAAGCTGGTAACGGTTTCCTTTAAGTCGCGCGTACTGGCCCACTCCGCCAGCTGCTGGTCGAGTGCGGCACGCGCGGCATAGCGACCGGCATGCGTTGCCAAAGCAGCATCACTGGCCCATGACGGACTGCCCAGCACTTTGACCAGTGCCTGCCATTGCGCATCGTTCTCGACGGACAGTGCCAGCCACTGTTCTTCACCCTGGCAGGCATACAGGCCCTGCGGTGCTGCATACGGCGTGCGATTGCCATCGCGCTCCAGCAACTTGCCGTAAGCGGTGTATTCAACCACCAGCTCAGCGGCCACATTCAAGGCGCCTTCGACCATGGTGCATTCCAGGTATTGGCCTGCACCGGTACGGTTGCGTTCCGCCAATGCGACGAGCACCGCAAACGCGGCATGCATACCGGCGACCGGATCGCAGGGCCCGCGCTGGATGCGCGGCTGGTCATCAGCATGACCGGTCAGCCAGGCCAGGCCGCTCATCTGTTCCATGGTTTGTGCAAAACCGGGGTAATCGCGCCAGGGGCCATCGAGGCCAAACGCCGGCATGCGCACGAACACCGCCTTCGGGTTCAGCGCGTGCACTGCTTCACGGGTTAGCCCGAATTCCTCGAACACGCGTGGCGAGAAGTTCTCCACCACCACATCACTTTGGGCAATCAACTGCTTGATCAGCGCCAGGCCTTCGGCATCGCCCATGTCCAGCGTGATGCCGCGCTTGTTGGTATTGATACTGTTATAGAGATGGCTCTGTTCCCACCAGTTATCGCCACTGGGGGCAACCACCACACTGCGGGCACCGTCCATGCGCTTGGTCGCTTCGACATGGATGACATCCGCACCCATCAACGCAAATGCGTGCGTCACAGCCGGGCCGGCCCACCAGGCGGTGATATCGAGCACACGCAGGCCCTTGAGCGGCAATTCTGTTTTCGCAGTCGGCTGTGTGGGTGCTGATGGCGTGTGCGCTTCAATCTGGCCATTGTGCTCGCCGAGCTTCGGCGCTGGCGACAAACCGCGCACGCGCTCGCCATTCAGCAGGTAAGGCGGGCGCGGCTGCAGGAAATCACCGGCCGGATTCTTTTCATACACCTTGCGGGCTACCAGCTGCTCATGTTCGAGCACAGTCTTGCCGTTATTCACCGGCGCGACCGGGATCATGTATTCCATCGCCTTGGCAATACACTCTTTGGTGGTGCGTGCCCGTGTCCATTCCCAGACAGCCGCGTTCCACTCATCAAGCCGGAACTGGCGGGTAAAGTGCGAGGCCAGCTCTTCATTGCCGAGCCAATCCTCGCGGCCAATCATTTTCAGGAACTCATCAAAATGCTTGCGTGAGTTGGTATTGAAACCGACGTAGCCATCTTTGGTCGGCTCAATGGATGGCGTTTCCACTTGCCGGAATGCACCGCCCATTTCCGGGCGACCGAGCAAGCTGAACACCAAATCGACATACACGGTGCCGGCGATATTCATCGCTTCGGTCATCGAGAAATCAATATGCTCGCCGTGACCGGTACGCTGCGCACCGAGTACCGCCGCACCGGCAGCCACTGCCGCAAAGGTGGCACCGGTAAAATCACCAATGCGGCCACCCGCCATGTATGGCACTTGCGTTGACAGCCCGCGCATACCAGTCGCGCCGGATTCAGCCTGCACGATGAATTCGGTCGCCGGATGTTGCGCATACGGGCCGCTACGCCCAAACGCACTCAAGGACAGCACCACTAAACGCGGGAACTGCTTTCGCAACGCAGGCACATCCAGTGCTGCCAAGGTTTCGCTGCCGGTTTCACAATCCTCGATCAACAAGTCGGCGCTACCGATTAACTGGCGCACGGCAGGATCCGTGACATCGCCGGTGATCGAGCGCTTGTTGGCCGACAGGTACTGGAAAAACGCTGAATCGCCCGGGCGCTGTTGCAGGCAATCCGGTGACGAGGCGTGATAGCGCAATGGATTGCCTTGCGCGGTTTCCAGCAGGATGACATCCGCACCACCGTCGGCAAACAATTTGCTGACATAGGCGCCAGCGATACCACGACTGGCATCAATCACGCGGACATTGCTGAGCCCTTTCATACCGACTCCCCTCATGACACTTCCTTGCTGAAGATACGCTTTAACCAGGCCTTGCGGCGGGCTACCGTGTCTTGCGTGATGGCGCTGGCAAGCACGGTGTCGTAACCGTGCATGGTGCCTTTCGGCTCATGGATCTCGACCGGCACACCGGCGGCCTGCAAACGGCGCGCATACGCCGCGCCTTCATCACGCAAGGGATCGAATTCGGCGTTATCGAGGTAGGCCGGCGCCAGCCCGCTTAAATCCTCACGGTCACCTGCTGCGGCATACGGTGGCGGGTTGTTGGCATCGACATCCTGCAAATAGACCTGCCACATCTTGCTGTTGCCAATGCTGTTCCACAGCGGTGTGTCGGGAAAGTTCTGCGCCGACCAACTGGAGCAGGTGCGATCAATCACCGGGTAAATCATCAACTGTCCAGCCAGTGGCTTACCGTTGTCCTTGGCCCACTGTGCGACCGTCGCGGTCATGCCGCCGCCGGCGGAGTCCCCCATCGCCACCACGCGCTTCGCATCCACACGCAGCCGGGATGCACTGTCGACCACCCATGCCAATACATCGCAGCAATCGTTGAAACCCTTCGGAAAGGGGTTGTGTGGCATCAGGCGGTAATCGACCAGGAATACGCGGCAACCGAGTGTGTTGGCATAGTCGTCCACTGCGGCGACATGCGTGGAGGCATAGGTCAAGGCATAGCCGCCGCCGTGGTAATAGACAATCGCTGGCAGCGTTTCATCGTTCCGGCCATCCGGGAAAAACTCCCACACCTTGATGGCATGACCGTCACGCGCGCTGACGGTGTGCAAGGTGGCTTTCGCCTTCACATGCCGT
>SBFY01000035.1 GCA_006227085.1 Gammaproteobacteria bacterium
TTCACCCGATCGCGATGGAAGACGGCCTGCGTTTTGCTATCCGCGAAGGTGGCCGCACGGTAGGTGCTGGCGTCGTCGCCAAGGTTATCGAGTAAATCAGGCACTGCAGTTGAAGCCGGGTCGCCCTTTCGGGCGGCCCGGCTGATTTGCCTCTAGGAAAAGTGATACAGGCCAGTAGCTCAATTGGCAGAGCGGCGGTCTCCAAAACCGCAGGTTGGGGGTTCGATTCCCTCCTGGCCTGCCAGACAAGAGACAGGGTATGAGTGGTAACGCGGGTACGAGTGAAGGAAATGCAATGGATACCCTGAAATGGGTCATCGTTGCTGCGCTGGTACTGGCGGGAGTGGTAGGTAATGCCTATTACTCGGACCAGTCGCTCCTGTATCGGGTGCTGGCATTGGTGGTACTGGGTGTTGTGGCCGCCGGTTTTGCGCTGCAGACGGCCAAAGGCGCCATGTTCCTGGCCTTGTTGCGTGAAGCCCGTACGGAAGTGCGCAAGGTGGTATGGCCGACGCATCAGGAAACGACCCAGACAACTTTGGTGGTTGCTGTGGTGGTGTTGGTGATGGGCTTGATTTTGTGGGCGCTGGACGCGTTGCTGGGTTGGTTGGCATCGCTGCTGATTGGATGAGGTGAGCAATGGCTAAGCGCTGGTATGTCGTACATGCGTATTCGGGCTTTGAGAAAAAAGTCCAGGCGTCGCTCAAGGAACGCATTGAGCTGGCCGGCATGCAGGACAGTTTTGGTGAAATCCTTGTGCCCACTGAAGAAGTGGTTGAAATGAAATCCGGGCAGAAGCGCCGGAGTGAACGCAAGTTTTTCCCGGGCTATGTGCTGGTGCAAATGGATCTGACGGATGACACTTGGCATCTGGTCAAGGAAACGCCGCGTGTCATGGGATTCATTGGCGGCAAGGCGGACAAGCCTGCGCCGATTACGGATGCCGAAGCGAACGTGATCCTGGATCGCATCAAGGATGGTACCGAGAAGCCGAGGCCGAAAACCCTGTTTGAGCCGGGTGAAATGGTTCGTGTCACGGATGGTCCGTTCAATGACTTTAACGGTGTTGTTGAAGAAGTGAATTACGAGAAGAATCGCTTGCGTGTTGCAGTGATGATTTTCGGCCGATCCACCCCGGTGGATCTCGAGTTTGGCCAAGTCGAAAAGGCTTGACCGTAAACAGGCGGCGATAGTCGTCATCGGGGAGCTGCGTGGCAGCGCTTGAACCCACAAGGAGCACAACATGGCAAAGAAGATTGAGGCCTATATCAAGCTGCAGATTCCTGCAGGCAAGGCTAACCCCAGTCCGCCGGTAGGTCCCGCATTGGGCCAGCGCGGCGTCAACATCATGGAATTCTGCAAGGCATTTAATGCCCAAACCCAAGGCGTTGAGCCGGGGTTGCCGCTGCCGGTAGTAATCACGGTATACGCGGATCGCAGTTTCACCTTTATTACCAAAACCCCGCCGGCCTCTGTGTTGTTGCGCAAGGCAGCGGGTATCCAGAAGGGCAGTGGTCGTCCGAACACCGAAAAAGTCGGCAAGGTCAATCGTGCCCAGCTGGAAGAAATTGCAAAAACCAAAATGCCGGATTTGACGGCAGCTGACCTTGAAGCGGCAGTGCGCACCATTGCGGGCAGTGCCCGTAGTGCCGGTCTTGAAGTGGAGGGCGTGTAAATGGCTAATGTAAGCAAGCGTGCACGCGCGATCCGCGAAGTGGTTGTTCCTGGCAAGCAGTACTCCATCCAGGAAGCTGTTGAAGTATTGCAAAAACTGCCGCGCGCCAAGTTCCGCGAGTCGCTGGATGTGGCAATTAATCTCGGTATTGATGCTCGCAAATCTGACCAGGTCGTGCGTGGTGCCACCACGTTGCCGCATGGTTCTGGCAGTGAAGCCCGTGTGGCAGTCTTTGCCCAGGGTGCTGCAGCAGAAGCGGCTAAAGCAGCAGGTGCTGACTTGGTCGGTATGGATGACCTCGCCGCTGAAGTCAAAGGTGGGCGCATGGACTTCGACGTCGTGATTGCTGCTCCCGATGCCATGCGTGTGGTCGGTCAATTGGGTCAGGTGCTGGGTCCGCGTGGCCTGATGCCAAACCCGAAAACCGGCACGGTGACCCCGGATGTGGCAACCGCCGTCAAGAATGCGAAAGCCGGTCAGGTGCGTTTCCGTGCTGACAAGAGCGGTATCGTCCATGGCGCGATTGGCAAGATTGATTTCGAGTTGCCTGCGATCAAGGGCAACCTGGAAGCGTTGCTGGCAGACCTGAAAAAGCTCAAGCCAGCTACCGCCAAAGGCGTTTATTTGAAGAAGATCACCTTGTCCTCAACGATGGGGCCGGGGCTGGTCATCGACCCTTCAAGCCTCGAGGCTTGAAGCAGCAAAGACTTTGAGGTCCTCCGGGGTAACAGCCGGGGGCCATCAAAGACCGTAGGTTCCCGCGGTGCTGTACTGGCCACGGGTTTAATCTTCCGCCAGGCGGATACCTACGCAGATGGTGAGGACCAATTGATTCACGATTGGCGATACACCATAAGGCGAATCCGGGTTATGCCGGGTTCTTAGTGTAACTGGGAGAAATCCCTAACCAGGAGATGTTGCAATGGCACTGGGACTCGAAGACAAGAAGGCCATCGTGGCCGACGTTAACGAGACTGCGAGCCAGGCATTGTCGCTGGTGATCGCTGATGCACGGGGCGTGACGGTTTCCCACCTGACCGCCCTGCGTAAAAAGGCCCGTGAAACGAATGTACGGGTCCAGGTAATTCGCAACACGCTGGCCAAGCGTGCTGTTGCGGGAACCGAGTTTGAGTGTGTCCAGGGTGTGCTGACAGGCCCAAGCCTGTTCGGGTTTTCGATGGAAGACCCGGGTGCGGCAGCCCGGCTGTTCAAGGACTTTGCCAAAGATGTGGAGCAGTTCCAGATCAAGGCATTGTCCGTGGGTGGCCAGCTGCTGGATGCCAAGCAAATTGATGTCCTGGCTACTTTGCCGACCCGTGAGCAGGCATTGGCTACCTTGATGGCTGTCATGAAGGCGCCGGTCGAGAAACTCGCCCGCACCATGAATGAAGTGCCGACCAAGGGTGTGCGCGTTATTGCCGCCGTCCGCGATCAGAAGCAGGCAGCTTGAAGCAACGCTGTTTTCGTCAATAGTTAGTGAATTTGATTCAGGAGAAACAACATGGCTCTGTCCAAAGATGACATCCTCAATGCAATCGCTGAAATGAGCGTCATGGATTTGGTTGACCTTATTTCTGCAATGGAAGAAAAGTTCGGCGTTTCTGCCGCCGCTGCTGTTGCTGTAGCCGCTCCGGCTGCTGCTGCCGGTGGTGCTGCCGCTGCTGAAGAGAAAGACGAGTTCACCGTCTCTCTGAAAGCTGCTGGCGACAAGAAAGTCAACGTGATCAAGGTTGTTCGCGAACTGACTGGCTTGGGCCTGAAAGAAGCCAAGGACTTGGTCGATGGCGCTCCGTCCACTGTGAAGGAAGGCGTTGCCAAGGCTGAAGCTGAGGAAATCAAGAAGAAGCTCGAAGAGGCTGGTGCCAGCGTCGAGCTGAAGTAATACCCCTTGGGCAACAAGCCTTTGTGGTATTGAACCAGGCAGAAGGCTGACGGGATACCGTCGGCCTTTTCCTGCTTGGCAGGGGCAATAGCAAGAGCCCTGATCTTGCGACTGAATTGGAACAAGCAGTGCCGCCAATGCGGTAGTGCAGGGAATCAGACTGGGGAATGCCAATGGCCTACTCGTACACTGAGAAAAAACGCGTCCGCAAGGAATTCGGCAGCTTGCCACAAGTCATGGATGTGCCGTATTTGCTGGCTATCCAGATTGACTCGTACCGCAAGTTCACGCAGGAAATGCTTCCGCCAGAAAAGCGGCAGGACATTGGCTTGCAAGCGGCATTCAAGTCCATTTTCCCCATCGTCAGTTACTCAGGTAATGCTGCGCTGGAATACATCAGCTATGAGCTGGGTGAGCCAGTGTTTGATGTCAAGGAGTGCCAGCTGCGTGGCACAACCTATGCCGTGCCTTTGCGCGTGAAGGTGCGGTTGGTCATCTATGACAAGGACTCCTCCACCAAGGCGGTCAAGAACGTCATGGAACAGGATGTCTACATGGGCGAAATCCCGTTGATGACCGACAACGGGACGTTTGTGGTCAACGGTACCGAGCGTGTGATTGTTTCCCAGCTGCACCGTTCGCCCGGCGTGATCTTTGATCATGATCGTGGCAAGACCCATTCGTCCGGCAAGTTGCTGTATTCCGCCCGGATCATTCCTTACCGCGGCTCATGGCTGGATTTCGAATTTGACCCGAAAGACCAGGTGTTCGTGCGCATTGACCGTCGCCGCAAACTGCCGGCCACCGTGTTGCTGCGTGCCTTGGGTTATGGTTCCGAGGAGATCCTCGGGATGTTTTATGAGAACAACAGTTTCCACTTTGGCGCCGAAGGTACGGTGTTGTATGACCTGGTGCCAGAGCGTATGCGTGGTGAAATTGCAGGCTTTGACATTGTCGATGACAAAGGCAATGTCCTGGTTGAGCAGGGCCGTCGTATCACAGCCCGCCACATTCGCCAATTAGCGAGTGCCGGCATTGAGCAGATCGAAGTGCCGCAGGAATACCTCTATGGCCGCTGGTTGGCCAAGGATATTGTGGATGCGGAAACCGGTGAGGTGTTGTTTGAGTGCAATACCGAATTGACAGAATCCGTGGTCAATGCGTTGATCAAGAAAGGGTTCAAGGGCATCGAGGCTATTTATACCAACGAGCTTGATTGTGGCCCGTTTGTTGCCGATACCATGCGAAATGACGCGACCCGCAGCCAACTGGAAGCGCTGGTCGAGATCTACCGCATGATGCGTCCTGGTGAGCCGCCAACCAAGGAATCTGCAGAAAACCTGTTCCAGAGCCTGTTCTTCAGTGAAGAACGCTATGACTTGTCTGCTGTTGGTCGCATGAAGTTTAACCGCCGCCTGGGTCGTGACACCGCTGAAGGCCCTGGCATCCTGACCAAGGAAGACATCGTTGATGTCCTGAAGGCCCTCGTGGCCATCCGTAATGGCAAGGGCATGGTCGATGATATTGACCACTTGGGTAATCGCCGTGTGCGCTCCGTGGGTGAAATGGCTGAGAACCAGTTCCGGGTGGGACTGGTGCGTGTCGAGCGCGCCGTTAAGGAACGCTTGAGCCTGGCAGAGTCAGAAGGCCTGATGCCGCAGGATTTGATCAATGCGAAGCCGGTGTCTGCGGCGGTCAAGGAGTTCTTTGGCTCCAGTCAGCTGTCACAGTTCATGGACCAGAACAACCCGCTGTCAGAAGTGACGCACAAGCGTCGCGTATCCGCTTTGGGCCCGGGTGGCTTGACGCGTGAACGCGCAGGTTTCGAAGTGCGTGACGTTCATCCGACCCATTATGGTCGCGTCTGCCCGATTGAAACGCCTGAAGGCCCGAACATTGGCCTGATCAATTCGTTGGCAGTCTATGCCTGTACGAATGAATACGGTTTCCTGGAGACGCCGTATCGCAAGGTTGAGAATGGCAAGGTCACCGACAAGATCGAATACCTGTCTGCCATCAACGAGGGTGAGCATGTCATTGCACAGGCATCCGCTGCCTTGAATGACAAGGGCGAGTTCGTTGAAGACCTGGTTGCGGTTCGTCACTTGAATGAATTCACCGTGACATCGCCTGACAAGATCGATTACATGGACGTGTCGCCCAAGCAGGTGGTCTCGGTTGCTGCCGCGCTCGTGCCATTCCTTGAGCATGACGATGCAAACCGCGCCTTGATGGGTTCGAACATGCAGCGCCAGGCGGTGCCAACCCTGAAATCACAGAAGCCGTTGGTCGGTACCGGTATCGAGCGCATCGTGGCGCGTGACTCCGGTGTCTGCGTGGTGGCACGTCGTGGTGGCCAGATTGAAAGCGTGGATGCCAGCCGTATCGTTGTGCGTGTGGCTGAGGCAGAAATCAAGCCCGGCCAGCCGGTTGTGGATATTTACAACCTGACCAAATACACCCGTTCCAACCAGAACACCTGTATCAACCAGCGTGCGCTGGTCAAGGAAGGCGATGAAATCAGTCGCGGCGACATCCTCGCGGATGGACCTTCCGTCGATATGGGCGAGCTGGCGTTGGGCCAGAACATGCGTATCGCGTTCATGCCGTGGAATGGTTACAACTTCGAGGACTCCATTTTGGTGTCCGAGCGAGTGGTGACTGAAGATCGTTTTACCACGATCCATATCCAGGAACTGACCTGCGTCGCGCGTGATACCAAGCTGGGTTCGGAAGAAATTACCGCCGATATTCCCAACGTGGGTGAGGGTGCGCTCTCCAAGCTGGACGAATCCGGCATCGTCTATATCGGTGCTGAAGTGCAGGCTGGCGATATCCTCGTGGGCAAGGTAACCCCGAAAGGTGAAACCCAGCTCACGCCGGAAGAAAAGCTGTTGCGGGCTATTTTTGGCGAGAAAGCTTCAGACGTAAAAGACACTTCCCTGCGTGTGCCGTCCGGTACCAAGGGCACGATCGTGGACGTCCAGGTGTTCACTCGCGATGGCCTGGAAAAAGACGCTCGTGCTAAAGCGATCGAAAAAGCGCAGCTCGAAGAGTACCGCAAGGATCTCAATGACGAATACCGTATCGTGGAGACGGCAACCTTTGCCCGCCTGCGTAGCGTGTTGTTGGGCAAGAAAGTGGCCAGTGGCCCGAAAGGTGTCGAGAAGGGTGGCAGCCTGAAAGCGGAAAACCTCGACAGCCTGGATCATACCCAATGGTTCAAGCTGCGCATGGCCGATGACGCATTGAACGTGGAGCTCGATTCCGCAGAGCAACAGTTGAAGAAACTGGAAGAAGACCTCAAGCGACGTTTGGACATCAAGAAAGGCAAGCTGGAAAGTGGCGACGACCTGGCGCCAGGCGTGCTGAAAATCGTCAAGGTCTATCTGGCGATCAAACGCCGCATCCAGCCGGGTGACAAGATGGCAGGTCGTCACGGTAACAAGGGTGTGATTTCCGCGATTCGCCCGGTAGAAGACATGCCGTATGACGAGCATGGTGAGCCAGTCGATATCGTGCTGAACCCGCTGGGCGTGCCGTCACGTATGAACGTGGGCCAGATCCTGGAAACCCATTTGGGTTTGGCTGCCAAAGGGCTGGGTCGCAAGATCGATCGCATGCTGAAAGAACAGCGCAAGGTTGCTGAAATCCGCCAGCTGCTGGACCGGATTTATAACGAAACCGGCGCCAACAACCGCAAGGAAAACTTCAAGCTCCTGAACGATGACGAGATTGTCGAATTGGCGCGCAACCTGGTGGATGGCGTTCCGATGGCCTCGCCCGTATTCGATGGTGCGCGGGAATCCGAAATCAAGGATCTGCTCAAGCTGGCTGACCAGCCGGTGTCTGGCCAGATGACCCTGTATGACGGCCGTACCGGTGATGCGTTCGAGCGTCCTGTCACGGTGGGCTATATGTACATGCTCAAGTTGAACCACCTGGTGGATGACAAGATGCATGCCCGTTCGACTGGTTCCTATAGCCTGGTTACCCAGCAGCCGTTGGGTGGTAAGGCCCAGTTCGGTGGCCAGCGTTTCGGTGAGATGGAAGTGTGGGCACTGGAAGCGTATGGCGCGGCTTATACCCTGCAGGAAATGCTGACGGTGAAGTCGGATGACGTGAATGGCCGTACCCGCATGTACAAGAACATCGTGGATGGCGACCACCGGATGGAAGCCGGTATGCCGGAGTCCTTCAATGTACTCATTAAGGAAATCCGGTCACTGGGTATCGATATCGATCTCGAGACCGAATGACAGGATTGAACAAACCGGTGCGGGGCGTACGCGCCCCGTGAGCACAGACAGTGCGGAGGAATGACCTTGAAAGATTTACTGAACCAACTGAAGACGCAGGGACACCCGGAAGAGTTTGATGCCATCAAGATTGCATTGGCATCTCCCGCCATGATTCGTTCATGGTCCTATGGCGAAGTGAAGAAGCCGGAAACGATCAACTATCGTACGTTCAAGCCGGAGCGTGATGGCTTGTTCTGCGCCAAGATCTTTGGCCCGGTGAAAGACTACGAATGCTTGTGTGGTAAATACAAGCGGCTCAAGCACCGCGGTGTGATTTGTGAGAAGTGCGGCGTGGAAGTGGCGCTGGCCAAGGTGCGTCGTGAGCGTATGGGCCATATTGAACTGGCCAGCCCGGTTGCCCATATCTGGTTCCTGAAGTCGTTGCCGTCCCGCATTGGCTTGTTCCTGGACATGGCGCTGCGCGATATCGAGCGCATCCTGTATTTTGAATCTTACGTAGTCATTGATCCGGGCTTGACCACGCTGGAGCGTGGCCAGCTGCTGAGCGATGACCAGTATTTCCAGGCCATGGAAGAGTTCGGTGACGAGTTCACCGCCAAGATGGGTGCTGAAGCCATCCAGTTGCTGATGCGCGACCTGGACCTGGCAGAAGAAATTGCCCGTGTTCGCGAGGAATTGCCGGAAACCAATTCGGAAACCAAGATCAAGAAGCTGACCAAGCGTTTGAAGTTGCTGGAAGGTTTCCAGGGCTCAGGCAATCGTCCCGAGTGGATGATCCTGGATGTGCTGCCGGTATTGCCGCCGGATTTGCGCCCGTTGGTGCCGCTGGACGGTGGCCGCTTTGCCACTTCCGACCTGAATGACCTGTACCGTCGCGTCATTAACCGTAACAACCGCTTGAAGCGACTGCTGGAGCTGAATGCGCCGGACATCATTGTTCGTAACGAAAAGCGCATGCTGCAGGAATCCGTGGATGCCTTGCTGGATAATGGTCGTCGTGGCCGTGCCATCACTGGCTCCAACAAGCGTCCGCTGAAATCCCTGGCTGATATGATCAAGGGCAAGCAGGGTCGCTTCCGCCAGAACCTGCTGGGCAAGCGCGTGGATTACTCCGGTCGTTCCGTGATCGTGGTAGGCCCGACATTGCGCCTGCACCAGTGCGGTCTGCCCAAGAAAATGGCCCTGGAACTGTTCAAGCCATTCATTTTCAGCAAGCTGGAAGGTCGTGGTTTGGCGACGACTATCAAGGCTGCCAAGAAGATGGTGGAGCGTGAAGGCCCTGAAGTATGGGATATCCTCGCTGAAGTGATCCGCGAGCATCCGGTACTGCTGAACCGTGCACCAACCCTGCACCGTTTGGGCATCCAGGCGTTTGAGCCCGTGTTGATTGAAGGCAAGGCCATCCAGCTGCATCCGTTGGTGTGTGCGGCGTATAACGCCGACTTCGACGGTGACCAGATGGCTGTGCACGTGCCGCTGACGCTGGAAGCCCAGCTGGAAGCGCGCACATTGATGATGTCCACCAATAACATCCTGTCACCGGCAAACGGTGAGCCGATCATTGTGCCGTCGCAGGACGTCGTGTTGGGCATTTATTACATGACCCGCTCACGCATTGGTGCCCGTGGCGAAGGCATGGTGTTTGCCAATGTCAGTGAAGTCGATCGCGCCTATGGTGCCGGCCTGGTTGATCTCCATGCCAACATCACTGTTCGCATCAAGGAAGTGGCCTTGGCCGAGAATGGCGACAAGCAGGAAGCCATTCGCCGTGTGGAAACCACCGTTGGCCGTGTGCTGCTGTGGGAAATCGTGCCGGAAGGGTTGCCGTTTGAACTGGTCAACCAGGCCATGACCAAGAAAGCCATCTCCCGCATCATTAACCAGTGCTACCGGATCGTTGGCCTGAAGTCGACGGTGATCTTTGCTGATCGCCTGATGTACATGGGCTTCCGCTTCTCGACCCGTTCTGGCTCATCGATTGGCGTGGATGATTTCGTGATCCCGGCAGAAAAGGCCGGCATCATCCAGAAAGCCGAAAACGAAGTGAAGGAAATCGAGAGCCAGTTTGCCTCTGGTCTGGTGACCCAAGGGGAGAAATACAACAAGGTCATCGATATTTGGTCCCGTGCAAACGACCAGGTAGCCAAGTCGATGATGGAAGGTATTTCCAAAGAGACAGTGAAGAACAAGGAAGGCAAGGAAGTTGCCCAGGATTCCTTTAACTCAGTCTTTATTTATGCGGATTCCGGCGCACGGGGCTCGCCAGCGCAGATTCGCCAGTTGGCGGGTATGCGTGGCCTGATGGCGAAGCCGGATGGTTCCATTATTGAAACGCCGATTACCGCAAACTTCCGCGAAGGTTTGAACGTACTGCAGTACTTCATTTCGACGCACGGTGCGCGTAAAGGTTTGGCTGATACGGCATTGAAGACTGCGAACTCCGGTTACCTGACCCGTCGACTCGTCGACGTGGCACAGGACCTGGTGATTACGGAAACCGATTGTGGCACTGAACGTGGCCTGCTGATGACGCCGGTCATTGAAGGTGGTGACATCATCGAATCCCTGGGCGACCGGGTATTGGGTCGTATCGTTGCCAAGGATGTGGTCAAGCCAGGCTCGGATGAAGTGTTGTTGGCTGTCGGTGCCATGATCGATGAAGGCACCGTTGAGCACCTCGAAAAGATGGGTGTGGATGAGGTGCTGGTGCGTTCGCCCATTACCTGTGAAACCCGTTATGGGATTTGCTCAACCTGTTACGGCCGTGACTTGGCTCGTGGCCACAAGGTGAATATCGGCGAAGCCATTGGTGTTATCGCTGCCCAGTCGATTGGTGAACCGGGCACCCAGCTCACCATGCGTACTTTCCACATCGGTGGTGCGGCATCACGGGCAACGGCGGATGACAATATCCAGGTCAAGCACGGCGGCACGATTCGCCTGCACAACCTGAAGCATGTGGAACA
>SBFY01000185.1 GCA_006227085.1 Gammaproteobacteria bacterium
GTCGGGTGGAACTGGTTGAACTCGAGGTTGGCGACCCGGCAGCCGGCACGCCAGGCCATGGCAATGCCGTCGCCGGTGTTGCCATCGGGGTTGCTGGTGTACAGGTACACCTTGCTGGCGCCGCCGCTGGCCAGCACGGTGTGGCGGGCGAGGAAGGTGTCGATGCGGTCGGTTTGCCGGTCCAGCACATAGGCGCCTACGCACACCGGCACGCTGGCGCTCTTGTCGCGGATCAGGTCGACTGCAACGCGGTGTTCAAACAGGGTGATGTTGGGGTGGGCCATGGCCTTGCCGAGCAGGGTGTCGGAAACGGCGCGGCCGGTGGCATCGGCGGCATGGATGATGCGGCGCTGGCTGTGGCCGCCTTCCTGCGTGAGGTGGAACTCCTCGCTGCCATCGTTGCGGGTGAAACCAACACCCAGGGACACCAGCCATTCGATCGCTTCGCGGCTATGGGACACGACATGGCGCACGGTCGGTTCATGGCAGAGGCCGGCGCCGGCTTCGAGGGTATCGGCGACATGGGCATCCACGCTGTCGTGGCTGTCGAGCACGGCGGCAATGCCGCCCTGGGCGTAATAGGTGGAGCCATCGGTGGCGGCACCCTTGCAAATGACCGCAACGCTGGCATGGTCAGCCAGCTGTAGGGCAAGGGTGAGGCCGGCGGCACCGCTGCCGATCACCAGCACATCATGGGTATGGGATTTGGCCACAGGGATTTCCGGTTGCTGCCTGATGGACGGGTTCTATATTATTCCACGAGTTGCAGCAGGCGGAACTTTTATATGCCCGTCCTGTCTATGACTGCCACTAGAGGGCTTCTTTCCAAGCCCCATGACCGGGGAACACCCAGTGAGCGCAGACACCACTGACGAGCAGCTGCTCAAGCGGGCACAGCAGGGCGATTCGCGCGCCTTTGACCTGCTGGTGCTGCGTTACCAGCACCGCATCATGGCGGTGGTGTCGCGTTTCATCAGCGATCGCGACGAAGTGCTGGACGTGACCCAGGACGCCTTCATCCGTGCCTGGCGGGCGATGCCCAAATTCCGCGGTGACAGCCAGTTCTATACCTGGATGTACCGGATTGCCGTCAATACCGCCAAGAACCACCTGGTGGCGAAAAAACGCCGTCCGCCCAGCGTCGATGTGGATGTCGATGATGCGGTGGGTTTTGACGATGCCGAAGGCCTGCGGGATATCGAAAACCCGGAAAACGCCCTCAGCGGCGAACAGATGGGCGAGGCCGTGCATGCCGCCATGATGGCGCTGCCGGAAGATTTGCGCACTGCGGTAACTTTGCGCGAATTCGATGGTCTGAGTTATGAGGAAATTGCCGAGGTCATGGAAAGCCCGGTCGGTACGGTTCGCTCAAGGATATTCCGGGCGCGTGAACACATCAGCAATGCCATTGCGCATTTGCTGGATTGATGAGGAGCCACATGATGACCACACACCAGCAAGCGACCCATGAAAGCCTGTCTGCCCTGCTGGACGGGGAATGCAACGAGCTGGAGATGCGCCGGCTGCTGAAGCAGCTGGACGCCGACCCGGCCTTGCGTGACCAGTTCGACCAGCTATCGCGCAGTCGTGCCGCGCTGCAGGCCGATACTGCCGCTTGGGCAGGGTGTGATGTTTCCCTGCGGGTACGTGACTCCGTGGCCGCCGAACCGTTTTCAAGAGGCCTGGTGAACAAACTGTGGCAGCCGTTGGCGCAAACCGCTGTGGCAGCCAGTGTGGCGGTTGCGGTGGTGATCGGCGTGGCGTATGTGCCACTGTGGCAGGATGGCGCATCGCAAGGTGTGCCGGCCGATGGCGGTAATGCCGCCCATTACGCCGCTGTACCATCAGATGGGTCCATGGCAACGGGGGCTATGACCCGCAATGTCAGCACCGGCGCGGTCGCTGTACCGGTGGCACCGGCATCGGTCACGCATACAGCGCGTGCCGCAGTGGATGATCTTGATCGTTTCGAACCCTATGTACAGCGTCATGCTGAGTACGCTTCCTACAACAGCAACAGTGGCCTGATGCCCTTTGCCCGTGTCGCGAGTTTCCAACGTGCGGAATAACGTTTTTATCGCCAGCCTGTTCACGCTCTGGATGAGCGTGAGTGTGGCTGTGCCGGCGCAGGCCGATCACAGTGAAGCCCACCAATGGCTTGATCGCATGTCGCATGCCTTGCGCGAAACCGCTTATGACGGTGTGTTTGTGTATGAGCAGGGCGATCACATGCACAGCTTGCGCATCGTGCATGCAGTGAAAGACGGTGTGGAACATGAGCGGCTGGTGCATATGGATGGTGAGCCGCGTGAAATCATCCGCAAGGGTCATGAAATCACCTGTGTGCACCCAGGTGACGAAAAAGTGCGCCTGGATCATGCCGTGCCTGCCGGCGCGTTTGCCCAGCGCTTTTTTGGTGAATCGGTCAGCAACCTGAAAGCGTATGCCGCAGACATGGGCAAGCCGGTGCGTGTCGCCGGGCATGACGCCGTGACGGTGGTATTAACACCGCAGGATGAGTGGCGTTATGGCCATCGCCTGGCGCTGGAGCAATCCAGTGGTTTATTGCTGCGTTCCGAGTTGGTGGATGTGGCCGGGCATGTGCTGGAGCGTTTCCAGTTCACCAGCCTGTCCTTGGGCGACGTTCCTGAGGCAGCCTTGCAGCCTTCCGCCAAGGGGCACGCAGTGCCACACCATATGCCGGCACCGGCAGCAGCGGATACCGTGCCTGCGCATTGGAAACTGGCGTGGGTGCCAGCGGAATTCACGATGGCGATGAGCGATGTCAGCCGCAATGCGGGCGATAAATCCGGCGTGCAAATGTATACCGATGGTTTGGTCGGGTTCTCCGTGTTTGTGGAAACTGCAAGCGCCGAACAGCCGGAAGTGGTGATGCAGCACGGTGCCACGGTGGTGTATTCGCGCACCATGCCCTTGGGCGGCACCGGCTTGCATACAGTGACCGTGGTGGGCGAGATTCCTGTGCTGGCAGCGCGTAAACTGGCTGCATCGGTACAGGCAGTGGAGACACCAAATGTTCAGTGAAGCCGGCAGGGTCGTGGCCGTTGAGCCCGACAGCCTCTGGGTCGAGGTCATCCAGACCAGTGCCTGTGAGGCCTGCAAGGCGCAAAAGGGCTGTGGGCAATCGGCCTTGGCCAAGGTGTTTTCGGCACGCCGCCAGCATGTGAAAGCGTTGCTGGCCAATGGCGATTCGGCCGATCACTACCATGTCGATGACTGGGTCGAGATCCATGTGCCGGAAGACACCATCCTGCAAGGGGTGGCGCTGGTGTATGTGTTACCGCTGCTGGCCATGATCGGCGGGGCTTTGCTGGGGCAGTCGCTGTTTGCGGCCAGCGAGGGGAAAATCATCCTCTCCAGCCTGGCAGGGCTGGCAGCCGGGGTGCTGTTCGTGCGTTGGGTGTCCCAGCACATGGCCAGCAAAACCACCTTGTACCCGACGGTCAAAGGGCTGGTCTCCAGCCGGCCAGCCGCGGTGTTGCCTGTGACGCCCGTGGACTGATGGGGTAGAATGCCGCCCTTGTTCTGGAGATCCGGCTGCCGGGTTTCTGGCGATTCCCCAACCCAGTGACTGAGTGACCGGCGTGCACGATCTTTCCCGTATCCGCAATTTTTCCATCATTGCCCATATCGACCATGGCAAATCCACGCTGGCGGACCGCTTCATCCAGATTTGCGGGGGCTTGAGCGAGCGCGAAATGGCCGCCCAAGTGCTTGATTCGATGGACATCGAACGCGAGCGCGGCATCACCATCAAGGCGCAAAGCGTGACCCTGCATTACGTCGCCAAGGACGGGAACGACTACCAGCTGAATTTCATTGATACCCCCGGCCATGTCGACTTCACCTATGAGGTGTCGCGCTCCTTGTCGGCCTGTGAAGGTGCCTTGCTGGTGGTCGATGCAGCGCAGGGCGTGGAAGCGCAATCGGTGGCCAATTGCTACACCGCGATCGAACAGGGGCTGGAAGTGGTGCCAGTCCTGAACAAGATGGATTTGCCACAGGCCGAGCCGGATCGCGTCAAGCAGGAAATTGAAGACATCATCGGTATCGATGCGCAAACGGCTTGCCCGGTCAGCGCGAAAACCGGCCTCGGTGTTGAAGACCTGCTGGAAGACCTGATTGCCAAGATCCCGCCACCGGTGGGTGATCGTGAAGCGCCATTGCAGGCGTTGATCATCGACTCCTGGTTTGATAACTACCTCGGGGTGGTGTCCTTGGTGCGGGTGACACAGGGCATCATGAAGCCGAAAGACAAGGTCATGACCGTGTCGAACGGCAAGGCACACCAGGTCGATTCCGTGGGCGTGTTCAACCCGAAGCGCCAGGAAATGCCACAACTCGCGGCGGGCGAAGTGGGTTTCATGATCGCCGGTATCAAGGACATCCATGGTGCGCCGGTCGGCGACACCCTGATCAGCGCACAGTATCCGGATACCAAACCCTTGCCCGGTTTCAAGAAAGTGAAACCGCAGGTGTATGCCGGCATGTTCCCGATCAGTGCCGATGATTACGAAGCGTTTCGTGAAGCGCTCGATAAGCTGTCATTGAATGATGCCTCGCTGTATTTCGAGCCGGAAACGTCCGATGCACTGGGGTTTGGTTTTCGCTGCGGTTTCCTCGGTATGTTGCACATGGAAATCATCCAGGAGCGACTCGAGCGCGAATACGATCTCGACCTGATTACCACTGCGCCGACCGTGGTGTATGAAGTGGTGACCAATAAAGGCGAGGTCTTGCGGGTGGATAATCCCTCAAAATTGCCCGAGCCCGGTGCGATTGATGAAATGCGCGAGCCGATTGTGCAGGTCAATATCCTCGTGCCGCAGGAATACCTGGGCAGCGTGATTAACCTGTGCGTGGAAAAGCGTGGCGTGCAGAAGGATATGCAGTTCATGGGCCGGCAAGTGTCCCTGCGTTGGGAATTGCCAATGAACGAAGTGGTGCTGGATTTCTTTGATCGCCTGAAGTCGGTGAGTCGTGGTTATGCCTCACTGGATTACCAATTCATCCGTTTTGAGCCAGCCAACCTGGTGCGGCTGGATGTGCTGATTAACGGTGAGCGGGTCGATGCACTCGCTGTGATCGTGCATCGTGACCAGTCACAGTCACGCGGGCGTGTGCTGGTTGAGAAAATGAAAGAACTGATCCCGCGGCAGATGTTTGATGTGGCGATCCAGGCTGCGATCGGTTCGCACATTATCGCCCGCCAGACCGTGAAAGCCCTGCGCAAGAACGTGACGGCCAAATGTTATGGTGGTGATATCACGCGCAAGAAAAAGCTGCTGGAAAAGCAGAAAGAAGGCAAGAAGCGCATGAAGCAGGTGGGCAGTGTGGAAATCCCGCAGTCGGCTTTCCTCGCTGTATTGAAGGTTGATTGAGATGTTTGGCCTGAATATTGATTTCGCTTTGGTGCTGGTGCTGCTGTGTGCCGCCGGCATCGTGATCTGGTTGTTTGACCTTGTGTTCCTGGCCAAGGGTCGCCAGCAGCGTCATGCTGCCCTGAAGGCGCGCTATCCTGCTTACGCCACCGCCGGCAGTGATGATGAGAAGGCCTACCAGCAAGCGCTCCCTGATGTCTTGCGTGAGCCGGTGATTATTGAAACGGCCAAATCGTTCCTGCCAGTGCTGTTGATTGTGCTGGTGTTGCGTTCGTTCCTGGTGGAGCCGTTCCAGATCCCGTCTTCATCGATGGAACCCACACTCGAGATTGGCGACTATATCCTGGTGAACAAGTTCACCTACGGTGTCCGGTTGCCCGTGCTGGGCACCAAGGTCATCGAAATGGGTGAGCCTGCCCGTGGTGATGTGATGGTGTTTTTCCCGCCCAATGACCATCGGTATTTCATCAAGCGGGTGATTGGTTTGCCGGGTGATACGATCGAGTATCGCAACAAGGTGTTGTACATCAACGGCCGGCAGGCCACCCAGACCCTGCAGATGGCCTTGCGCACGGAAATCCTGGCCACCGAACAGCTGGGTGATGTCAGCCACACCATCCGCAAGTATCCGGCCCGGCTGGCGGACAATTTCGCCGTGACAGTGCCCGAGGGGCACTATTTCATGATGGGCGACAACCGCGATAACAGCTCGGACAGCCGGGTTTGGGGTTTTGTGCCCGAATCCAATATCGTGGGGCGGGCTTTTGCGGTCTGGATGCACTGGGAGCGACTGTTTTCCATCCCGAGTTTTGACAGGGTCGGGATGATTCGCTGATACTGGTGCGGGTTTTTTAACCAATCACACAAAGGGGAAAGAAGATGCGCCATAGCCAACAAGGGATGAGCACATACACCATGGCAGTTTTTGTCCTGCTGATTGTCTTTGCTGGGTTGTTCGCTTTTCGCGTCGGGATGCCGATCCTCGATAACTGGACGGTCAAGGAAGTGCTGGAATCAATCGCCAAGGATCCCAATGCGAAAGATATGTCCAGTGATGAAATCCGTAACATCCTCGACAAGAAGTTCAATGTGAACCAGATCAGCCACGTCAATGTGAAAGAGCACGTGAAGATCAAGAACGAGAATGGCAAGCGCTGGATCATTGTCAATTACGAAGCCCGCCAGCCTATGTTTGGTAATATCGATGTGGTTGTCCGGTTTGAAGAGAACCGCGTTGCCATTGGCGGATCCAACTGATCCCTGATGACGCGTAAAGCACATCCGCTGGAAGCAAGGCTCGGCTATTCTTTCGGGAAACCGGCCTTGCTCAAGCAAGCCCTTACCCACCGCAGTGCCGGGCCGCTCCATAACGAGCGGCTCGAGTTTTTAGGGGATGCGGTTCTTGGCCTGGTGATTACCCAGCGTCTCTACCAACAGTTCCCCGATATCCCTGAAGGCGACCTGAGCCGGTTGCGTGCGCGATTGGTGCGCCGCGAAACCCTGGCCGCTGTCGCGCGCAGCCTGGAGTTGGGCAACCTGATCAAGTTGGGCGCGGGTGAAAAAAACACGGGCGGTAGCCGGCGTGATTCGATCCTGGCCGATGCACTGGAAGCGGTGATTGGCGCCTTGTACCTGGATGGCGGGTTGGGTGTTGCTGAAACGCAAGTGCTGGCACTGTTGGGCGAGCGACTGGATCGCTGGGGTGACACGCCGCCGGATACCCGTGATGCCAAGAGCCGGCTGCAGGAGTTCCTGCAATCGCGGGGGCACGATTTGCCGGTGTATGAAGTGGTGGCCACGAGTGGCAAGGCACATGCCCGCCAGTTCCGCGTGAGTTGCCAGGTGCAAGGACTGCCGGACGCCACTACCGGGGAAGGCAGCAGTCGCCGGGCCGCAGAGCAGTCGGCGGCAAGCCTGGCCCTCAAGGCCTTGGGGCAGCCCGCATGAGCCGTCGGTGTGGATGCGTGGCGATTGTGGGGCGGCCCAATGTCGGCAAATCAACCCTGCTCAATTACCTGGTCGGGCAAAAACTCAGTATCACCTCGCGTAAGCCACAAACGACCCGTGACCGCGTCATTGGTATCCATACCGAAGGCGATACCCAGATGGTGTTTGTCGATACACCGGGTATGCACAAGGCCGAGGGGCGTGCCATCAACCGTTACATGAACCGCGAAGCGATGGCAGCGCTGAACGGAGTGGATGTGGTGTTGATGGTGGTTGAAGCACCGAGGTGGACAGAAGCCGATGATGCTGTGTTATCGGTCATCAAGCATGCCGGATGTCCGGTCATCCTGGTGCTGAACAAAATTGACAAGATGGCAGATAAATCACAGTTGCTGCCATTTATTGCTTCTGTCCAGTCCCGGCATGAGTTCAGGGATATTGTGCCGGTATCCGCCTTGAAGGCTACCCAGTTGGATCGCTTGCTGGAATGCGTCACGCCGTTGTTGCCGGAAAGCGAGTTCTGGTACCCGGAAGACCAGGTCACCGATCGCAGTGAGCGATTCCTGGTGGCTGAAATCATTCGCGAGAAAATCATGCGCCAGTTGGGGGAAGAGATTCCTTACCGCATTGCAGTCGGCATTGACCGTTTCGTGCAGGAAGGTGCAGTGACCCATATTGATGCCACGATTTATGTGGAGCGCGCCGGCCAGAAAGCGATTGTGATTGGTGATAAAGGGCAGCGCCTCAAGCAGATCGGTGAGGATGCCCGTGCCGACATCGAGCGCATGCTGGATGGTCGGGTGATGCTGGGGTTGTGGGTCAAGGTGCGCAGCGGGTGGTCCGATGATGAACGCATCCTGCGTTCGTTGGGCTACGACAACCGCGAGTGAGGGCTGGGGCATGATGCCGCATGCGTTGCAGTCTTGCTGGGTGTTGCATAGCCGTCCTTATCGTGAAACCAGCTTGCTACTCGATTTGCTAACGGAACAGGAAGGCCGCGTGCGTTGTGTCATGCGTGGCGTGCGGGGTGATGGCCGTCGTGCCAGGCAGTGGCGTGGTGTGGTCCAGTCATTCCTGCCACTGCAAGGCAGCTGGGGTGGCCGCACCGAGCTGGGTACGATTCGCCAGCTTGAACCCGATGGTGCGCCGTACCTGTTGGCGGGTACCGCCTTGTATTGCGGTTTGTATGCGAATGAATTGCTGACCCGCCTGCTGTATCCGGGTGAATCCGTGCCGGGTTTATTGCCGCGCTATGCCGCACTGCTTGGGCAGCTTGGGCAAGCCGGTAGCGATGCGCTGGAGCCCGCCTTGCGCAGCTTTGAACTCGATCTCCTGGACTTGCTTGGTGTCTGCCCGGATTTCAGCAGCGATGCGCTTACCGGCGCATCCTTGAAACAGCATGCGTCGTATCGTTATTTGCCCGATAGCGGTTTTGTGGAAGTGATGACGGGTGATCCCGGCGTCGAAGGCCGGGTGTTACTGGCGATTGCGCAGCAGGATTTTTCTGACCCGGTGGTGCGCCGTGCTGCCAAACGGGTTGTGCGTCAATTACTGGCGCCCTTGCTGGGCGACAAGCCATTGGCCAGTCGAGCGTTGTTCGAAACGCCATTGCCGGCATTGCAGGTAACGCCTTCCTGAACAGCGGGTCTTAATCCACCGCGAACAGGGCGTCGATATCATGCCCTTCGGCCCAGCTTTGCAAATGATCAATCGATTGCAGCACTGCCTTGATGGCTGCGTCATGCTGGCCTTGTGGTGACTGCTTCAGCGCGCTTTCCAGTATTTCGCACGCATCTTTCAGGCCGGGAACGCCTGTGTAGCAGCAACTGCCGTGCAGGCGATGCACGGTTTCCAGTAATGCTTCCGCGTGGTGTGCCTGTTGGTAACGACGGATGTCCGCTTGTTCGGCAGGCAAGATGCACAGCAGGCTGTTCAGCATATCGCGTGCCAGCAGTGGCTTGTGGTTGGCGCGTTGCAGGCAAAGGGCAATGTCGACGGGCGCTCCCGCTATGGGCTTGGGAGTGCCGGCATACTGCAGTAGCACATCATGCAGCTGCTGTTCGCTGACCGGCTTGGCGAGGTGCGCCTGGAAGCCGTTCTCCAGCAAATCGCGTTTTTCTTCGGGCATGGCATGGGCGGTCAGTGCAATGACCGGTGTGTCGCGGTAAGTGGCCAAATGACGAAGCTGTTTGAGGGTGGCGCGTCCATCCATTTCCGGCATCTGGATGTCCATGAACACAATATCCACTTCCTGTTGGCGTGCCAGCTCAATCGCCGCCTTGCCGCTGTGCGCAGCGAGCACATCAATGCCCATGTCCTCGAGCAGGGCGGTGAGTAACTGCAGGTTGGCGGCATTGTCGTCGACAGCCAATGCACGGGTGTTTTGCCAGTGTGACACCGGGGCCTGGGGAACGGCTGCTGCCGACGTCATGCTCATTTGCCGGTACAGCCGTTTGGCCGACAAGGGTTTGAACAGCAAATGCGTGCTCTGGGCCAGGTCGCCTAAAGCAGACAGGATCGAAGGTGGCGCGGCTAGCAGGATGTGCCGTTTACCCGCGACTGTGCGCAGGGTGTCCAGCAATGCATCCAGGTGGCTGGTGTCAAAGGGCAGGCCCACCAGCAAGGTGTCCTTGCTGCCGGTGGCGAGATGCGTTTGCAGTGACGCGATATCTTCCAGCCATTCGATATGGATGCCGCGTGGTTCCAGTAAATGACGCCACGCCAATCGTGTGGCGGGATGGGCTTCATAGACTGTGATGCGCTGGCCGGCCAGTGCGGGCAGGGGTGGGTCACTGTAATGATCTGCCAATGGCAATGGCAGGCTGACCCAGAATGTGCTGCCTTTGCCTGCCTCGCTGCGCAAGCCAATCTGGCCATGCATGTGTTCTACCAGGAAACGGGTAATGGTTAATCCCAGCCCTGTGCCACCGTATTGCCGCGAGGTGGAGGCATCGGCCTGGCTGAAGGAAGCAAAAATCCGGTCTTGCTGTTCCTGTGACAAACCAATGCCGGTATCACTGACGCTGATCAGCAGGGTCGCTGATTGTTCATCAAGTTCATCAATGTTGATCTTCAGGACCACTTCACCCTGTTCCGTGAACTTGATGGCATTGCTGAGCAGGTTCACCAGGATTTGCTTGATGCGCAGTGGGTCGCCCACCAGTCGCTGTGGCAGGTTGGGCTCGGTGTCGAGTACCAGCTCCAGTGACTTGTCCATGGCGGCGGTGGCGGTGATGGCCAGGGTGTCGTCAATCAATTCAGGTAATGAAAAGGGCACAGGATCCAGCGTGAGCTTGCCCGCTTCGATTTTGGAGAAATCGAGGATGTCATTGATGATTTGCAACAGGCTGGTCGATGAGTCACGAATGATGCGCAGGTAATCGGTTTGCAAGGGTGTGGGGCTGGTTTTCAGCAATAACTGCGTGAAGCCGATAATGCCGTTCAACGGTGTGCGGATTTCATGGCTGGTATTGGCCAGGAATTCGGATTTGATGCGGCTGGCTTCCAATGCCTGCTTGCGGGCGAGGTCGAGCTCGATGTTCTGTACTTCAATCGTTTCCAGTGTTTCGCGCAAATCGTGCGTGGCCTGCTCAACGTGATCCTGCATGTCGTCATAGGTGCGCTGCAGGGTTTTGGCCATGTTATTGAGGGTGTTGGCCAGGTCGCCCAGTTCCCCGCTGTCTGGCACGGGCACCGACACCTGGAAGTTGCGTGCCTGCAGCGATTCCATGCCTTGCTTGATGGATTCGATGCCTTGCAGGTAATGGCGGGCAACCCGTAACGCATGCCAGCCACTGATGCACAGCAGTAACAGCAATATCCCCAGGGTCACCAGCAAGTCCTGGTAGCGACGAACGGTGGCATGGTCACCATACAGTTCAATTTCCACCCAGCCACCTTGGGCCAGTGCAGTACTGATCAGGTAATTGCTGTCGTCCAGCCGGAGGGGTTGCTGGTGATGGCCTGCCTGCAGTGCTGCATGAACGGGCCGGTTGGGGCCTGCCACCAGGGTGGCCTGGCCATTGGCATCACGAATGCGAATGGCACGAATGGCGGCAACGCCGAGCAGGTCACGGGCGGTCTGGTTGAGCAGGCCCTCCGGTAGCTGTGCCGATTGGTTGGCCAGTGCCGCCATTTCATGGGCGGTGCGCTGGCCGTTTTCCAGCAGGCTACGCTCCAGGGTGATCAGGTGTTGCCAGAGCAGGTAGGCGCCCAGCACGCAGGCCACCAGCAGGCTCGGCAGGATGCCGATGATCAGGGCTCGCTGGCGTAGGGACGATGCGCTCACAGGGGGCTCCGGTGTTTCTTATGGTTTTCCGGTCTTATGCCCGGGCAGGCCGCTTAGTGTAAACTCCCCGCTGCCTCTGCCGGAAGCAGGGGTCTACAGGCCGCTGGCCAGCCTGTTCCGGGTATCCCAGGACTTCAATAAGCATCTGATTGTAAAGGGATTTTATGGATTATCCTACCGTTGAAAGTTGCATCGGGCAAACACCGTTGGTGCGCTTGCAGCGTTTGCCGGGTGATATTTCCAGTACGGTGCTGGTGAAACTGGAAGGCAACAACCCGGCAGGATCCGTGAAAGACCGGCCGGCCATGAGCATGATTGCGCATGCTGAAGCCCGCGGTGACATCCAGCCGGGCGATACCCTCATTGAAGCCACCTCGGGCAACACCGGGATTGCCCTGGCCATGGCCGCAGCCATTCGCGGCTACCGCATGGTGCTGGTGATGCCCAGTCACATGAGCCATGAACGCAAGCTGGCGATGGCCGCCTACGGGGCTGAGCTGGTTGAGGTGAGCAAACAATCCGGCATGGAAGGCGCACGCGACCTCGCGTTGCAAATGCAGGCCGAAGGCAAGGGTAAGGTGCTGAACCAGTTTGGCAACCCGGATAATCCCCTGGCCCATTATGAAACGACCGGCCCGGAAATCTGGCAACAGACGGCTGGCCGCGTCACGCATTTTGTCAGTGCCATGGGCACGACCGGCACCATCATGGGTGTGTCGCGTTACCTGAAAGCGCAAAACCCCGCCATCCAGATCATCGGCTTGCAGCCGGAAGACGGGGCCAGCATCCCCGGTATCCGTCGTTGGCCCAAGGAATACCTGCCAACCATTTTTGAAGCCAGTCGCGTGGATCGTGTCATTGATATTGGCCAACAGGAAGCGGAAGACACCATGCGTGCCCTGGCCAAACGCGAAGGGATTTTTTGCGGGGTCTCCTCGGGAGGTGCAGTGGCTGGTGCATTGCGGATTGCGCGTGAAGTCGAGCATGCGGTGATCGTGGCGATTGTGTGTGATCGCGGCGACCGTTACCTGTCCACCGGGGTTTTCGGTTAAGCGTTGCTGGCCGGTCAGTTGCCATGGTCCAGGTTCGCTCAGATTATCCCCGCACCGACACCGGCCAGGTGGATGTGGAACGCTGGCTGGATGAGCTGGCCGCCCGTCACGCCCTCACCGATCGCAATACGTTGTCGCGCGCCTGCCATTTGAGCCAGGCGGCTGAAGCAGTAGCGATTGTTTCCGACAAGATCTGGTCGCCGCATACCAGCAGTTTCCTGACCGGCCTGGAGATGGCCGATATCCTTGCTGACTTGCGCATGGACCAGGATTCGCTGGTGGCCGCCATCCTCTACCGTGCCGTGCGCGAAGAAAAATTGCCGCTGGTCGCCGTGCGTGAGCAGTTTGGTGATGCCATCGCCAACCTGATTGAAGGCGTGCTGCGCATGGCAGCGATCAGCATGGCCGCTGAAGACGCAGGCGAACCCGTGTTCGGGCGACCGCAAACGCAGTCAGACCAGATCCGCAAGATGCTGGTGACCTTGATTGATGATGTGCGGGTGGCGTTGATCAAGCTGGCCGAGCGGACGTGTGCCATCCGTGCTGTCAAGAATAATCCTGCCAAACGTGAACGGGTGGCGCGTGAAGTGGCCAATGTGTATGCGCCCTTGGCGCATCGTTTGGGTATCGGCCATATCAAGTGGGAGCTGGAGGATTTGTCCTTCCGTTACCTGCAACCGGACGCGTACAAGAAAATTGCCAGCATGCTGGATGAGAAGCGACGTGATCGCGATCGCTTTATTAGCGATGTCACGGCACAGTTGCGTGATGCCTTGCAGGCCGAACAGATCGAGGCGGAAGTCTACGGGCGCGCCAAGCACATCTACAGCATCTGGCGGAAGATGCGCCGCAAGAATATCCGTTTCTCGGAAGTCTATGACATCCGTGCCGTTCGCGTGCTGGTGAATGACATCAAGAGCTGTTATGCCGCACTAGGTATTGTGCATTCACTGTGGCCGAACATCCCGCACGAATTCGATGATTACATCGCCAATCCGAAAGATAACGGTTATCGCTCATTGCACACTGCCGTGTACGGGCCAGAGGGAAAAGTGCTGGAAGTGCAGATCCGTACCCGTTCCATGCACGACGAAGCGGAATACGGTGTGTGCGCACATTGGCAGTACAAAGGTGTCGATGCCAATGAACGCAATGCCTTTTATGAAAGAAAAGTTTCGTGGTTGCGGCAAGTGCTGGAATGGCACGAGGAAATGGGCGGTGTCGAGGATTGGGCCAGCGAGTTTGGCAGTGACGCGACCCATGAACGCATCTATGTGTTCACACCCGATGGGCATGTGGTGGATTTGGCCAAGGGCGCCACACCACTGGATTTTGCCTACGCGGTGCATACCGATGTCGGGCATCGTTGCCGTGGTGCCAAGGTCAACGGCCGCATTGTGGCCTTGACGACGGCATTGCAGACCGGCGACCAGGTGGAAGTGATTACCGCCAAGGAAAGTCGTCCCAGCCGTGACTGGTTGCGTAACAGCCTGGGTTACCTGAAAACCTCACGGGCGAAAGCCAAGGTACGGCATTGGTTCCGCCAGCAGGATCGTGAGCAGCACATTGCGATTGGTCGCGCGATCCTGGAAAAGGAATTTAACCGGCTGTCCCTGACCAGTCTCGATTACAAAACGCTCGCGTCGAAAATGAAGTACCAGACGGTGGATGACTTGTTCGCAGCACTGGGTGCGGGTGACCAGCGGGTTGGGCCGGTCGTGCATGCAGCACATGCAATGACGGATATTCCCGGCGCGGAACAGTTTGAACTCACCTTGCCTGCGGATACGCCGGCACCAGTGGCTGAAAGCGGTTTCCTGTTCAGTGGTGTGGGCAACCTGCTGGCGCAAACGGCGCAGTGTTGCATGCCCTTGCCAGGCGATCCGGTGCGCGGTTACATCACGCAAGGGCGTGGCGTCAGTGTGCACCGGCAGGATTGCCCCAACTTGCTGCAGCTGCAATCGAATGAACCCGAACGCATTATTGAAGTGGATTGGGGCGGACAGGTGCGTGCAACCTATCCGGTGGACATCGAGATTGAAGCGTTTGATCGTTCCGGCCTGCTGCGGGATATCACCACCTTGCTGGCCAACGAGCGGGTTAACCTGCTCGGTACGCACACCTGGTCCGATCGCCAGCACAACCTCGCGCATTTGCAGTTGACGCTGGAAGTGCATGACCTGGAATCCTTGTCCGTGTTGCTGGCACGCATCAGCAATTTGCCCAACATCGTGCGCGTGGCACGGCGGCGGAGCAAATAGGCGTGGCGCATGGTATCGATGACCTGCTGCAGCTGATGGCGCGCCTGCGCGATCCACAGGATGGCTGTCCCTGGGACCTGAAACAGGATTTCCCCACCATCGCGCCCTCCACGCTTGAGGAAGCCTATGAGCTGGTGCAGGCGATTGCTGAAAATGATCCTGGGCATATTCGTGAGGAATTGGGTGACCTGTTATTCCAGGTGGTGTTTTATGCCCGCATGGGCGAGGAGCGCGGCTGGTTTTCCTTTGCAGAGGTGGTCGATGGCCTGACCGGGAAATTGCTGCGACGGCATCCGCACGTGTTCCCGGAGGGTACCTTGCAAAGCCGTCGGCCGAGCGGTGACGTTGTGGATGAATCCAGCCTGCACACCCGCTGGGAGGCGACCAAGCATGCGGAGCGGGCAGGGCGTGACCACCAAAGCCTGATGGATGATGTACCGCTGGCACTGCCTGCCTTGAGCCGGGCACAGAAGCTTCAGAAAAGGGCGGCCCTGGCCGGTTTTGATTGGCCGGAGGTGGGTGGCGTACTGGCCAAGCTGGATGAAGAACTTGCCGAACTGGAAGCTGCACGGGTGGCTGCTGACCGTGATCAACAAGCCCGGGAATTGGGGGATGTGCTGTTCACCGCCGTCAACCTGGCCCGTCACTGGAAGTTTGATAGCGAAACCCTGTTGCGCGATACCGCACGCCGTTTTGAACAGCGTTTCCGTTGGATGGAACAGCAGGCTGCCCGGCAGGGGCAGGAACTGGCTGGTATGGATCCGGACCAGCGCGAATCCCTGTGGGAGCAGGCAAAAGCCCGGGAAGCCTCGGGGCTTGAGCCGGATGCGCCGGATGTATAATGTGGGCTGCCACCTAAGCAGGCTCGTCGAGCCGTGGCAGTTGTGAAACCACCGATCGGGAGATCACCGTCATGCGTTTGATTCTTCTTGGCGCACCAGGCGCCGGTAAAGGTACCCAGGCCCAGTTCATTACCCAGCATTTTGGCATCCCGCAAATCTCGACCGGTGACATGCTGCGTGCTGCAGTGAAGGCCGGCACCGAGTTGGGCAAGAAAGTCCAGGCCGTGATGGATTCCGGCGCGCTGGTGTCCGATGACATCATCATCGCCTTGGTCAAGGAACGCATCACCCAGCCGGATTGCAAGAACGGTTTCCTGTTTGACGGTTTCCCGCGCACGATCCCGCAAGCGCAAGCGATGGTGGATGCCGGTGTTGAAATTGACTGTGTGCTGGAAATCGACGTGAAGGACGAGGAAATCGTGCGCCGCATGAGTGGCCGCCGTGTGCACCCGGCATCCGGTCGCACATACCATATTGAATTCAACAAGCCGAAGCAGGATGGCCTGGATGATGTGACCGGTGAGCCACTGGTGCAGCGCCCGGATGACAGTGAGGAAACCGTGCGCAAGCGCCTGGCGGTGTATCACGAACAGACCAAACCGTTGGTGGGTTTCTACAAGCAATTGAAAATCGCCAATGCACCGCGTTATGCCTGCATCGCTGGCGTGGGTTCGGTAGAAGCGATCCGCGACAAGGCGATCGCAGCATTGGCCGGCAAGCCGAAGGCGACGGGCAAGAAGAAAGCGGCTGGCAAGAAAGCCGCGGGCAAGAAAACGGCTGCCAAAAAACCGGCAGCCAAAAAACCGGCAGCCAAAAAAGCTGCGGCGAAAAAAACCGCCAGCAAAGCAGCGGCCAAGCCCAAAGCCAAAGCCAAGGCGACAGCCAAGGCAAAAGCCAAGCCCAAGAGTAAAGCCAAAAAAGCAGCCGTGAAAAAACCGGCAGCGAAAAAAGTGGCCGGCAAGAAGAAGCCTGCAGTGAAAAAAGCCGCGAAGCCAGCGGTGAAGAAGGCAGGCAAGCCAGCAGCGAAAAAAGCGGCTAAAAAGCCTGCTGCCAAGCCGGCAAAGAAGGCCGTTGCCAAACCCTCAAAGAAGGCAGCGAAAAAGCCAGCCAAAAAAGCGGTCGCTAAAAAAGCGGCCAGCAAGAAAGTGACAGCGAAAAAAGGCGTGGCTAAAAAGTCGCGCCCGTCCAAGGCAAAAACCAGTGCCCGCAGCAAACCGGCAAAAGGCAAAGCGCGTAAGCGTTAAGGCGATGCGCAAGGAAAAGCCCCGTTCGCGGGGCTTTTTTATCAGTGGGAAGAGGTGCAGATGAACACGGAAACACAGCAGGTCGGGGTTGTCCTGGTCAACCTGGGCACACCTGAGGCGGCCACGCCCGAAGCAGTACGGGCCTTCCTGGCTGAATTCCTGTCGGATCAACGGGTCATCGACCTGCCACGGTGGTTATGGTGGCCTATCCTGCACGGCATTATCCTGCGTCGCCGGCCAGCCAGGGTGGCTGAAAATTATGCACCCCTGTGGCAGCACTGGGGCGATTCACCGCTACGCATCATTACCCAGCGGCAAGAGCAGGCCTTGCAGTCACGTCTGGAGCAGGCGACGCCGGGTGGTTACCGGGTGGCGCATGCATTCACTTATGGCCAGCCATCACTGGCACGCGTACTGGAAGGTTTCTATGCCAGCGGTATCCGCAAGGTACTGGTGTTGCCACTGTACCCACAGTTCTCCTGGACAACGACCGGCAGTGTGCTGGACCAGTTGGAAGTACAACAAACCCGTTGGCCAGACATGCGTATCGATTGTGTGAAGGACTATGCTGATGTCCCTGCATACCAGTCGGCTTTGCTGGCTTCGGTGCAGGCATTCTGGCAACAGCATGGGCAAGCAGATCGCCTGCTGATGTCATTTCACGGTGTCCCTGAGCGTTACATCAGCAAGGGTGATCCCTACCAGCAGCAGTGCCTGTTCACCGCCAAGTGCCTTGGGCAGGCATTGGGTTTGCAGGAACCGCAATACCGTGCGGCTTTCCAGTCGCGTTTTGGCAAGGCGGAATGGATCAAACCCTATACCGTGGAAGTCCTCAAGCAATGGGCTGCCGAGGGAGTCAAAACGGTTGATGTCGTGTGCCCTTCGTTTTCAGCGGATTGCCTGGAAACGCTGGAGGAAATTGCAGTGGAATGCGCCGAACTGTTTTGCGAAGCCGGTGGTGAACGCTTGCGTTTGATTCCTTGCCTGAATGACAGCGTTAACCATATCAGCATGATGCAAACGATTGTCATGGAAAAACTGCCGTTTAGCGTGTGATAAAAGATCAAAAAGCGGTTGGATAATTTGTAACCAGTGTTTTCCTGTGTTACTTTCTTTGCGGGTCCCACAACCGCAATGGAGAAAGCGCAATGGCTCGAGCTAAAAAAGCAAAGACCAAACGTACGACAGCAAAACGTAAAACCACTCGTAAAGCCGCACCGAAAAAAGCACCTGCAGTGAAAAAAGCAGCAGTAGTAGCCGCTCCGTCTCCCGCCCTGGTCAAAGCCCAGGAATCCTTTGACAAGTTGAACAAGCAAGCCACCGCGCTGCGCAAGGAAGGTGCTTCCCTGCGCAAGAAGTCAGCGGCTGCCAAGAAACGCGCCGCACGTACCAAATTGGCTGCTGATCGCAATGCTGCCAAGCGTGCCGCTGCCGCTGCCAAGCGTACGGCTGTGAAAGGCAAGGCTGTTCGTGAGCGTCTGGCCAAGTCACGCGCCCGCCTGCAAGAGTTGAAAGCCAAGCACAAGGCGGCAGAAGCCCATGCCCGCGTAGCTGCGAAAGTGGTTGCCGTTGAGCAGAAGCTGCAGAAGAAGATGGAAGATAACCTGCATGCCGCGGTAGAAGCGTTCCGCTCCAAGTGGCTGGAAAAGCAGGCCAAAGCCATTGCCAAGAAGGTGCAGAAAGCCGAGAAGCAGGCTGAGCGCCAGGCCAAATCTGCTGCCCGCAAGGCACTGAAGAAGGCGGCAAAAATTGCCCAGCAAGCTGAGCGCAAGCTGGCCGGCAAGCCCAAGCGTCGCAAGGCCAAGAAGGCTGCTGTGGCAGCTGCACCGGCTCGCAAAGCCAAAGCGAAAAAGGCCCGCAAGGCCCCGGCTCGCAGCAAGGCAGCCCGTCGCAAGTAATGGCTGGCACGCTGTACTGGAAAGCCCCGTTCGCGGGGCTTTTCTTTTTTGTGGGCAATGAATCGGCTAGGATGGCGTCCAAGTCACAGGGAATCCCATGCCAACCATCCTGCTCCTTGATACCGCGACTGATGTACTGACCGTGGCCTTGGCCAATGCGCACGGTGTCATCGCGCAACGCTGTTCTGCAGAACCGCGTGAACATGCCCGCTCCCTGTTGCCATGGGCTGAAGCCTTGCTGCAGGAACAGGGTATGACCAAGTCGGCATTGGATGCGGTGGCGTTTGATAGTGGTCCCGGCTCGTTTACCGGATTGCGGATTGGCTGTGCCGCCGCGCAAGGCATTGCGTATGCCCTCGGCATTCCCGTCATTAGTGTGTCCAGTTTGCAGGTGTTGGCGCATGCCGCCCGCTGTGACGGTCATGCGGTGGCCGGTGAGCGTATCGTGGCTGTGCTGGATGCCCGCATGGGTGAATGTTATTGGCAGGTGTTTGCTGTGACCGCTGATGGTGTGGAAGCCCTGTCGGAGCCGCAGGTGACAGCGCCCGGCGACTGCCTGCCGCCAGCCGGCGATCGGCAGCCGACACTGTTTGCCGGTTCAGGTGTGACGTGCCTTGACGCATCCATATTGGCCCGTTGGGGTGATCACCGCATCATTGGCAGTGTGCAGCAACCTTCCGCAGGGGCCTTGGCTGCGCTGGCGATATCGGCATTCCGCGAGGGCTGCATGGTAACGGCGGAGCAGGCCGTTCCGGTGTATGTCCGTGACCGGGTGGCACTGACCACCGTCGAACGCGAGCAAGGGCTGACCTTATGAGCACATCGCGATGAGTGAAACGCTGGCGCTAGTCCTGTTGGCCCTGTTACAGGGTTTTACCGAATTCCTGCCGATCTCCAGTTCCGGTCATTTGCTGTTGGCTGAGCAAGGCCTGGGCTTGGCGGGACAGGGTTTGGTGATGGAAGTGGCGGTGCACATGGGAACCCTGGCCGCCGTGCTGTGGTATTTCCGGCGTGAATGCTGGGGTATGGGGCTGTCGGTGCTGGATTTCCGCAATGAACAGCGCCAAAGCGATCGCCGGCTGTTTTTCCTGCTGTGCCTGGCCACGATCCCGGTGTGTGTGGTGGGACTGCTGGCGCATGACTGGATTGCCTCTGCCTTGCAGCAAACCGTGGTGATGGGTTGGGCCACGCTGCTGTTCGGTATTGTGCTGGGGGTGGCGGACAGGATGGGCCACCGCCAGCGTACGATGGATCAATTGGGCTGGCGTGATGCCTTGTTGATCGGTTTTGCGCAGGTGCTGGCGTTGATTCCCGGTACCTCGCGTTCCGGCATTACCCTGACCGCTGGCCTGTTTGCCGGTCTTGGGCGTGAAGCGGCTGCGCGGTTTTCCTTTTTGTTGTCGATCCCGACGATCATTGCCGCCGGCGCACTGGAATCCATCAAACTGTTTGGTGGTGAAGAAGCCGTGGCCTGGGGTGGTTTATTGCTGGCCGCGACGATTTCCGCTGTAATCGCTGTGTTGACGATCCACTTTTTCCTGCGTTGGCTGGAACGCATCGGTTTGATGCCGTTTGTCATTTACCGCGTCATCCTTGGCGCCCTGATACTGGTACTGTTCGTATGACGACCGAAACACTGGAATTCAATGAAGGCTTGCTGGCATTCCTGGATGCCTCGCCGACGCCGTTCCATGCCGTGGCCGAAATGGTCTCCATGCTGAAGGAGGCAGGTTTCACGCTGCTGGATGAAAGCGCGGATTGGGATATCCAGCCCGGTGGTCGTTATGCCGTGGTGCGCGGCGGCAGTTCCATCGTGGCGTTTCATTGGCCGGAAGGTGAGTCGCGTGGTTTGCGCATGGTTGGCGCCCACACCGATAGTCCCTGCCTGAAAATCAAGCCACGGCCGGACGTGGTGCGCCACGGTTGCTGGCAGTTGGGTGTGGAAGTGTATGGCGGTGTGTTGCTGAACACCTGGTTTGACCGCGATTTGTCGCTGGCCGGCCGCGTGACTTATCTTGATGACCTCGGGCGCCTGTGCAACACGCTGGTGGATGTGCGTGAACCGGTGGCCACGGTGCCCAGCCTGGCCATTCACCTGGATCGCGAAGCCAACGACAAGCGCAGCATCAATGCGCAGCAGCATTTGCCGCTGGTGATGGGGCAGGACATCAATAACCCGGATGATTTCCGCGCTTTCCTGCTCGCTCACCTGAATGCGGAAGGTGTGGCCGTGGAGTCCGTCCTCGATTTTGACCTGTTTGCTTACGATACCCAGCTGGCGACCATCACTGGCGTGCATGGCGAATTCATCCGTTCCGCGCGACTGGATAACCTGCTCAGCTGCTATTGCGGCGTGCAGGCCTTGCTGGATGCGGATCCCGCCGATGGTTTGCAGTTACTGGTGTGCAATGACCATGAAGAAGTGGGCAGTGGTTCCGTCACAGGTGCTGATGGCAATTTCCTTGAATCGGTATTGCTGCGGCTGTTTCCCGATCCGGCGGTGCGTGCGCAGCAAATGGCGCAAAGCCTGCTGGTGTCGACCGATAACGCCCATGCCATTCACCCGAACTATGCCGACAAGCATGAACCGCAGCATGCCCCGCAGCTCAACCGTGGCCCGGTGATCAAGTTCAATGCCCGCCAGCGTTATGCGACCTCGGCCGATGTGGCGGCGTATTTCCGTTGGCTGGCGCGCGAAGCCGGTGTGGCGGTGCAGGATTTTGTGGTGCGCACCGATATGGGTTGCGGCAGCACCATCGGGCCGATCACCTCGGCCCGGCTCGGCGTGCGCACCCTCGATGTCGGCGTGCCGACCCTGGGCATGCATTCCATCCGTGAATTGGCCGGAACGGCCGATGCGTTTGCACTCACCACGGTGTTGAAGGCCCTGTATGCCTTCCGTGGGGAATTGCCGGCCTGAATCAACCCCGGAATTGCGCCTTGCGCTTTTCCAGGAAAGCGTTGATGCCTTCTTGCCCGTCGGGTGACTGGCTCAGCATGGCAATGGCACGGGCTTCCAGTTCCATCTGTGCTTCCAGGCCGTTATCGAAGGTGTCTGCCAGCAGGCGTTTGACTTCGCCATAGGCACCGGTCGGGCCCTGTGCCAATTGGCTGGCCAACGCCAGTGCGTCGGCCGCCAGCTGTTCATCGTCCACCACGCGGGTCAGCATGCCCCAGCCGAGCGCTTCCTCGGCGGACAGGCGACGGTTCAATAACATCAATTCACGCGCACGCTGCAGCCCCACCAGCCGTGGCAGCAGCCAGGTGGCGCCACCGTCCGGTGACAGGGCTGCCGCGGTGTAGGCCATGCTGAATTTGGCAGAACGGGCAGCAATCACCTGGTCACCACACAGGGCCAGGCTCATGCCGGCACCGGCGGCCACGCCATTCACGGCCACCACCACCGGGGCATCCATGCGGGCAAAACGGGAAATGGCGGCATGCAGGTAGGTGGTCAGTTCCTTGATGCCGGCACCAATCTGGTCGCCCATAGCCGCAAACGATTTAAGGTCACCGCCGGCGCTGAAGAACTTGCCGTTGGCGGTCAGTAACACCGCACGCACGGCGGGGCTTTCATCGCACTCGATCGCAGCCATCATCAATTCGCGTCCCATGGCCATGTCGATGCCGTTGGCCTGCTCCGGGCGGTTCAGGGTGATCTGGCCGATGCCGTCAGTGATTGCCAGGGTGAGGGTCTGGTAGGTGGTCATGGGAGATCCTTGTGAGTCATCTGTGCGCTAGTGTAACGGATAGCCGTGCGAAAGGCAGGGATAATCAGCATGGTTTGCCTCATGGCATCCTGCTAGGATGATGCATGTATCCCGGTGCATGGTTTCATTCATGATCAAAGCGCAGCCTGTATTCGAGAGGCATTTTGATTTCGAGTTCACGAATCGTTGCAATGCAACGTGTTCATTTTGCCCGCGCGACACCATGCCGAAAATGGGCATGATGACAAAAGAGGTGTTTCTCAAAACCCTGGATCGTTGCCGGGAATTGCCACTTGGCCAGGAACCAATCCTGAAAGCCTGTGGGACCGGTGAGCCGCTGATCAATCCCCAAGCTGTGGATTTTATTGAACATGCCTGCGGCGAAGGGTTTGTATTTAACCTGACGACCAATGCTTCGTTGTTAACCGGGGATAAGGCACAAAGATTGTTTGCAGCAGGACTCAACCAGTTGAATCTCAGCATTAGCGCTACAGGTGAATTGTACCGTGCTATTTACAATCTTGATTTCAATCTTATCGACCGTAATGTCAAGGATATGCTGTCGTTGGACCGGGGTGCATGCAAGGTTCAGGTCACGATTGTGGATTTCGAGGACAACCATGAGAAAGTCCCTGAGATCAGGGATTACTGGAAGCGTCTCGGTATTAATCGGGTGAGTGTGGTCTCTACCCAGAACCGCGGCGGTCATCTCAAGCAATTTTCACAGCATGCATTCAAGAAGGACTATGAAGAAGAGGCATGGCAAATCATTCACGAGAACGGGATGTCACATCACTGCTTCAGTCCGTATTTGCATGTATTTATCGGATGGAATGGTAACTATTATCTTTGCTGCCATGATTGGACAAAGAAATTCCCGGTGGGATCGGTATTTGATTTATCGGTTTCCGAAGTGGATTTGCTGAAAATGAAGCTCACGGAAAGCCGGGAAGGGTGCAAGCTATGCACGTTTGATATTGTCAACCAGTTGCGGGAAAAGTTGATTGCCGTGAATGACCAAGGAGAGGATCCTTCCGTGCTGGATGATAAAATAGCTGCTATCAAGCCGTTGCAAACGGCAATGAAAGAAGTGATCGGGGTCATGCAAACCGACGGTGTGCTAAAACTCCCCTCGTCCGTGAAACCAGATTAATCCGTTTCGATTACAGGAGATTATTTATGCATCCGGATATTGGCAAATTGATCCTGCGTTTGAGCCTGGGCGGCATGATGTTGCTGCACGGTATCGCCAAATTGCAACACGGCATGGGCTGGATCGGTAACAGCCTCGCCAGCCACGGCCTGCCGAGCTGGTTTGCCTACGGCGTATTCATCGGCGAATTGCTGGCCCCGGTGATGGTGATCATCGGCCTCTACACCCGTGTCGGTGCCGGCCTGATGGTCATCAATATGCTGTTTGCCATTTTCCTGGCGCATTCCGGTGAGATCCTCGCGTTGGGTAAGTACGGCGGCTGGGCGATTGAATTGCAGGCGTTTTACCTGTTCACCGCGTTGGCGCTGTGCTTCCTCGGTTCCGGCCGCTTTGCCCTCAAGAATTAAGGAAGCCTTATGAAACGGTTGCTGATGGCAGTCAGTGTGTTCGGGCTGGTGATGCCCGTGTTGGCCGATGGGCGCTTTACCCGTGCACTGCCGGTACCCGACAGTAC
>SBFY01000115.1 GCA_006227085.1 Gammaproteobacteria bacterium
TTAACTGTTGGCATTCCTGCGGACGCATCGTTTGCGGTGGCATTGATTCGTAGTTATGCCATGGGAATAACCAATATCGCCCTAGGCGCTTTCATTATCACCACGGAAATCATGCGCTTTATTTCATGGCGAACCCCTTCGGCAGATGATGCACAGTCACAAACTGCCTCATAAGCATCAAGCACCAGGTTTTAGACTTATGGACATCCACAACAAACGCATCCTGATCACCGGTTCCTCCAAAGGCATTGGCAAGGCCCTGGCCGAACGCTTCGCGAAAGAAGGCGCACAGGTCGCGCTGGTGGCGCGTTCGGCGGACACCATCGAAGCACTGGCGAAGACACTCGGTGGCAAGGCCTATCCCGCTGACCTCACCAACCTGGACGATGTCACTGCCCTGATTGAACGCGTGGAAGCGGATGGGCCGATCGACATCCTGATCAACAACGCTGGTATCTCGTACTGCAACTGGGCGCCGCACCATAGCGCGCAGGATATCGAAGCGATCTTCCGCACCAACCTGCTGGCACCGGTACACCTGTGCAACCAGCTGATCCCGCGCATGCTGGCCCGCGGTGGCGGCCATATCGTCAACATGTCATCGCTGGCGGCGGTGCTGACCCCGCCGGGTCTGGTGCATTACGGCGCCAGCAAAGCCGGCCTGAGCCATTACACCGCTGGCCTGCGGCAGGACCTGCGCGATTTGCCGATTGGCCTGACACTGGTACAGATCGGCAGCGTCGATACTGATCTCGATGATGAAACCCGTGCCTACCCGCCGTTCAAGGAATTCCTCGGTGACAAACCGCCGTCAGACCGCACCGACATGAGCGTGCTGATTGACGGCATTGTCGAAGCCATCCGCCACAACAAGCGGCATGTGCGTTACCCGAAGGCGATTGCGTTCTTGCCGGCGATTGTCGAGATCCCGCGCCGCCTGAGTGAGGCAATGTTCAAGAAGATCAAGCTGAACCCGCTGTAATCACAGCCAGCGAATCATCGCGGTAATTACCACAATCACCGTCACCGCGATGAATGCCCACTTGAACAACACATCCAGCGTGATACCCGGCGAGGCGAGCATGGCCTGCCAATGCTCATCGCACCAGCTGCCGGTGGTTGGCAATTGCGGGTGCGCCCGCATATGTCCCGGCTGGCCACACACATCACAAATACCACAATAACCAGGTGGCAGGTCCTTGAGGGTTTCAGCAAACGCCAGGTTTGTCGCCCGTTCCTGGCAATAACAATGATTCCCGGATTCAGCAGCCATCATTCACCCCTATCGATTCACGCAATACCGCTGGCACATGTAGCAGGTCTTCCGGCCGGTCGATATCATGCCTCGCTGGTAGCAGCGTATAGGCAATCCCTTGGGAATCCAGACGCTCACACGACTGCGGCAACACACGGTCACTCCCCCATGGTATGGCATCAAACACCGGCACATCCGGTTGTGTAACACCCAATAACACATAACCGCCATCGGCGGCTGCGCCGAACACCACCGGCTTGTCATCCAAGGCAGCAATGGCTGCGATCAAGTAATCACGATCCAGCTGCGGGCAATCACTGCCCACAATCAACACCTTGCGATAGCGCTGCAATCCCTCTGCCAATGCCTGCTGCATACGCGCACCAAGATCCTCACCCTGCTGCACACGGAACGGCACACTGTATCCGGCAGCCAATTCACGCAGCCAAGGGTGTTCATCACTGCCCCAGAGTTCCACATCAGCAATGGCACTTTTCACCAATCCTGACAATGTGTATTGCACCAGTGCCTTGTGCAGTTGCAGGCACTGCTCCACGGACAAGGCGGATTGCAGGCGTGTTTTCACCTGCCCCAGTACCGGCGCTTTCGCAAACTGGATAACCAGGCAGTCAGCCACGGCGATACTGCCGGGCCAGTGTGTGCGGTGACACGCCCAATGCGTATTGCAAACGCAGCCACCACATCAGCAACACGGTTCGCACAATGCCTTGCTGTTCCCAACGACGACTCGAGGTAATGACAGGCGAAGGAATACGAAACGGCTTGTGCTTCCAACGCAGGCGGCTGGCCATGGCGATGTCTTCCATCAGCGGGATATCCGGAAAACCGCCCACAAACCGGAAAATATCGGCGCGCACAAATTGCATCTGGTCACCGGTCGGCATGCGCGTCAGCCGCGAGCGCCAGTTCATGCACCATTCGATCACACGGAAGGCGCGCTGCTTGCCCGATAAACGCACTGCACAAAACCCCCACATCGGGTCACGATCAATCAACTGCGCAAACTGCTGCGTGATATCGGCAGGCAATTCGGTGTCCACATGCAGGAAGCACAGGAAGCGACCACTCGCCACTCGCGCACCGGTATTCATTTGCGTGGCACGTCCTGGCAGGCCTTCCACCACCTGATCGGCCAGCGGCGCAGCCAACGCGACGGTGTCGTCATCGCTGCCACCATCGGCGACAATCACTTCCACACCCAGTGCGCGCAAGGGCTGCAAGCGCTTCAGCGCCCCTGCGATGACATCGGCTTCATTCAACACCGGCATCACAATACTGATGAGCGGGCTAGGCAAGTGCACCCCCGCAACTGCTACCCTGCCCGGCGGTGCAGCCATAGCAATGCTCACCGACCACGATGGGCTTACCCTCCAGTGACTGGCCCAATAAATCGCCCAATGTCACCCGGTCAGTCGCGAGCGTGCCATGGGTGTGCATTGGCCAGTTGAGCATCTGGTTGAAATCACAGTCATACACATAGCCTTGCCAATCGACACTGATGAGACTGCGGCACATCACACCCGGCACATTCGCGGCACTGTAATTGTCTTTCAATAGCTGCATGTAGCGATCAAAGTCACCGTGCGATAGCAGCACACTGCCAAAACGGCTGATCGGCATGTTGGTGATGGTCAGCAGCCGGTCAAACTGCACACCATAACGCTCGCCCAGCATGCGTTTGTAATCGGCTTGCAGTGATGCCTGTGGCGGCGGCAGATGCGCACCCACGGGGTTATAGACCAGATCCAGCTGCAAACCACCGCCCTGCCCATAACCCAGCCCATTCAACATCGTGAGCGCTTCGATGCTTTGCCCGAACACGCCCTTGCCACGTTGTTGTTCGACATTTTCCTCGAGGTAACACGGCAGTGAAGCCACAATGCGCACACCGTGGTCCGCCAGGAAGCGCGCGGTCCCTTCCTGCCCCGGCTCGAACAGCACCGTGAGGTTACAACGGTCAATCACTTCCACCCCGAGCGAGCGGGCAGCGATGACCAATTCACGGAATTGCGGGTGCAACTCCGGCGCGCCACCGGTGATATCGAGCGTCTTCACGCCGGCGCCTTGCAGGAAATGAATCACCGTCGCCAGCGTGTCCGGCGTCATCATCTCGGTGCGATTGGGGCCGGCATTGACATGGCAATGCACACAACTGAGGTTACAGCGGTAACCGAGATTGACCTGCAGCGTTTCCAGGGCAGCGCGTTTCAAGGCAGGGAATGTGGTTTCGCGCAACAGTGGCGTGGTATCAAGCATGATGATTTCCCGGGTTTGGTTGCCCAGTGTACCTGCCGCAGGGCACTTCTTTCATCCCGTATCCCCTTTCACCCATGGGGTAATTCCGCGACAATAGCCCGCCTAACCACCGGGGAAGCGTTATGGCCCAAAGCGCACCAAAGGAATACTGCATCAGCTGGGACGAACTCCATCGCGATACCCGCGAGCTCGCCCGTCGCCTGCTGGCCGAAGGCCGCCACTTCAAGGGCATTGCCGGCATTGCCCGTGGCGGTTTGATCCCTGCCACGATTCTCGGGCGCGAAATGAATATCCGCCT
Organism: Gammaproteobacteria bacterium; assembly: GCA_006227085.1. GTDB lineage: Bacteria > Pseudomonadota > Gammaproteobacteria > Pseudomonadales > M0112 > M0112. The sequence continues at coordinate 3,831 of SBFY01000115.1, forward strand.
GATCGATAGCCTCTGCATCGCCAGTTACGACCACCAATCGCAAGGACAGGCGAATATCCTCAAGGGCATGCCGGATACCGATGGCGAAGGCTGGTTACTGGTTGATGA
>SBFY01000011.1 GCA_006227085.1 Gammaproteobacteria bacterium
CCCAACAGGAAAATCACCAGCATCACCAGTGCAATGGCGGCCCACTTTCCGCCTGGCAGGGCATCGAACAGGTGCTGGATCATGGCCTCGCCACCAAAACCGCGAAACACCAGCGAGAACAAGGCAGCACCCAACAGGATCAGGAACACCATCGCGGTGACTTCCACCGTTTGCTGCATGGTTTGGCGCAGTGATGCCAGCGACAACTCACGTTTGGCTGCAGCGAGCAATAGCGCACCGGCCGCACCCACACCGGCGGCTTCCGTGGGTGTCGCGATGCCTGCGAGGATGGAGCCGAGCACCGCCGCGATCAACAGCAGGGGCGGTAACAAATCGAGCGCAACGCGCGACCACGGCAGTGATGGTAATTCTGCGGCGGCCGGTGCACTGGCGGGCCGTAGCCAGCTGATTAGCAACACGTACGCGGCATACAGGATCACCAGCACTAGTCCAGGGATGATGGCACCCACAAACAGGTCACCCACGGAAACCGTTTCCGGCGTGAAAATACCCATGTTCAGCTGGGCCTGCTGGTACGCACTGGAGAGGATGTCACCAAGCAGCACCAGCGCAATCGATGGCGGGATAATCTGGCCCAGGGTGCCGGTGGCACAGATAGTGCCGGTCGCGAGGGCGGGCGAATAGCCCCGCTTCAGCATCGTCGGCAATGACATCAGACCCATCGTCACGATGGTGGCACCAACGATACCAGTGCTGGCGGCGAGTAACATGCCGACGATAACGACGGACAAACCAAGGCCACCACGCAGGCGACCGAACAATTGCCCCATGCTCGACAGCAAGGCTTCAGCCACGCGCGATTTTTCCAGCATCACGCCCATGAACACGAACAAGGGAACGGCCACCAGGGTGGTGTTGCTGATGGTGCCAAATGCGCGATTGGGGAATGCACTGAGGAACGCCGGGTCAAACGTGCCGGTCAGCATACCGATGCCGGCAAACGCCAATGCCGTGCCGGCCAGTGTGAGGGCAACGGGATAACCCAGCATCAGCAAGACACATAAGGTAATGAACAACCACAGCGCCATCGCGTGCATCACAGCACCTCGCCCTGCGGATGTGGCGGGTGATTGGGCGGTAACGGTTGCTGGCGCAATTGCTGGATGGCCCGCAAGGCTTCGGCAACACCCTGCAATGCCAAGGCGATGGCCATGGCGGGGATGGCTGTTTTCAGCAGGAACACGGCAGGAATCCCACCAGGTTCAGGGGAGACCTCGCGGATCCGCCAACTCAGTGCGACATAATCCCAGCTCGACCAGACCACAAAAGCACAAAACGGGAGCAGGAACAGCAGGGTGCCGCACAGGTTGACCCAGGCCTGTCCATTGGGCGTGAAGCGCCGGTAAAGGATATCAACGCGCACATGACCGTCCTGGCGCAGGGCATAGCCTGCGCCCAGCAGGAATACGGCGGCATAGCAATACATCACCAGGTCTTGCAGCAATACCGATCCGTGGCCCCAGCCATAGCGCAGCACCACCACACTGGCCATGACCAGCACCATCAGCAGGGTCAGCCATGCCAGGGCGCGGCCCAGCCACAGGCTGATCCTGTCAATGGCGGAGATGAAAGCCTGGATCATGTCAGGGTCCCTAAAAGAAGATGCCATTATAATGCGCGAATACCCACAGGGATGGTATCAGCCAGTGACCCGTACAGTGCATATCCCCCCAACAGACGGCACCGTCTCCACGGGTTTGCGTGTCTGGACGATAATCCTGGCCCTGCTATTTGTCATATGCAGCCTCTCTTCCGCACTGTTTTTCCCACTGTTGGGGGATGAGGCGTTGCTTGCCACTACGGCAAAAAACATGGCCAATGGGTTGGGCTGGGTCAGTAGTTATGGTGAGCTGAAGCCGTTTGATGCTGAAATCACCACGGGGCCAGGATCGCTATGGGCGGTGGTTTTGGGTGTTTATGTATTTGGCAACCAGCTATGGGTGCCCAAGTTCTTCGCAACCTTGCTGAACGTGGCGTTGTTTTTCCTGATATTGCATTTTGGCGGTCGACGCCTACCCAAGGCAACGCGTTACTGGCTGTGGATTGCAGCACCCTTGGTAGTTTCCCGCATCAACCCTGAGGCATGGGTTTCGGTGCTCGGGGATCTTCCGGCATCATTATTCATTGTGCTGAGCGCAATCCTATTGAGTGATGCATTACAACAGAACCCATGGCGCTATGGCATATCGAGCGGGATTCTGGCAGGTATGGCCATGCTAACCAAGACAGCGGCATGGGTTTCTGGCCTTGGTTTGCCCGGAACATTAGTATTGCTGTTGTTCCATAAGGTATTTCGCGAACGAGCGGTCAAGGCGTTATTCATTTGGGCCCTAGGTGTGGGCATGGTTGTGGTGCCATGGAACCTCTATGAGCAACATACCCTGGCAGCGTTACCAGAGGCCGCCCGCCTTATCCAGAGCCATGAGAGCGAGCAAACTTTTTTGCACATGGGTTCCGGCATCGGGAAAGCATCCATCGCGTGGCAAGAAAACAGGTTTTTTGACCATATTTACCAACGGGCCATCCATAATTGGCATCGCTATTCGCATGAATTGAAACGGTGGGCATCGCCATTGCCGCTGTTTTTCTTGTATATCCTGATGTTGGCTGGTTTCTTCCTGCTAGCGTGGCAACACCTGCATCAACCGGTATATCGAAGTGTCGGCTTGATTACGGCCTGTGCAATTGCCCATTTGTCCTGGGCATTGTTTTTCAGTGATTGGTTGTTTGCTCGACATATTTATCACGGGCTATTTATTGGTATGCTCGCTTTGGTGTTGGCACTGTCATTGAAGAAGCAACTGTTGCAAGCGGCAGCCATCATCGCGATGGTGCTGGTGGTGTTTTTCCCGACAGTGGGATTTCCGATGGGAGAGCTATACCGTGTGTACCCGCCTCGAAATCCGTTGGCATCGGAGGTGGAAGCACTGGTCAGGTTTGTGGAATCAAACTATCGAGGCGATAGGTTGGCCGGTTGTGGGTACTACATTGCCCGAGAGGTTGAGTATGCATTACCAGGAGCGAATCGGGTTGTTGATTGCGCCAGGCTGTGGGGAAACATGCTGGTCTTTGATGAACAGGCCTTTGCGCAGCGTTACCCACAGGCAATCCCGGAGCATAAACCGGACGCGTTGCGCCAGATCGCCCTAGGCGCGTTTATCCATGATACCAAGGCGATTCCCTCAAATAACTGGGCTGCCCCCGTACAGTGGCGTGAACCTGTCGAGTTTTTTATGGTGGAGTATCCGTACTGGTTTTTCCCGAACAAGGTCAAAGAGCGCATTTATGACGCTTTGCTCACTGAGTGCCACGATACTGTGTATGCTACGGAGTACTATAAAATACATCGTTGCGATACCGCTGCATTGCAGCGGTATATTGACAAGATGAATGGGTTGCCCCATTACCCACCGCAGTGGTTAGCTGAGTGGTTGATTGCGAATAAGCCTTAGCGCGAGTTCAACAAGAAAAGCCAGGCTATCACACGGGTATGAAGCTGCTCCCATCTTGCAATAGCCCAATCCTTCCAGTACATCCAGCCTTGCAATTGGTCATATTCGGGGTTGGGGGCTGGTAATGCGGCATCAGTTTTTTGTTGCCAGGCTCTGAGATCAACTATCAGCTGCCTGGCAATTCCCGGATGCTGATCTGACAAGTTAACAGACTCCAGCGGATCATGTGACAAGTCATGGAGTGTGAGAGCATATGGATCCATCTGCTCGATGAGTTTCCATTGCCCATGCCGGATAGCTGCTGCTGGGCTGGCAGAGAAACCATCTGTAAAGCGTGGATCCGTGATGTACGCAGGGAAATGCCAATACAGGTCCCTGTCCAAAACACAGGCTTCATTCGTCAGGCAGCTCGTTGCATCAATCCCATCCACAGGAATGCG
>SBFY01000159.1 GCA_006227085.1 Gammaproteobacteria bacterium
ACCAGGAAATCCCACAAGGTATAACCCCAGCGCGAAAAATTGAAATGGTCATAAATCGGGAAAAAAGCCGCCATCGCAACCGCCAACCATAACACTGCCCCACACAAGCGCGCCTTGCTGGCCTGCGCGATGGATAACAGCACGGGCAGCAACACCACCAACGGCAACAACACCAGCACGGATTTGGATTCATTCAGGGTGCACGGAATAAACAATAATCCCATCAATCCCATCGCCAATACAGTTCGCAGCCGTCCATGCAACCACAGCACCATGAGCACCGCTATCGCACACAACATCGTGATGGTGAGAAAGGCTGGCGAACCCAGTGTACCCACCACATGATCACCGGGAGCAACCGTCAACGGCACCGACAAACGCTGCTGCAATGCCAATGGCACCTGCAGTAATAACAGGAATAGCAGTAACCCTGACTGGCGCCGCCATGGAATGCCAGCACCCTGCCACAGCCATGGTAATAACGCCAACGGCAACAAGCGGAAATAACGCCGCAAGCCCGCAAACGCCATCATCGGATCAATGGCATTGATGATCACACCCAGCAGCCCGATCAATGGCGCGGCCAGCAACAGGCACCACCAGGTGCGCGGCACGCTCGGCCACCACTGCCGCCAGCGCCATGCCAGCAAGCCAACAAACACCAGCACCAGCATATCCAGCACGCCATACGACCAGCGCGGCAAGGCACCGATCTTGATGGCCAGGAAATGCATCAGGAACAATGCACATAGCCACAGCTGGAACAGCACAGGCAACAAGCGGCCAACGACAGGGGATGCATTAGCGACCATGCAACAATTCCTTGATGCGCGCATCCAATTGGTCCGCAATCATTGCATAGCTGCGATGCTGCATGACCCACTCATGCCCTCTCACAGACATAGCCCGCCACTCGGAATCATCCTGCGCCAATAGCGCCAACACCGCGTCCGCAAATGCGCCTTCATCCCATGCAACCACATAACCTGCCTGGCTTTCCGAGATGACCTGCCGCTGGTCTGGCTGCTCATTCACCACCGCAGGCACACCGAGGTACAGGTACTCCACCAATTTCGTCGGTGATGCAGACGCCAGCACAGGCGATGGCAAAAATGGTGAGCAGGCCACTCGCGCTTCACGCACACGCTGCCACGCTTCGAGCTGTGGTAGCCAGCCAGTGAATTCCACCGCGTGCGCAATCCCCAAGCGTTCCGCCTCAGACTGTAACCACTGCAGATCTTCGGGATTTTCTGAACCACCAACCATCAACAAACGCGCTGCCGGCTGGGCAATATTCACGCGCTGGAAGGCCCTTAGCAGGAAATCCAGTCCACGCGCCCTGGCCATTTCCCCCAAATACACCACCGTATGACGATGCGTCACCACAGGTGGCTGCAGCGCCGCTTGCATTCGCGAGATATCAATTCCCATCGGGTAAGCGGTGATCTTGCCTGCTGGCAACCCATACCCCACCAGATCCTGTTTCATGCGTTCACTGGTAACAAACACATGATCCATACGCGGCAAAATACAGCGGTACAACAAAAAAAATTGCACATTGCCACGCAGCCAATAGAAAAAGGGATAACGTGCCACACCTTGCCGGTAGCGGTACAAGGAATTTTCAGGAAAGGGGAAAGATAGCCAGAAAAAGCATGGTGTGCCGCTGCGCCATGCCGCCAAGCGCGCCAGCAAAGCTGCCACCATCTTGTCGCGCACTAACACAAAATCATAGCGATGCTTTTTTGTACGTGAAAAAACACGGCACTCATTAGCAATGGCACGGCAGTGTTTGCGCAAGCGTGCCCAGAAAGAAGTCCCATCATCCATTGCCCCCAGCAGCACTTCACCGGATGCAAAGGGTTGCACGGGTGGCACACTGCCCGCTTCCCGTGACTGCATGATCCAGTCGAGCTGATAGCCACGCGCCACCATTTCCTGCGCCCACAAAACCAGCACATCCGATCGGACAGGCGGAAACCGATCAGCCGTCAATAGCAGCCCTCGCAAACCCTTCATGACAAATACCTGTCACGCATATCGTCATAGACCGGCTGGCACAGTGCTGTCACCCACTGTCGCTCCAAAGGCTTCAAGGCGACTGCACGCGACAGGCTGGATGCTTTCACATCCTTGATGGCTGCCACATCAAAGGGCACACCCAGCCAGTCATACAACGGTGGCAAGGTGTTGGCAGGATCGGACACCAGGTCATCGTAATCCACCACTTTCAAGCGATCCCCCAGCAACACATGCACATCATCCAACTGGTGCGTCTTGCCAATATACGCCATGCATGCACGCCAGGTATCACGGTAGCGCCATTGCTGCCATCGATTGGCAGACTGGTAAACGTGCAAGTGCCCTGCCTCGACCTCCAGGCCACAGGCACGATACAACTCCTGGCGCGCAAACGGTTTCCAGTGATACACCATGGACCAGACCACGGAGTCCGGCCTGCGCAATACCCACACCACCCTATGCTGTGCGCCCAGCCGTGCGTATTCCCGCCAGCAATTGTTCAGGTAGGTGGTCTGGAAACAATAACGCCCTGCCGGCATTGGCTTGTGATAGGCACCCGATAACAACAGCGCTGCATCCAGCTCGTTATCATGCGTGAGCCGGTAAGGCACAAAACCCGGCGCATGCATCAACAAGCGTGACAGCATGGTGGTGCCGGAACGCTGGCAGCCCGTCACCAGGATCGCGCCCGGGAAACGACCAACCTCGCGCAACAAATCATCTCGTCGCGAGCGAACCGATTCTGCGAATTCACGCCACGACTCAATCATCGTGATACCCCAGTTGGCGATTCAGCTGGCCAGCATGCTGTTCAAAATAGGCGCGGGCATCGGCAGGCAAGCCTGTTTGCCAACGCAAGTCCGGGGCGATCGCGCCCAACGGCTTGAAGCGCATCGCATTGCCCGCCGTCATATGCACATCCGATTCATCGCGGGATAACACATCGCAAGGGTCCAGCCCCAAAAACCGGAACAATTGTTGCAGGGTATCCTGCGGGGAAGCTGCCAGCTGCTCATAGCGCAGCTGGAACACCGCATGCGCCGGAACGCTGGCAGCGAGGCAAGGCTGCATGCGCTGGTAATAGCGCTTCCAGCGCTGCACCGCTTCTTCCATGCCCAAGCCGGTTTGCATGCGCGAATGCAGCACCGCACGACCATCCCTCACCAGCATCACCAAGCGCGTGTGTTGCGGCTCCTGCCGGTAAAGACTGATGGCCCGCAAGTACTGCTTGGAGGAATCCACCACCACTGCACTCCCGGACAGCGCGCGCACCGCCTCGTATACCGCAAGGCTGTGAAGGTTTTGCCGACGCACCAATGGCAGGGGCCAATGCTGCCCCATGCGCATACCGGCCCACAGCCATGCCTGCGCGAAACGATTCCCCATGCGCCGCGACAGCGTGTAATACGCCTCATCACGCAGATGGGTCGCACCAATCAAGCCCATATCGAGGGCGTACGGATCATGCAACACATCGATCCCCAGACTGTGCTGGAGATGCCTGGCCACTGAACACCAGAACGGGCATTGCGTCATGCGTTCACCACAAGTGCAGGGCTCATCGAGTGTGAGCGTCTTGGGCCAGTGCACGACCTCCCCCAGGGAACGCACTTGCGGGTGCAAGCCCAGCAAGCGATCCAGCAGGGTCGAACCGGAACGGCCCGACGACAACACCAAGGCCTGCCGGACACTCATGCGCTCACCCGCCATGCAGCCGGGACACGCCCGACATGGTGCTCCACCACATCAACCACGGATTGGTAACGCGGCTGCCAGTGCTGACGAAAAAATGCCGGCACACCAGCATCCCCGCTACCGGGATTGCTTTGCACGTGCAAGCGGGGCGACTGCCAGCTCGCATCCACGTGCAGGAATTGCAGCACCGACGCCAGGAACGCTGCGGGCTGCTCTTTCATGTCTTCGTAAAAAAAGACGCCAAGCCGGTCAGCGAACACCGACCAGTGCGAAAGGGTACGGGCATAATCCGAACGCAAGGCATGCACAGGTTCTGCCGCCATCGCATGCAGTTGCGACTCGTCCAGCGCACGCCAATCCAGGTCGCGTTTACGGCAATGCATGCGCAGCCCTGACCACAAACGGTCCACCGGTTCGCGCAAGACCAACAGGATGCGACAATCGCGCGGCAATGATTGATGCAATTGCGCCACCACATCCTGGTCGAGAATGGCATAGGCCGGGGTGATCTCCCCACCCAGCCGACCGTCCTTGCGCACGAACAATTGCTGGTAATCCCGGTCAGAACGGCACTCGTGATAGAAACGCCACAACCATCGTGCTTCTTGCCAGGAAGGATGCTTCAGTAAAGGCCGGTAACGCGACAAGCCGCTGCGGTGCTGGTAAGGCCGTCCTGCCGCCAACGCCTTCGGCGGATACTGCACATCAAACCAGTGCAGCTCCTTCACCAAGGGCAACCACAGCTGGTGATGCAGGCGCAGGTTTTCCCACAGCCAGGTTGTCCCGGCTTTTTGCGCCCCGATCCCGATGAACGCTGGGCCGCCACTCATCAGGCAACACCCCGCGCATTGAACCAGCCCAGCCGGCGCGACCAGGTCGACAGGCGCTCACCCATGGACTCATAGGCCAGCTGGCTCTCCGCAGTGGAAAACAGCGGCAATCTCAAATACAGCAGCCCCGCCAGCACACCGACCGCAATACCCGCCAGGGCGTACCACATGTCGGCTTCAATCCAATGGCCCAGCAAGGACAACAAGGCACTGCATGCTCCCCAATAGATGAGTGTCATGCCCAGGAAAGGCACCAGCCGTTGCACCGGTGCATCCTTGCGCACAAACCACCACCAGAAACACAGGCGAAAACACAACGCCGACCCGGTGGCCAGCAAAGCCCCCCATAAACCCATGATGGGAATCAACCACCAATCCATCAGCAAATTGTACAGGGCGAAAAAATTACCGAAAAAAATCAGGTCTGAACGCTCTCGCAACTGCAAGATCAATGTCACCGGCATTTCAATCGCAGCAATCAGGCCAACACCCAGCATGGTGAAGACCACCCAGTCATATTGCTGGTATTTACCCGCCAGCAGCCAAGCTGTCAGCGGGTCATATAAGGCCACAATCACGAAATAGACCGGGATCATCAGGATCCACACCAATTTGGCCAGCAGCAAAAAACGCTCACCGACCACATCATGGCCAACACTGTTGCCGGCCGCGAAAAACACCGTGCGCAGGATTTCAATGAAATAACGCACCGGCGTCAGGCGTAGCAGTAATTTGTTCAGTGTGCTGGCAAAGGCGTATGCAGCCACCATCACTGGCTCAAGGAAATAACCGATGAACAATTGGTCAGTGGCCTTGCCCATCGGAATGCCGCTGGCGTCATTGAAACTGTAATACAAGGCATAACGCACCAGCTTTTGCCGCTCCGAAGGCTCAAAGCGCAACGATGGCCCATGCAACTGTTTCAATCGTTGCCAACATGCCAGCGCAACCAACAACAGCAAGATCACCATGGCGCACACATCCACCCACACAATGACCGCCAACGACCAACCCTGCCACCAGCCAATGGCATACCCCGCCAGCTTGACCAGCGCAAACACCACCTGGTTGGATGTCGCCACCCGCATGTCCAGGAATGCCACCAGCGTGGGACGCAACAAACGTGACTGGAAATCGCAGAAGATGATGATCGCGAAAGGCAGTACCAGCATTGACCAGGCGGACAGTGAAAAAGCCGCCAGCAATTCATCCATCCAGAGACTGGCGACGGCACCGACGGTGAGTAATGACGTCACCCGTAACAGCATGATGGTCAGCACCAGGCGCTTGACCAGGGTGAACTCACGGCGACGCACCAACTCCGGCAAGAAGCGCTGGGCTGTGCCGGCCAATCCCATCGACAAGGCGGCTGCCATGATCGGCAACACCGACATGAACAGGCTGTACACCCCGTATTCTTCTTCGGACAGGATGCGCAACAACAGGAAAATCGCCAGCGCATTACCGCCACCGGACAAGCTGCGGAATACCAGCATGTCGCGCGCGGATCGCCGGGCCCGCTTGGGCGTGATGTAATTATTATCGGCTACCATGCTGCCCGCTTGCTGATGGCCATCATGGCCTGGAAAAACGCGCCCATTATGCCAGAAGGCCTTCTCCAGGCGGCAGCGCATGCTATATTCGCCATCCATCATGAACGGAACAGTGCCCCAAGGAAGCCGCTGCCCATGAATGCCAGCAGCCTGATCCGGCCTCACCAGCAACAACTCTCGTCCATGCACCAGCTGCTCGAAATTTGTGTGGTGGGTGGCTGCCTGTTTGCCTGCACGGTTGTTTTCGGCGTGAAGTGGCGCGAGGAGTACTACATCGCTGCCATCGCCAGCGCCATGTCATACAATTTTTTCGCGCACCACCAAGGGCTGTACCAGTCCTGGCGCAGCCAGCGTATTGACGTGGAAGCCCGCCAGGTCTTCATCGCCTGGGGACTGACCTTGCTGGCCATCCTGACGCTGGCCTGGGCCACCAAATCGGTGGAACGCTTCTCCCGACTGACCATTGGCAGCTGGGTGGTGGCCACCCCGGTCATCCTGACCACCATGCGCTGGACGCTACGCCACCTGCTGCACCGGTTGCGCCAGAATGGCCGCAACTCCCGCGTTATCGCCATCGCCGGTGCCGGCACACTGGCCCAGCAACTCGCCCAGACGATTGAAAACAGCCCGTGGATGGGGTTCCGTATTGCCGGCTTTTTCGATAACGCCCCCGCCGGCAACCTTTCCTTGCAGGGGGATTTGCCATCGCTGGTTGCCGAAGCCCGCGCCGGGCGCTTTGACGAAATCTATATCGCGCTGCCCATGACTTCGGAGCACACCATCCAGGCATTGATCCGCGACCTGTCCAACTCTTCCATTCCGGTGCATATCGTGCCGGACCTGTTCACCTTTAACCTGATCAATGCCCGCATGCGCACGCTGGGTGGCCTGCCCATCATCAGTGTCTATGACAGCCCGATGGACAGCTACAACGCGCTGATCAAGCGCGCCGAAGACCTGGTGCTGGGCAGCCTGATCCTGTCACTGATCGCGGCACCGATGCTGCTGATCGCAGCCCTGATCAAACTCGATTCAGCCGGCCCGGTGTTATTCCGGCAACGCCGCTATGGCCTGAACGGGGAAGAAATCCGCATCCTGAAATTCCGCACCATGACCGTGACTGAAGACGGTGATCGCGTGCAACAGGCCTCCAGTAACGACCAGCGCGTCACCCGTATCGGCCGCTTCCTGCGCCGCACCTCGCTGGATGAACTACCACAATTCCTCAATGTGCTGGCTGGCAGCATGTCGATTGTCGGCCCACGACCGCATGCCGTGGCCCACAATGAGGAATACCGTGAGCGCATCCAGGGTTATATGTTGCGGCACCTGGTCAAGCCCGGCATTACCGGTTGGGCGCAGGTCAATGGCTGGCGCGGCGAAACCGACACACTGGAAAAAATGGAAAAGCGCATCGAGCACGACCTGTACTACATCCGCAACTGGTCCTTGCTGCTCGACCTGAAGATTATCGGGATGACCGTATTCCGCGGCTTCGTACACCGCAACGCGTATTAACGCACGCTGGCTGGCAACACACTGGCCCGGCCATCCACGGATACCGGTTCAAACCCTACCCGGTACACCCGCTCCAATTCACCGGACGCCATCACCACCGCTGGCGTGTCATCAATCACGGCATGGCCACATTCCAGCAACAGCAGCCGGTCACAGAACCGGCAGGCCAGCGTCAAGTCGTGCAGGGCCACCACCGCCGAGCCGCCGGCATCACAGTGAGCCCGCAGCAACTGCATGGTTTGCAACTGGTGACGTGGATCCAGTGCCGCCAACGGCTCATCGGCCAGGATCAGCAGCGGCTCCGCTGCCAGCACCCGTGCCAGCATCGCCCGCAGGCGTTCGCCACCCGACAAGGTAGTCACGAGGCGATCCGCCAGGTAATGCACATCGGTTTGCTGCATGGAGCGCTCCACCGCGGCAGCATCGCCCGCCGTGGCTGGCTGCCAGAACGCCCGCAACGGCAGCCGACCCAAACCCACCAGGTACCGCACCGTGACGGGCCAGGCCGCATCACTGGCCTGCGCAAGGTACCCCCTGGCCGCCGCCAGCTCCCGCATACCCATGCCGGACACGGCGCGCCCGTCCAGCTGCACCTGCCCCTGCACACCGGGCTGGATGCCGGCCATCGCCCGCAACAAGGTTGATTTGCCGGCACCGTTGGGACCCACCAGCGCCACCAGCTCACCGGCACCCACTCGCGTGGAAATGCCCTGCAGGATCGGCACTCCCTGCAACGCACACCCCAACCGGTCGACGGCCAATACGGTCATGAGAAATGCCTGCGGTGATGGATGATCAGGTAGAAGAAAAACGGAGCACCCAGTAAGGCTGTCACCACGCCCAGTTGCAAGGGCTTGCCGGGCAAGGCTTGCACCAGCACATCCGCCAGCAACAACAGCACCGCACCCGCGAGAGCACTGGCCGGCATCAAGGCACCGGGCCGGAAGCCCACCAGCGGTCGCATCAGGTGCGGCACCATCAAGCCAACAAAACCGATCGCGCCACTGACCGACACAGCCGCACCCACACACAGGGCGATCCCGCACACCAGCCACCAGCGCCAGCGCTGCGGGTCATACCCCATCGCATGCGCCGTTTCATTACCCAGCGTCAGCACATCCAGGTAGCGCCAACCCACCAGCAGCATCACACTGCCCAGCAACAGGAAAGGCCACACCATCTGCACATGCAGCATGCTGCGATTGGCCACCGAGCCCAGCATCCAATGCACCATTTCACTCATGGCATACGGGCTCTTGGCAAGGTTCAGCGTCAGCGCAATCAATGCCGCGGCAAAACTGCTGACGGCCAACCCGGCCAACACCAGGGCAATATCACTACCGCCTCGCCCGGCCAATAACAGGATCAACAGCACCGACACCAGGGCTCCCAGCAAACCACCCAAGGGCAGGACATACCAGCCGACATGTGACAAACCGAAATACAGCACCAGCACGGCTCCCAGCGCGGCCGAACCCGATACCCCCAGGATGCCCGGATCGGCCAGCGGGTTGCGCAGGAACCCTTGCATGGCCGCTCCCGCCAACCCCAGCGCCGCACCCACCAGCATGGCCAGCAAGGCCCGCGGCAAACGCACTTCCCATACGATGATGCTGGCCAATGACTGTTCGCCACGCAGGCCTGCTGCGAGTGCCTGCCACAGCGGCAGCTCCATCGGTCCCTGATCCAGCGCCCACAGCAAGACAGCTGCCAGTAACACCAGCAGTGCCATCAATACCGGCAGGATGCGTAACGCGGTTCTCACAGCAGCAATTCCCTCAATACCGTCACGGCATCGGCCAGGTGGGGGCCAGGGCAAATCCAGTATTTGTGGGCCATGCTGTATGACGTGATGCCAGCGGCCTGCAACGCCGGGTGTCCACCCATGCCTTGTGCCAATGAATCGCTATGGCGGCCGTCATCATCCAGCAGCACCGCGTCCGGCCTGGCCTGCAAGACGGTCTCCAAGGACAGTTCCGTCCATTGCCGATACCCCATCCCTGCCGCCACATTCACCATGCCTGCCTGCTGCAGGACCGCATCCTCAAGGGTGTCGCGACCCATGGTGACGCCACCCGGCCGGTACAACATCACCCGCTTGTGCGGGCCCTGTGCCGCCTGCTCACCCAAGGCTTGCCAGCGTTGGTCGAATTGCGCGAGCAAACGCTCCCCTTCGACTGGCCGGCCAAGGGCTGCCGACACCTCGCGGATAAACCCCCGTGTGCCCTCCACCGTGGACGGGATATCAAACTGCCGGACGGGAACACCCAATGACTGCAGGCGCTGCACGGTATACGGATCGGAAAACCGGGTGGCCAGCACCAGGTCGGGCTGGAAACCGAGGATGGATTCCATGTCCTGGCGGACGATCGGCAAGCCCTGGGCTTTATGCGCCATCAGGGAATACACCGGATCAGGAGCCAGCTCGGTCACCGCCGCAATGTGCTCCCGCGGCAACAGTTCCAGCAGCAACAGGTCCGTGCACAGGTTCAACGACACAATCCGCTGCGGCGGCTGCGCACACAGCGGCATGGCCAACATGCTGCAGAGCAGGAAAACAAGGGCTCGGGAGTGCTTCACGGGAACATCGCAGGCCTGTGCGCGGAAAGCGACACTATACCGCGCAGGCAGAAAAAAGGCAGACCCGGAAGCCTGCCTTATTCCCGCACATCCATGTGTCCTGCACCGTCCGTGTGCAAGTGCATCCATGCCGGGTCATTATCCGCAAGCCGGCGAAAACACCCCAAGGGGCAATCACCGCAAACGCTGTGGGATATCCACCATGCAGCTGCATTGACCCTGTTATCCCGCTGGTGTAGCGTGACTCGCCCCTATTCCCTGCCGGACACACACCATGGCCAAGCCAAGCAGTGATAAACCGTCACGCAGCGATAAACCATCACGCAGCAACAAGTCATTCCAGTTTGAAGAGGCCCTGGCCCGCCTGGAACAGCTGGTCGATGCCATGGAATCCGGTG
>SBFY01000076.1 GCA_006227085.1 Gammaproteobacteria bacterium
AATTCCGGCTGGGCAATCTCGAACAGCCAGCTAATGGGTCGGGTTTCAGCATTCTTCAGGCGGACACGGAACCAGTACGCAGAATCGGTATATCCATAACTGCGAAGGAAACCGGGGCCTGGACGCCAGTCATCAGCCGATTCTGGCGACAACACCGAATCCAGTGTCTTGCGGCCATCCTCATCGACCAGCACCTCAAGCAAGCCGCCAGCCTCGACACTGGGTGAAACAACGGCATCCAGCAATATGATTTTTTGCCCTGGCGACCGAGCCCCTTCAGGCAGTGACTCCAGCGCCTGCGCCGGCAGGCCGCACAAGAGCCACCCCGCTGTTACCAGCAGCAGCATGCAGCGCTGGAACAACTTATTTGGAGAGGAAACTGATTGCATCGCCCAAACCTGCCAGTGTTAATGGGAACATCTTGTTATCCACCAATTCCCTGACTATGCCTATCGATTGTGTCTGTTCCCAGCGGCTTTCTGTCACCGGGTTCAACCATGCGAGCTTCGGGAAAGCATCCATCATGCGGCGGATCCAGACCACCCCGGGCTCATCATTCCAGTACTCAACACTGCCGCCCGCCTGCACGATTTCATACGGGGACATGGAAGCATCCCCCACAAAAAACACTTTATAGTCCTGCGTGTATTTATGCAGGATATCCCATGTCCTGATGTGTTCGGACTGACGGCGGTAATTATTGCGCCAGACATAGTCATACAGGAAGTTATGGAAATAAAAGTATTCCAGGTGCTTGAACTCGGTCTTGACGGCCGAAAACAATTCTTCACACACCCGCACATGGGCATCCATGGAGCCGCCCACATCGAAAAACACCAGCACCTTGACGGCATTGTGACGCTCGGGCCGCAAACGGATATCCAGCAAACCACCCTGGTCTGCGGTGGATTTCACCGTGTCGGGCATGTCCAGCTCCATGGCTGAACCGCTGCGGGCAAACTTCCGCAACCGCCGCAAGGCAACCTTGATGTTGCGCGTACCCAGCTCACGGCTGTCATCCAGGTCACGGTACTCGCGCTGGTCCCAGACCTTGACACCCTTACCCTGCCCGCCATTAGGGCCAACACGGATCCCCTCAGGGTTGTAACCATGCTGCCCGAATGGCGACGTGCCTCCGGTACCAATCCATTTGTTACCGCCTTCATGGCGCTCTTTTTGCTCTTGCAGGCGCTTGCGAAACTCCTCCATCAACTGCTCAAGGCCGCCAAGCTTTTCCACCATGGCCTTGTCAGCTTCTGATAATTGCTTCATGAACGCATCGCGCAACCACTCATCCGGAATCAGGTGTTCCAGCAAGTCATCAAAGGTTTCGATACCCTCGAAATAGCGGGCAAAGGCGATATCAAAGCGATCAAAATGGCGCTCATCCTTGACCATGCAGGCACGCGACAAATAATAGAACTCTTCCTTATTGGCAAATGCCAGCCGCTTTTCCATAGCGGCAAGCAAATCGAGCAATTCACGCATCGAGACAGGCACACCTGTCTTTCGCATGGTCTCGAAAAAGCCAATCAACATGATGCGCAGCCCTGTTAGCGATTTTGCCGGCGGTGCATGAAGGCCACACGTTCCAGCATGTGCACGTCCTGTTCATTCTTGAGCAAGGCACCGTGCAAGGGCGGGATCGCCTTGGCGGGATCACGCTCTTTCAGGACTTCCGGCGACACATCATCAGCCATCAACAGCTTCAGCCAGTCGATCAACTCGGAAGTGGATGGGCGTTTCTTCAAACCGGGGATATCCCGCAATTCAAAAAACACTTCCATCGCTTCCTTGACCAGGGTTTTCTTGATTTCAGGGAAATGCACACGAACGATGGCTTCCATGGTGTCGCGATCAGGAAAGCGGATGTAATGGAAGAAACACCGCCGCAGGAAAGCATCCGGCAATTCCTTTTCATTATTACTGGTAATAATCACGATCGGCCGGTGCCTGGCCTTGACGGTCTCACCCGTTTCGTAGACATGGAACTCCATTTTGTCCAATTCAACCAGCAAATCATTGGGGAATTCGATGTCTGCCTTATCGATTTCATCAATCAGCAAAACCACTTTTTTATCTGACTCGAATGCTTCCCACAGTTTGCCTTTACGAATGTAATTGCGGATATCGTGCACACGCTCCTCGCCCAACTGGGAATCACGCAGGCGCGAGACAGCGTCGTATTCATACAGCCCCTGATGGGCCTTGGTGGTGGATTTCACATGCCACTGGATCAGTTCCAAACCAAGGGCATCCGCCACTTCTTCAGCCAGCATGGTTTTGCCAGTACCGGGCTCGCCCTTGATCAGCAAGGGTCGCTCAAGGGTCACGGACGCATTAACAGCCATGCGCAAGTCATCGGTAGCGACATAGCGATCGGTGCCTTCAAATTTCATGGAGTGGACTCCTGTTCCTGTATCGGGGATTCATTGCCTGTGTGATGGGCATCAGCTGATGTTGTGGCGGCCACCATCGGGGTTGCCATATCGCGAGAGGCCACAGGTATTACTGGCTGCTGGCGAGCGCGCAAGCGCCGGATACCCAACACGCCAAGGCGCAACAGTGCCCATCCTGCGACCAGCCAACCACCGACTGTGGCTGGCAGTTCAAGCAACGCCAGCATGGCTTCCACGCCTTCATCCAGCAACGCCACCGCTGCCCCCATCACGGAAGGTGCATACCAACCCGGCCGTTCTGCCATGTGCACAGGCACCAGCAGGAATGCCAGCACCAACAGCAATAAAGGAATACGGACCGGTTTCAGGAAACGCCAGCCGAACACTTGCCAGCCCACCAGCAAGCAGCCAGCGGCGGATACGCTATACACCAACCATGCGATGGCATAACTGCTCATGGCAGCACATCCTCTTTGGGCGGCATTTGCAGGTAGAAGCCCTGGCTCTCGATAGCCTGCATCACTTGCACGACATCAGCACGCGCCAGTGTACGTGCAGGCGTCAGCATCAAACCCATCGCCCGTTCGGCTCGCCCAAATCGTTTCATCAATGCTTCCGGCACACGCGACAAACCTTCCTGCTTGGCCACATACAGGTACATACCCTCAACCCGGGCACTCCGGTACACATCACACAGTATCGACAAGCTCACGATTTTTCTCCAGCACATCCAGCAACATCGGCACTAACGAGGCTCCTCGCCAGCCCATGGTCCATTCCGGCAATGGTTGCCCATGCAGCCATGCCAATACCAGTCCAGCCAGCATGGTCCGGCTGGCCAGTAATGGCCCCGGCAAGCCATGTTCCTCCGACCAACGTGCCACCGCCTTCTTCAATGGCGACAACAAGCGCCGCATCTGCTGCGGATCGACGCTGGGCGGCCGCTGGATATCAGCCACATCGGCCACGGCCGCATCGATTTCACGCAATATCTGCTGCCCATAACGCCGCACACTGCCGGGACGCATATCCTCAATGCGTGACAGGGATTGCAGGTTCTCCGGCTGCAACCGGCTGATCGCCAGCAACACCCCATCGCGCATCAAGCGATTACGGGCCACGTTATCCTGCACCGCTGTTTGCTCGCGCCACAGGTACAAGCGCCTGGCAATGCGCAGACCGGTATCGGACAGTCGCTCCAAACCACCCAACTCACGCCATGCCTGTTCCGGATCCTGCGGCACCAGCATTTGCCGCACCCGTGCAGTGGTTTCATCGACACACGCTGCATACCATGCGCTGTCCTGCAAACGCTGCAGCAAGAGTGGCCATGCACGGGAAAGGTACACCACGTCATTGACCGCGTAGTCACGCTGCTCCGGGCTTAATGGCCGTTGCAGCCAATTACTGCGGGTAATGTGGGGCGCGTCTTCCAGCATCACGCCGCAGAGCTGTTCTGTCAGCGCACGGTATCCCAATGACCA
>SBFY01000108.1 GCA_006227085.1 Gammaproteobacteria bacterium
TTCGGGATAAATAGCCACACTCGTGAGTGCTTTTTCATGTAAGCCGCCAATGTGTGTCACTTCGCGGCTGCTGCGATCCTCAATCGGGATTTCATGACCGCGTTCAATGCGCCAGTCGATGGTGCTGGTCGGCAGGCCGACATAGAACGGGATGCCGTTATCGTGCGCCGCCAGTGCTTTCAAATAGGTGCCGACCTTGTTGCAGACATCGCCGTGCGCGGTCGTGCGATCGGTACCGACGATGCAGATATCCACTTCACCGCGTTGCATCAACAGGCCGCCGGCGTTATCGGTAATGACCGTGTGCGGCACACCGTGCAGGCCGAGTTCGAGCGCGGTGATCGCGCCCTGGTTACGCGGGCGGGTTTCATCGACCCACACATGCACGGGAATGCCGGCATCGTGGGCTTTGTAGATCGGTGCCAGGGCCGTGCCCCAATCGACGGTGGCAAACCAGCCGGCGTTGCAGTGGGTGAGGATATTCAGGCGGGTTTGTGTGCTGTGTTTCTGTTCCCACAACTGTTTCAGCAATTGCAGGCCGTATTCGCCGATCAGTTCGCAGGTGCGCACATCTTCATCGGCAATGGCATCGGCTTCTTTCAGGGCGGCGCCGTAGCGTTCGTCTTCCGGCAAAGCGGTAACGATGCCGTCGATGCGTTCCAGTGCCCAGCGCAGGTTAACGGCGGTGGGGCGGGTTTCCAGCAGGCGGGAAAATGCTTCTTCGATGGCGGGCAAGGACGGGTTATGGCGAATGGCCAAGGCAAAGCCGTAGGCGGCCACGGCACCGATCAGCGGGGCGCCACGCACGCGCATGGTGACAATCGCTTCGGCCACGTCTTCCGGGCTGGTCAGGCTGATCCACTGGAGCTGGTGCGGCAGCAGGGTCTGGTCGATGATGTGGATGGTCGCGGTCGCCGCATCAAAACGCACGGAGCGGTGCCAGGTATCGCCGATTTTCATGTCATGCCAGCCCCACGATGGATGGGCGGCTATTGTACCGCAGCGCGGCGTGGCCGGCGGTCAGGTTTATTGCAAACGCAGGTCGTCAATGCCGCTGTGCGGGTTCTTGCCGTCCAGCCGGATCATGACCGACAGGTTGGCGCGTGAATCGGCATGCTCCAGCGCTTCTTCCTGGCTGATCTTGCCGGTCTTCCAGAGTTCAAACAGCGACTGGTCAAAGGTGCAGCAGCCGGATTCGTTATGGCGGGCGATGGTCTCGCCGATTTCGTCGATGCGGCCGCCCTGGATCAGTTCCTGGATGAACGGTGTGTTCAGCATCACTTCCACCGCCGGCAGGCGCTTGCCGGATTCGCCGCGGATCAGCCGCTGCGAAACGATGGCTTTCAGGTGCAGGGACAGGTCAAGCAGCAGTTCGCCGCGATTGTCTTCCGGGAAGAAGTTGATGATGCGCTCCAGTGCCTGGTGGGCATTGCTGGCGTGCAGGGTCGACAAGCACAGGTGGCCGGTTTCCGCATAGGAGAGGGCATGGCGCATGGTTTCCTGGTCACGGATTTCACCAATCACGATGACATCGGGGGCTTCACGCATCGCGTTGCGCAGGGCAGCGTCGAAGGACAGTGTGTCGATACCGACTTCGCGCTGGTCAACGATGGATTTCTTGTGGCTGTGCAGGAATTCGATCGGGTCTTCGATGGACAGGATATGGCCGGTCTTGCTCTGGTTGCGATGATCGATCATCGAGGCCAGCGTGGTCGATTTGCCAGAGCCGGCCGCACCGGCAACCAGCACCAGGCCATGCTCTTCCAGCACCAGCGATTCCATCAGGGCGGGCATGCCCAGCTGGCCAATTGCCGGGATATCCGCGCGAATGAAGCGTGCCACCAGGGCCGGGTTGCCGCGCTGGCGATACAGGTTCAGGCGGAAACGTCCCACCTCCGGTACATCCAGCGCCTTGTTGAGCTCCAGCTCGTTCCTGAAATGGGCAACGTCTTCCTCGGCCAGCACGGAAAACGCCAGGTCCTGTACCTGTTCGGCATCCAGCGGCTGCTGGGTCATGGCTTTGGCAATGCCATCAATCTTGAGGGTGGGCGGGGCGCCCACGCTCAGGAACAGGTCTGAGGCTTCATGGTCAACCATGTATTTCAGGAATGGGCGCAGGTCTTGGCTCATGTGCTGGCTCCTGTGTGTTTCGCACTAGTGTAGGAGCTTTTGCGGGACTGACTATTGATATCGCGCAGGTTTGGGCACGGATACCCGCGAGCATGGCGTGACGCGGGGTTTACACGGCAGGTATCGGTAGTGTGTCCGGGGCGTCCGGCCCTATTTGCTGCCAGAGCTGGTGTGCCAGGCGGCCCGGGTCATGCCAGTCACCGGAGACAATCCAGTCAGCCACGGCATTGGCAACATCAGGATAATGCTGGCGTGGTTGTGCAGACGCTGACAGCCATGTGTGGATGCTTTCCCGGTCGAGCGTGGGCATGATCTGCGCTAACCCCAGCATCTGCAACGCACGTGCGTTGGAGAGCTGTTCCATCTGCCCATGCAGGGGCTTGCCAAGGATTTTCTTGCCGGATTGCAGGGCTTCGCTGATCAGTTCAAAACCGGTGTTACAGATCACGCCCTCACAGCCAGCCAAGGTGGTCTGGAAACCGTGTCGTGATAACGGATGCACACGGATGTTTGGCCATTCGCTGGGGATGGGTTGCGGCGAGAACACATCGAACGACTGGAGGGGAAACATTGCGAGACACTCACACACATGGCGGGTGTCTTCAAACGGCAAATAAACAACCACGCTGTGATTGGGCGGGCACGGTGTGTGGGGCTCCAGCAGGGGCGGCAATACGGGTTGGTTGAAATGATGCCAGTGGAAACCCAGCGCGATATCGGCCGGTGCAAAATGCCGCATGATGGCGCTGGCCAGTGGATGGTTGCCGGCTTTGGGAATGCGGTATTGGAAGGCGTATTGGTGGCCAGCACCGATCACCGTTTTGCCGGCTAAGCGCCCAGCCCATGCCGTGACGGGTTCAAAATCGGTGAGGATGACATCGTATGCGGAGAGATCCAGCTCCCGCACATCACGCAGGAATTGCCGTGCCTTGAGCTGCCGGATGGTGCGGGTGATATCAATGCGGCCATTGCTGACCGCAAAGGTCAGCCCATGCCGGTGCTGGTAATCGCCGAAGCAGTCCATGTCAAAAAACGCATCCCGGTCACGCCCGCTGAGCAGGTAATCCACCTGCACATGGCGTGTGGCAAATGCGCGTTGCATGGCGCGTGCCCGTGTGATGTGGCCGTTTCCGGTGCCTTGTACGCCGTAGAGGATGCGCATCATTGTACCCACAGGGCAGCGAGCCAGGCGCACAGTGTGCCCATCAGGCTACCTGCCATGATGTCACCAGGGAAGTGAACACCGAGCAGCACACGTGAGCTGCCCACGGCCATTGCCCACAGCAGCACCCAGGGATAGAGGGCCGGGTAATACACACTGATCGCATAGGCGAACAGGAATGCTCCTGAGGTGTGGCCGGAAGGGAAACTGAAACGATCTGAGGGGATGATGCGCATGGTCCAGCCATCAATGGCCTCGCCGGGGCGACGGCGGCGGATGCTGTTTTTCAGCATCCAGTACAAGGGGCGCTCAATGGCATAGCCGCAGGCCAGCATGGCAGCAAAATAGCTGCCGTGTTCGGGCTCCAGCCACAGGCAAAGCAGGCCGGCGATTGCGTAAGGTATGCCGGAACCACTGTGGGACACTGACAGGGCCAGGTAATGCAGTGACCGGCGATCGGCCATGATGCGGTTAAGCCAGAGGAACAGGCGGGTATCCAGTCGTTGCAGGGGGTACAGCCATTGCAAGGTCTTTTTCATGCCGCCATGGTGTCG
>SBFY01000134.1 GCA_006227085.1 Gammaproteobacteria bacterium
TTGCCCGGCGGTTACCTGTGGATCGACTGGCCAGGCCGTGGCCAGCCCGTTACCATGACCGGACCGGCCACCACCGTGTTTGAAGGCTCCATTCTTTTATAACAATAAACGGATTAGCACACCCATGAGCGCCAAACCTGCCGAAACCCATTCACTCACTGCTGATACGGTTGCCGAGTGGCTGCAACACAACCCGGATTTCTTCGCCACCCGCACCGACCTGCTGTGCCAGATGCAACTGCCACATGAAACCGGTGCCGCCGTATCACTGGTGGAACGACAGGTCGGCCTGCTGCGTGACCGTAACCACGAATTGCGCAGCCGCATGCAAGCACTGCTGGAATCCGCCCGCACCAATGACCGCCTGTTCGAAAACAGCCGCAAGCTGGTGCTGGCATTACTGGAAGCACAGAACCTTGAACAGTTGCTGGTCGCTGTTGAGGAAAGCCTGTCGCGCGATTTCCAGGCCGAGCAATACCAGATCCTGATCCTCGATCGTGACTGCCCAGCCATTGGCCAGGCCCGTAGCGTGCCCGTGGAAGAAGCGCGCGCAGCCATTGGCAGCCTGATGGACAGCCAGAAACCGGTGTGCGGCATCTTGCGTGACAGCGAATGCACCTTCCTGTTTGGTGACCAGGCCGAAGCCGTCAAATCCGCTGCCATCGTGCCACTCAAGGATGTGGACCTGATCGGCTTGCTGGCCATCGGCAACAGCCATGCGGATCACTTCCAGCGCACCATGGGCACCCTGTTCCTGGAATACCTGGCCGATATCCTTGGTCGCCTGCTGCCACGGATGCTGGAACGGGAGTGAGGCCGTGACCGGGTCCAGCCCCACCGCTTTGGCCCAGACGATCGCGCAATTCCTCGAATGGCTGGCCACTGTTCGCCAGTATTCCCCGCACACCATCCAGAATTACCGGCTGGACCTCGACAAGCTGCAGGCATTCGCCAGCAGCCGCAACATCACCGAACCGGAAAAACTGCTGGCTGGTGATATCCGCCAATG
Organism: Gammaproteobacteria bacterium; assembly: GCA_006227085.1. Taxonomy (GTDB): domain Bacteria; phylum Pseudomonadota; class Gammaproteobacteria; order Pseudomonadales; family M0112; genus M0112. Next base: position 1,010 of record SBFY01000134.1, read on the forward strand.
GGCAGCACGCATGCATCGTGAAGGCATGGGTGGCAAAACCATCCAGCGCGCACTGTCATCCACACGTAGCTACTATCGCTTCCTCGCTCGCGAAACCGGCATCCACCACAATCCGGCGAATGGCATCCGCGCACCGAAAACCGCGCGTGCATTACCGAAAGCGCTTGATGTCGACCAGGTGAACCAGTTGATGGCCGTCGCTGGCGATTCCTTCATGGCCTGCCGTGACCGCGCCATGCTGGAATTGTTTTATTCTTCCGGCCTGCGCCTGTCAGAGCTATCCGGTTTGACGCTCGACAGTCTCGACCTGCGCGCAGGGCTGGTGACCGTGCACGGCAAAGGCAGCAAGACGCGCACCGTTCCGGTGGGCAAGCATGCGCTGGCTGCCATTGAACAATGGCTGGCGCAGCGCCACACCATTCCCAACACCAGCACACAAGCATTGTTCATCACACAGCAAGGGAAAGGGCTCGGCAATCGCAGCATCCAGAAACGCCTGTCCGATATCGCTATCAAGCAAAACCTGCCGCAACACCTGCATCCGCACATGCTGCGGCATTCGTTTGCCAGTCACCTGCTGGAATCCAGTGGCGACTTGCGTGCGGTGCAGGAATTGCTCGGCCATGCCAACATCAGCACCACCCAGGTCTATACCCACCTGGATTTCCAGTACCTGTCAAAAATCTATGACCAGGCACATCCCCGTGCACGACGCAAAAGCGGTGATGATGCATGAATCGTCACTTCCAGCTCATCACCTTTGACCTCGATGACACCTTGTGGCCAGTGGCCCCGGTGATCACCGCTGCAGAGCGCATTACCTGGCAATGGTTGTGTGAGCATTACCCGCGCATTCGTGATCACTTTGATCCGGAAACATTGATGGCCTTGCGCCTGCGCCTGATGGAAACTGATCACCTCAAACACCGCATCAGCGCCATTCGCATCCAGGCCATGTCACAAGCGTTGCGCCGCAGTGGCTATGTGCCGCATGTGGCTGAACGCGGCGCCAATGATGCATTTGAAACATTCCTGCATGCCCGCCACGAGGTGGCTTTTTTTGACCAGGCCATCGAAACGCTGGAACAACTGGCCGCCCATTACACGCTTGGCGTATTGACCAATGGCAATGCCTGCATACACCGCCTTGGCCTGGGCCATGTGTTCGGATTTGCTTTTTCTGCAGAACATTTCCAGGCCAGCAAACCCGACCCGGCATTATTCCTCGCGGCTTTGGAACATGCAGGGTGCGCTGCCAACCAATGCATCCATATCGGCGATCATCCCACCTATGACATCGCTCCCGCAAAAGCGCTGGGAATGCGCACGATCTGGGTCAATACCGAACACAAGCCATGGCCGGATCAAGCCCCTGCCGATCATGAAGTACGCTCACTGCCTGAGCTGCTGACTGCCGTGCAGCAGCTGGAGGCCGCTGTGTGAGCCAGGCGTATTTCAATGCCTCATTACCCAAACCGCTGATTGTGGTGAGTGCCTGCCTGACAGGCGCGCGTGTCCGCTACGATGGCGATGACAAATACCAGCCAGCCCTTTACGCAAACCTGGATGGGCAGGTAACCCTCTCGCCCCTCTGCCCTGAACAACACCTCGGCGTACCGCGCCCACCCGTGCAGCTGGTCATCACAGCAGACGGCCTGCGCGCGCAAGGCGTGGATAACGCTGCACTGGATGTCACGGAATCCCTGCAGCACTTCTGCACCATGCAGACACCACTGCTGGACCGTGCCTGCGGTGCGATCCTGAAAGCGCGCTCGCCCAGCTGTGGCATTGGCAGCACACCATGGCACCAGCAAGGTGCCATTGCGGGTTACCGTGATGGCCTGTTTGCCGCCTTTATCCACCAGCACTACCCCTGGCTACCGCGCATCGATGAGGCGCAACTGGATGACCTGGCCATGTGTGGGCAATTCCTGCATCGTGCCCGGCTGGTGCTGGATGCACAGCTCGCATGGCAACAAGGCTTGCTGGACGCATTCCGGCAACACCACGCTGGCGAAGCAGGTCTTGATCCTTCATTATTGGCGCACCTCGAGCGCAAGGAGCGAACCGATGACTAACATGTCCCGTTTACTGGCCGGCTTTCTCCTGTGTGTGCTGGCGGCTTTCACCCACGCTGCCACCCTCAACGACATCAAGGACATGCTGGGGAACCGACTGGATGAGGCGGCCCTGCAGCGTGGCGAAATCGTCTGGATCGACCTGCCTGAAAACGAAACCAGTGCCCGCGCCCTCACTGGCGTGATGTTGCTGCGCGTTAACGCATCACTGCCACAGGTGCTGGCCGCACTGGAAAACAAGCCGGCGATGAGTAATGGGCAAACCGTTCACATCACGGGGAGCAGTAACTGGGACAGCGTGCGGGAACACATCGCTAACAGCATAACGCCGGCCGAACAAGCCGTACTGCTTGGTGAGAAGGCCCACGAGCACTTCAATATCAGTGATGACGAACTGATCCGCTTGCGGCAATCTGCCAGCAACCCCGGCACCCTCAGCCAGGCATGGGTGACACTGCTGCAACAGCGCAGCGCAGATTACCAACGCTCAGGCCTGGCCGCTGATGCCGCTTTTGGTGAGGATGGGAACACCACCAACCCCGGCCAAAGCCTGGCCGATGCCACCGACACCATGCGGTTTTTCCAGCGACACTACCCCGCTTTCCAGGATCATTTGCGCCATTACCCACAGCGCGCGGATGAAGCACATGAAAAAAGCATTTTCTTTGCCAGCATTGAACAGGAAGACGGTCGCCCCATTTACAGCCTGAAGCACCAATTGGTCGACATTGGTGATGACCATGCCTTGATT
>SBFY01000183.1 GCA_006227085.1 Gammaproteobacteria bacterium
AAGGTGGGTTCGGCGCCCACCAGCCGAATACGGGTACGGCGTGGCAACCGTGCCAGGATGCCATACAGCCATTCGGCGTCCATGTCGGGGATGTCGCGGTTGGGAATGTAGCAATTCGGGCACTCCATGTTGCAGCGATGGGTGATATCGGCAAACAGGGTGGTGAACGGATTGTCTTCCGGGGCGAAGCTGTGGCCGGTACTGTGGTGTGGCGTCCAGGTGTAGGGCACCGTCATGGTGCTGTCGCTGGCGAGAACGGGATCATCCGTGATGGTTGGCATTTCCTAGTCCTTGGCAGGTATGGCCCTTAAGCGGTTGGAGAGGCGCGGGTCTGGCTGCGCATTTTCACGAAATAACACGGCCATGTTACCAATGGTTTGTACCACTTCTGCACGCAAGGATGATGCCAGTTCAGTGATGAGTTGTTGGCGCATTTCGCGGTCGCCGACATTCAGCTTCACCTTGATCACTTCATGATCATGGATGGCGCGCTCCGCCTCGGCGAGCACGCCCTCACTCAGTCCGCCGCCGGCGATGATGAGCACGGGTTTCAGGTGATGGCCAATGGCCTTGAGTTGCTTGCGATCGCTGGCTTTCATGTATAGTGTCCCGGTGACAGGCCGCCATTCTAACGGAAAGCGGCCTTTTTTCGCAGGAAAGTCCGGGTTTTCTCATGGGTCGCTCGCGTAGCAGTCATCGCTGGTTGCAGGAACACCATTCCGATCATTGGGTGCAGGAGGCCAAACGCCTTGGCTACCGCTCCCGTGCCTGTTTCAAGCTGCTGGAAATACAGGAAAAAGACCGCATCCTGAAGCCGGGTATGACGGTGGTCGACCTCGGTTCGGCGCCCGGTGGCTGGTCACAGGTGGCGGCATCCATCGTGGGGTCTACCGGGCGGGTGATTGCCAGTGACATCCTGTTCATGGATTCCCTGGCCGATGTGACCTTTATCCAGGGCGATTTCACGGAAGCAGCCCCGATGCAGGCCATCCGGGAGGCGGTGGGGGATGCGGGCGCTGACCTTGTAATCTCCGATATGGCCCCCAATATGAGTGGGATGAATGCGGTGGACCAGCCGCGCAGCATGTACCTGGCCGAATTGGCGCTGGAGCTGGCCTGTGAAGTCCTCAAGCCGGAAGGGGCTTTCCTGACCAAGATGTTCCAGGGTGAAGGCTTTGATGAGTATGTCCGTGAGCTCAGGAACCGCTTCCAGCGGGTGGTCACCCGCAAGCCCAAGGCCAGCCGGCCGCGCTCGCGGGAAGTCTATTTATTGGCCCAGGGCTTGCGATGAAGCGTTTGTCATGAGCCAGTCGCGCCTGTGTGGCGTATGATGTGTGGAATCCCGGCGCATTGCCGATTGATATGAGGGTCAGGGCGTGAACGATACCGCCAGAAATCTCCTGCTGTGGCTTGTGATCGCAGGTGTGCTGCTCAGCGTGTTCCAGAAATTCCAGGTGCCGTCAGCGACCGAAACGGTCGACTACAGCCGTTTTATCGAGGATGTCCAGAACGGGCAGGTCGAGCGGGTGGTGATTGACGGCTTGGAGATCAGCGGTACGCGTGTGTCGGGCGACAAGTTCCGCACGGTGCGCCCGAATGTCTATGACCCCGGCATGATGAGTGACCTCATCAACAATAAGGTGGCGGTGGAAGGTCGTGAGCCCGATGGCCAGAGTTTCTGGGGCCAGTTGCTGATTGCCTCGTTCCCGATCCTGTTGCTGATCGGGGTATTCGTGTTCTTCATGCGGCAGATGCAAGGCGGTGGTGGTGGCCGTGGCGGCCCGATGAGCTTTGGCAAAAGCCGTGCGCGCCTGCTCAGTGAAGACCAGATCAAGACCACCTTCGCCGATGTGGCGGGCGTGGAAGAGGCCAAGGAGGAAGTGCAGGAGCTGGTGGAGTTCCTGCGTGACCCGGCCAAGTTCCAGCGCCTCGGTGGTCATATCCCGAAAGGCGTCTTGCTGGTGGGTTCTCCTGGTACCGGCAAGACCTTGCTGGCGAAAGCAATTGCCGGTGAAGCCAAGGTGCCGTTCTTTTCGATTTCCGGTTCCGACTTTGTGGAAATGTTTGTCGGTGTCGGTGCTTCGCGTGTGCGTGACATGTTTGAACAGGCCAAGAAGCAGGCTCCGTGCATTATCTTTATCGATGAAATTGATGCGGTGGGTCGTCACCGTGGTGCCGGTTTGGGCGGTGGTCACGATGAGCGTGAACAAACCCTGAACCAGTTGCTGGTCGAGATGGATGGTTTCGAAGGCAATGAAGGCGTGATCGTGATTGCGGCCACCAACCGCCCGGATGTGCTGGACCCGGCGCTGTTGCGGCCCGGTCGTTTTGACCGCCAAGTGGTGGTGCCGCTGCCGGATATCCGTGGCCGTGAACAGATCCTCAAGGTGCATATGCGCAAGTTGCCGCTGGCCGATGATGTGAAGCCGTCAGTCATCGCGCGCGGTACCCCCGGTTTTTCCGGCGCAGACCTGTCCAACCTGGTGAATGAAGCGGCGTTGTTCGCAGCGCGTGCCAATTTGAAGCTGGTGGGCATGGAGCAGTTTGAGCGGGCAAAAGACAAGATCATGATGGGCGCCGAGCGCCGTTCCATGGTCATGAGTGAAAAGGAAAAGCGCAACACCGCGTATCATGAAGCGGGTCACGCCATCATCGGCCGCCTGATGCCCGAGCATGATCCGGTGTACAAGGTCAGCATTATCCCGCGCGGTCGTGCCTTGGGTGTGACCATGTTCCTGCCGGAAGAAGATCGCTACAGCTTCAGCCGCCAGCACATCATCAGCCACCTCTGTAGCCTGTACGGTGGCCGTATCGCCGAAGAAATGACCTTGGGCAAGGATGGTGTGACTACCGGTGCATCCAACGATATCCAGCGTGCCACCGAGATGGCGCGCAACATGGTGACGCGTTGGGGATTGTCGGAGGCGATGGGTCCCTTGATGTATGACGAAGCCGATGGTGACTCGCCGTTCCTCGGCAAGAGTGCTGGCGCACCGGGTGGCCAGCACGTGTCACCGGAAACGCAAAACAAGATTGACCAGGAAGTGCGCAAGATCATTGATGAGTGCTATGGCACGGCCAAGCGCCTGCTGGAAGAAAACGTCGACAAATTGCACACCATGGCCGATGCGTTGATGAAATATGAAACGATTGATTCATCGCAGCTCGATAACATCATGGCCGGGCGTGAGCCCGGTGAGCCGAAGGATTGGGGCTCTTCCGATGATGATTCGGGTTCTGGCAAGGCCGTGAGCCGTGATGAGGTCAGCAAGCCGAAGGACTCCAGTCACGGTGGCCGCCCGGTAGGCGAGCACTGATCCGCGTTACATCATGCCAACATCGCCCAAGCGTTTGCGGTGCGCAGGTCGTGAACTCGACCTGCAGTCACCGTGTGTGATGGGTATCCTCAATATCACGCCGGATTCCTTCTCGGATGGCGGCCAGCTCTGGCAGGGCCAGCCGGATCGTGATCGCATACTGCGTCGCGCGCAGGACATGGTTGCGGCCGGTGCGGCCATCCTGGATGTGGGCGGCGAATCAACCCGGCCTGGTGCTGCGGCTGTCGCTTCACAGGAAGAGATCGACCGTGTACTCCCGGTGGTCGAGTGGCTGGTGGCGGAAGTGGATGCCGTCGTGTCCGTCGATACCAGTAATCCCCACTTGATGCAGCAGTCGGTGGCCGCAGGCGCCGGCATGATCAACGATGTCAGGGCGCTGCAAAAAGAGGGTACGTTGGCGGTGGCAGCCCTGGTGGATGTGCCGGTTGTGCTGATGCACATGCAAGGCCAGCCCGGCACGATGCAGCAGGCCCCGCATTACGATGATGTGGTGGCTGAGGTCTGCCAATGGTTGCAGCAGCGGGTGAGCACCTGTGAAGCCGCCGGTATTGCCCGCGATCGCCTGTTGGTGGATCCCGGTTTTGGTTTTGGCAAAAGTCTCAGTCATAATCTTTCCTTGTTGAAGCACTTGCAGCAGCTGGGTGCCATGGGCCTGCCGGTGTTGGCTGGCTTGTCGCGCAAGTCGATGGTGGGTGCGGTGACCGGGCGTGCGCTGGAGCAGCGTTTGGCGGGCAGTCTGGCACTTGCCTTGATGGCTGTGCAGCAAGGCGCACATATCGTGCGTGTGCATGATGTGTCCGAAACCGTGGATGCCCTGGCGATGTGGCAAGCAATGAAGGAAGCACGATAATGACGCGGCGATATTTCGGCACAGACGGTATCCGTGGCCATGTCGGCAGTGGCATCATCACGCCCGATTTTGTCTTGAAGCTGGGCTGGGCGGTTGGCCGGGTATTGGCGCGAGGGCATGGCAAAGGCCGTGGACTGGTGTTGATTGGCAAGGACACGCGCATCTCCGGTTACATGTTTGAATCAGCCCTGGAAGCCGGGCTTGTGGCTGCAGGCGTGGACGTGCGCTTGTTAGGCCCGATGCCAACACCGGCCATTGCCTATCTCACCCGCACCTTGCATGCCGATGCCGGCATTGTGATCAGTGCTTCACATAATCCGTTTCATGACAATGGCATCAAGTTTTTTTCTGCGGAAGGCAGCAAATTACCGGATGAGGTGGAATTGGCGATTGAGGCAGAGCTGGAAAAACCCCTGCAAACGGTCGATTCCCGTGAGCTGGGCAAGGTGCGGCGTATTGCTGATGCGGCAGGGCGTTATATCGAGTTTTGCAAAAACACCATGCCAACCGGTTTCTCACTCGCGGGTGTGAACCTGGTGGTGGATTGCGCGCATGGTGCAGCTTACCAGGTGGCGCCGGCCGTGTTTGCCGAGCTGGGGGCTACCGTGCATGCGCTAGGCGTGGCGCCGGATGGGTTGAACATCAATGATGGTGTGGGATCAACCGATCCCGCTGCCTTGGCAGCGGCGGTGCAGGAACGCAAGGCGGATCTCGGGATTGGCCTCGATGGTGATGGCGACCGGGTCATTTTTGTGGACCGCCATGGACATGTCGTGGATGGCGACCAATTGCTGTATGTGATGGTGCGCGGTCTCCAGGCCATGGGAGAGCCATGCCCCGGCGTGGTGGGCACACAAATGACTAACCTGGCGGTTGAACTGGCGCTGCAGTCATTGGGGGTCGGGTTTGCCCGTGCCAAGGTCGGTGACCGCTATGTCAAAGCCCTGATGGAAGAAAAGGACTGGCTGCTGGGCGGCGAATCTTCCGGCCACATCATTTGCTCGGATGTCACGACCACCGGTGATGGCATTATCGCGGCATTAAAGGTGTTGCATGCCTTGTCAGAGCTGGGCGAGTCACTGGATCAGGCCTTGCAAGGCCTGGTGATGTTCCCGCAAGTGATGATCAATGTGCGCACCCATGCGCCGGTGGCACTCTCGCATCCGGCGATCGTGGCCGCCCAGTCCGATGCCGAGCGGCAGCTCGATGGCAAGGGTCGGGTGTTGCTGCGGGCCTCCGGCACCGAACCGGTGATCCGTGTCATGGTGGAAGGCGAGCAGGGCGAGCTGGTGCAGTCGCTGGCCGGGCAATTGGCAGCGGTGGTGCAGTCGGCCATGGGTTGATGCCCGGCGATGCATCCGGGTTGAGGGGGACAGGGGGCGTCCGGTACTATGGGCGCCCTTTTGATTCCGGCGGGAAACGCGCATGCGCCCCAAACTGGTGGTTGGAAACTGGAAGCTGAATACCCGTCGTGACGAGGCCCAGGCCTTGGCGCAGGCACTCGCTGCCGGGTGGTCAGGTTCGGCGCAGGTGCGTCTGGTGGTTTGCCCGCCAGCCGTGCATATCCCTGTTGTTGCGGCCGCCCTTGAAGGCTCCCGGGTGGCGCTCGGTGCACAGAACCTGGCAGAACAGCCCGAAGGCGCCTTCACCGGTGAAATCGCCGGGGAAATGCTGGCCGATTACGGGTGTGGATTTGTGATCGTGGGTCATTCCGAGCGGCGGGCCTTGTTCGGTGAAACCAACGCCGTGGTGGCGAGCAAGATGTTGCGGGCGCTGGACAGTGGCCTGACCCCGATCGTGTGCATCGGTGAAACCCTGGCCGAGCGTGAGGCTGGGCAGGTGGAAGCGGTGATCGGCGCGCAGCTGGACGCCCTCGTGGCGGCGGCCACTGCCGGCCTGGCCGGGATAGTGTTGGCATATGAGCCCATCTGGGCGATCGGCACCGGCCAAACCGCCAGTCCGGCCCAGGCCCAGGCCGTGCATGCCTTCATCCGTGGCCGGCTGTCGGCGGCCAACCCGGCATGGGCGGATGTGCCGGTACTTTACGGCGGCAGCGTCAAAGCGGACAATGCCGCCTCGCTGTTCGCGGAACAGGATATTGACGGTGCGTTGGTGGGCGGGGCATCCCTTGCCGCCGACGACTTTTTGGCAATCGGACAACAGGCTTTGCAGGCATGATTGAAAAACTGACCTTGATAATGCACGTACTGACAGCGGCAGCGCTGATCGGCTTGATCCTGATCCAGCAGGGCAAGGGTGCGGACATGGGCGCTTCCTTCGGGTCGGGTTCCTCACAAACCCTGTTTGGCAGCTCGGGCAGTGCTGGCTTCCTGGCCAGGTTCACAGCCATTCTGGCAGCGGTGTTTTTCGTGACCAGCTTCAGCCTGGCCATCATTGCCAAGAACCGGATCGTTGCGGTGGACGCGGATATCCCGGTGATTGAAGCAACGGTGCCGGCACAGCCAGTCACGCCAGTGGCGAATACCGAGGTGCCGGTATTGGCGGTTGAGCCGGTGGCCAACGAGGTGCCGGTAGCCGACGTCCCGGCTGCGCCAGCCGCCAGTGCCACGGCAGGCGAGCCTGCTGGAACGAACCAACCGGCCGAATAACGCTTTGACGGGCGCGGCGATTTCCCTATAATTCGCGCCCCTTGCCCAAGTGGTGGAATTGGTAGACACGCTATCTTGAGGGGGTAGTGGCGTAAGCCGTGCCGGTTCAAGTCCGGCCTTGGGCACCATTTTCCTGCATCCGGAAACCGGCGTTTTTCATTGACGCTGGTAGGGTGATTCCCTATAATTGCCGCCCCTTGACGCTGCCCCCGGCTGCGTTGGGGCAAGGTTTACAGGTTTTGGTTTTACAGGCATTGGCGCGGGGTGGAGCAGTCTGGTAGCTCGTCGGGCTCATAACCCGAAGGTCGTTGGTTCAAATCCAGCCCCCGCAACCATTTCCGCTTGTCGTGCCGTGATGGCCGGCAAGCGATAGCCGAAGCCCTCGCTGGACCGGTTCCAGTAAAGGCTTTTGCCAATACATTCCGCCACCGGCGGGAGTGTCACCGCAGCCTTCGGTGTGCCGGTGACCGGAGAAATGGGCCTTGTGCCCATTTTTTGTTTGTGTGGTGTGGTCGATGGACCAGGGGATATATGACAGGACGCAGGAATGATGAGCTGCAGGCACTGCTCCAGCCAACCGTGGTTGGCCTGGGGTATGAGCTGTGGGGCGTGGAATTCTTGCGTCAGGGCCGTCGCAGTGTGTTGCGGGTATTCATCGATAGCCCGGATGGCATCACGGTGGAAGATTGCGCAACGGTCAGTCGCCAGTTGAGCGCGCTGCTGGATGTGGAAGACCCGATTGCCGGGGAATACACGCTGGAAGTGTCATCTCCCGGCATGGATCGCGTACTGTTCACGGCAGAACAGTTCGCCCGTTATGTGGGTGAGGAAGTGAGTGTGCGATTGCTGCGGCCTTTGCAGGGTCGTCGCAAATTCAAAGGGCCATTGCTGTCAGCGAACAGTGATGAGTTGGTATTGGTGCAGGATGGGCAGGAGTTGCGTTTGCCGATGGATGCCATCGACAAGGCGCAGTTGGTGCCACGGTTTGATGATAGTGGGCAGGACAGCCCTGATTTGGAGTGATAAGCATGAACAAAGAGATTCTGCTGGTTGCTGAAGCGGTTTCCAACGAGAAAGGCGTGTCGCGTGATGTGATTTTCGAAGCCATCGAAACCGCGCTCGCCACGGCAACCAAGAAGCGCTACGACGAGGAAGGCGAAGCCGATATCCGCGTGGTGATTGATCGCCGTTCCGGTGACTACACCACGTTCCGTCGCTGGACGGTTGTCGCGGATGATGTGCTGGCGGAACTGGGTAGCCAGTTCACCCTGCAGGAAGCGCATGAAAAGGATCCGAACCTGAAAGCGGGCGATGTGTACGAAGAGCAGGTCGAGAATATCGACTTTGGCCGCATCGCCGCCCAGACTGCCAAGCAAGTGATCGTGCAAAAAGTGCGTGAAGCCGAGCGCGCCCAGATCATGAAGCAGTTTGAAGGCCGTGAAGGTGAGTTGTTGGCAGGTACCGTCAAGAAAGTGACCCGTGACAATGTGATTGTGGACCTTGGCAATAACGCCGAAGGTTTCCTGCCGCGCGAAGAACTGGTTGGCCGTGAAGTGTTCCGCGTCGGTGACCGGGTGCGCGCGATCCTCAAGCAGGTGAATACTGAATTGCGTGGCCCGCAGTTGTTCCTGAGCCGTGCTTGTCCGGAAATGCTGGTTGAACTGTTCCGCATTGAAGTGCCCGAGATTGCCGAAGAAGTCATCGAGATTCGTGCTGCTGCCCGTGATCCGGGTTCGCGTGCCAAGATCGCTGTGAAAACCAATGATGGCCGCATCGACCCGGTAGGTGCCTGTGTGGGCATGCGTGGTTCCCGCGTACAGGTGGTCACAGGTGAGCTCGCTGGCGAACGTGTGGACATCATCCTGTGGGATGACAACCCGGCACAGCTGGTCATCAATGCGCTGTCACCTGCGGTGGTGGAGTCCATCGTGGTGGATGAGGAAACGCACACCATGGATGTGGCCGTTGCTGAAGATAACCTGGCGCAGGCCATTGGCCGTGGTGGCCAGAATGTACGCTTGGCCAGCCAGCTGACCGGCTGGGAAATCAACGTCATGAGCGTTGATGAAGCCCAGGCCAAGCAGGAAGCCGAAGCCGCTGATGTGGTGGGCATGTTTGTCCAGCAACTGGATGTGGACGAAGACGTGGCGATCATCCTTGCTGAGGAAGGGTTTACCACGCTGGAAGAAGTGGCCTACGTACCGATCGAGGAAATCCTCGGCATTGAAGGTTTTGATGAAGAGATCGCGGAAGAATTGCGTGCGCGTGCCAAGGATGCGCTGCTGACCCAGGCGATCAGTAAGGAAGAATCCGTGCAAGAGCCGGCAGAAGACTTGCTGAACATGGAAGGCATGGACAAGCAGCTGGCGTTCTCGTTGGCAGCCAAGGGCATCGTGACGATGGAAGACCTGGCTGAACAAGCGGTTGAAGATGTGCTTGATGCCGTCGAAGGGCTCGATGAAGAACGTGCTGCTGCGCTGATCATGACAGCACGCGCTCCCTGGTTTGCCGATGAAGGCAATGCATGAGCAGTGATGCAGGATTGGCCCAGGGCAACGGATAAGTAACAGGAATAGGTAAAGTCATGGCAGATGTCACCGTACAGCAACTGGCGGAACAAGTCGGCACACCGGTTGAGCGCTTGCTGAAGCAAATGCAGGAAGCTGGTTTGTCGCACAGTGCGCCGGATGAAGCGGTTACCGATCAGGACAAGCAGGTCTTGCTGGCGTTCCTGAAGCAGGCCCATGGAGAGAAAACCGGTGCACCGAAGAAAATCACGCTGAAGCGTAAAACCGTTGGCACCTTGAAGACCAATACTGACCAGGGTCGCAAGACGGTGAACGTGGAAGTGCGACGCAAGCGCACTTACGTCAAGCGTGCTGCAGATGCCGAAGCGCCTGCAGAATCCGTGGAGGAAATCCCGGTTGATGAGGGTACCCAGGTCATTCCTGAAGTGCCGGTTATTGAGTCGGCTCCCGTGGCGGCAGAGCCCGTCTATGAAGAAGTGTCACAAGGCGGTGATCGCCGTGACCTGGATCCGGAAGTGTTGCGCCAGCAGGCCCTGCTGAAGCGCAAGGAGCAGGAAGCGGCAGAGCAGGCGCGTCACCAGGCAGCCCTGGAGGCACGCAAGGTCACTGAGGGACGAGACCCGGATCGCCAACGCCCGCAGGCACAACCTGCTGGCGAACATGCTGATGTCCGTTCGCGCCACAAACATCGCGATGACGCGGTGGAAGATGAGTCACCCAAGGTCAAGAAGAAGGCCGTCAAAACCCGTGGTGACGGTATGCCACGCAAAGTGCGTGCGGCCGATGTAGCGCTGGATGACCTGGAAAGTGTGGAAGAAAACCTGCTGCACATGCCCAAGGCCCGCAAGAAACCAAAGCTGGCACTGGATGCACAAAAACAGCATGCGTTTGAACGGCCCACGGAAGCGATTGTTCGCGAAGTCACGATCCCGGAAACCATTTCCGTGTCAGATTTGGCACAGCGCATGGCCGTCAAGGGTGGCGACCTGGTTCGCACCTTGATGAAGCTGGGCATTGTGGCCGGCCTGCATCAAGTGATTGACCAGGACACCGCGGCTATTGTGGTCGAGGAAATGGGCCACAAACCCGTGATGGAGAAAGACACTTCCGTGGAAGACACGCTGCTGTCGGCCATCAAGGACCAGGAAGGCACCTTGTCGCCGCGTGCACCGGTGGTCACCGTGATGGGCCATGTCGATCATGGCAAGACTTCCTTGCTCGACTACATCCGTAAGACACGTGTTGCTGCCGGTGAGGCAGGCGGGATTACCCAGCACATTGGTGCGTACCATGTGGAAACGCCGCGTGGCATGGTCACTTTCCTGGATACGCCGGGCCATGCTGCGTTTACTGCCATGCGCGCCCGTGGTGCACAGAGTACCGATATTGTGATCCTGGTGGTGGCGGCGGATGACGGTGTGATGCCGCAAACGGAAGAGGCGATCCAGCATGCGCGTGCCGCAGGTGTGCCGCTGGTTGTTGCCTTGAACAAGATTGACAAGGACACCGCTGACCCGGATCGCGTGAAAAATGCGCTGGCCGCGAAAGACGTGATCCCGGAAGACTGGGGCGGTGATGTGCAGTTTGTTCCTGTGTCTGCCTTGACCGGTCAAGGCATTGATGAATTGCTGGATGCGGTGCTGGTGCAAGCCGAAATCCTTGAGTTGCAAGCGCCGGCTGATGTGCCGGCCAGCGGTATTGTTGTTGAATCCCGTCTTGAGAAAGGCCGGGGAGCCGTGGCCACCCTGTTGGTGCAGCGTGGCACCTTGAAGCAGGGCGATATCGTATTGGCTGGCCAGCAGTTTGGTCGTGTGCGGGCGATGCTGGATGAAGCCGGCCGGCCGATCAAGGAGGCAGGTCCATCCATTCCGGTCGAAATCCTCGGTCTTGATGGTGTGCCGGATGCGGGCGATGAATTCCTGGTGGTTGAGAGCGAAAAGCAGGCGCGTGACGTTGCGCTGTTCCGCCAGCACCGTGAGCGCGACCTGAAGATTGCGCGCCAACAGTCGGCGAAGCTCGATAACCTGTTTGAGCAGATGGGCGCTGAAGGCAAGAAGACACTGAATGTCGTGCTGAAGACCGATGTGCGCGGCTCGCTGGAAGCGCTGCAAGCCGCACTGGCGGACTTGTCGACGGATGAGGTCGAGGTATGCATCGTCGGCTCAGGCGTTGGTGGTATCAGTGAAACCGACATGAACCTGGCGATTACCACCAAGGCGGTGGTGTTCGGCTTTAATGTGCGTGCCGATGGTGCCTCCAAGCGTTTGGCGGAAGCCGAGGGCGTGGACCTGCGCTATTACAGCGTGATTTACGATCTTATCGATGACGTGAAGAAAGCCTTGAGCGGCATGCTGTCACCGGAAATGCGTGAACAGATCGTCGGTATTGCGGAGGTGCGTGATGTGTTCCGTTCGCCAAAGTTTGGCCAGGTGGCCGGCTGTATGGTGGTGGAAGGTACGGTATATCGCAACAAGCCGATTCGTGTGTTGCGTGACGATGTGGTGATTTTCGAAGGTGATCTCGAATCACTGCGCCGCTTCAAGGATGATGTCAATGAAGTGCGCAGCGGCACCGAGTGCGGTATTGGCGTGAAGAATTACAACGACATCCGCCCGGGCGACAAGATTGAAGTGTATGACAGGGAGATGGTGCAGCGCACCATCGAATAACGGGAGACGGCGTTGGGACGCGAGTTCAGCAGGACCCAGCGCGTGGCGGATTACCTCCGCCGCGATCTTGCGTTGTTGATCCAGCAAGAAGTGCGGGATCCCCGTGTCGGCATGGTGACAGTGACCGATGTGGAAGTCAGTCGTGACCTTGCCCATGCGAAAGTGTTTGTGACGATTGTCGGCAAGGAAACCGCCGAACAAGCGGCTGAGGCAATAGAGGCGCTCAACCATGCAGCAGGCTTCCTGCGGTCATTGGTGGCCAAGGGCACACAATGGCGGACAACGCCCAAGCTGCGGTTTTACCGCGATGAAAGTGTGTATCGTGGCGCGAGTTTGTCGGCACTGATTGATCGTGCTGTGGAAGAAGACCGCCGCCATCATCACGATGATGATGCGACGGGGGATAAGTGACACGTGGCCAAGCGTAAAGGCCGCCAGGTCGATGGCATCCTGGTGCTGGACAAGCCGCAGGGCATGAGTTCCAACCAGGCCTTGCAGAAGGCGCGATGGTTGTATGGCGCGGCCAAGGCCGGCCATACCGGCAGTCTCGATCCGCTGGCAACCGGTGTGTTGCCGTTGTGCTTTGGTGAGGCGACGAAGTTTTCCCGGTTCCTGCTGGAATCTGACAAGGCGTATCGCAGTACTTTTACGCTGGGTGTGCGGACGACGACGGGTGATGCGGAAGGTGAGGTGTTGGCCGAACAATCGGCTGGCGCCATCACCCGCGAACAGGTAGAGGCTGCCTTGGCAGCATTTCGCGGTGAGATTCAACAGGTGCCGTCGATGTATTCGGCACTGAAACACCAGGGCCAGCCATTGTACAAACTGGCGCGGCGTGGTGAGGAAGTAGAGCGTGAAGCCCGGTCAGTGACCGTGCATGCGCTGGAGGTGATCGGGTTCCGGCCTGGTGAGCGTGCTGAAGTGGATGTTGTTTTGCACGTGAGCAAGGGCACCTATGTGCGCTCGATTGCAGAAGATTTGGGTGAGGCGTTAGGGTGCGGGGCACACGTCAGTGCCTTGCGCCGTACACAAGCCGGCCCCTTTACGGAAGCGCAGGCCGTGACGTTGGCGCAGCTGGAAGCGTGGAAGGCAGCAGGAGACCTGGCGGCGATGGACGCACGGCTCTTGCCAGTGAGTGAGGCAGTTTCGCATTTGCCGGAAATCTGCCTGGATGAACACAGTGGCTACTACCTCAAGCAGGGGCAGCCAGTACAGGCACCCGATTTGCCGATGCACGGCATGGTGCGTGTGACACTCGATGGCGATGGGTTTATCGGTATCGGGGAAGTTCTGGACGATGGGCGCCTGGCGCCGCGTCGTTTGGTGGCCAGCCACTAGAAACGGCTGGTAATGAACCTGTCTGCTGTGATGCGCGGGCAGGTTGACTGGAATGGCCTTGTGAAAGGCCTTGGCATACACAACTGAAATGAGGAAAGAAACATGTCATTGAATGCACAAGAGAAAGCCGACATCATCAAGCAGTACCAGCTGGAAGCGAGCGATACGGGCTCGCCCGAGGTACAGGTTGCATTGCTGTCGCACAACATCGACAAACTGCAGAAGCATTTTGAGAACCACAAGAAAGACCATCATTCCCGGCGCGGATTGATTCGTATGGTGAACCAGCGTCGCAAACTGCTGGACTACCTGAAGCGCAAGGATACTAATCGCTACACGGCCCTGATTGGCAAGTTGGGCCTGCGCCGCTAATCCTGTGTCCGGGCCCGCGTGAGCGGGCCCGTGCATGGATGGCTGCGTTTAATTGGAGGAATATTGAGTGAAACCTATCAGAAAAACATTCCAGTACGGTAATGACACCGTGACCCTGGAAACCGGGCGTGTTGCCCGCCAGGCCACCGGCGCTGTACTGGTCACCATGGGCGAAGTGTCCGTGTTGTGTACCGTTGTTGGTGCCCGCGAGGCCGATGCCGGGAAAGATTTTTTCCCGTTGTCTGTCCACTACCAGGAAAAAGCTTATGCCGTGGGCAAGATTCCCGGCGGTTTTTTCAAGCGTGAAGGTCGTCCGTCCGAGAAAGAAACGCTGACCAGCCGTTTGATCGACCGGCCGATTCGCCCGCTGTTCCCGGATGGCTTCAAGAATGAAGTGCAGGTGATCTGCACCGTGATGTCAGCGGACAAGAACCATGATCCGGATATCGCTGCCATGATCGGCACCAGTGCTGCACTGGCGATTTCCGGTATCCCGTTCAATGGCCCGATCGGTGGTGCCCGTGTCGGCTTCCATCCCGAAAAAGGCTATGTCCTGAACCCCAGCTACAGTGAACTGAAAGAGTCACTGCTGGACATGGTGGTCGCCGGTACCAAGGACGCTGTGTTGATGGTGGAGTCAGAAGCGAAAGAGCTGACCGAAGACCAGATGCTGGGCGCGGTGCTGTTTGGTCACATGGAAATGCAGGCCGTGATTGATGTGATCAACCAGATGGCCGCTGAAGTGGGTAAGCCGAAGTGGGATTGGCAAGCAGCGCCGGTGAATGAGGCTGTGCTGCAGTCCTTGCGCAGCAAGTATGGCCAGGCCATTGGCGAAGCCTATCGCACCACGGAAAAAGCCGTACGCCAGCAAAAGATTGCTGACATCAAGGCAGAAGCCTTGCTGGTGCTGGTAGACGATGAAACCGGTGTGACTGCTGCAGAAGTGGCTGACCTGTTCAAGAGCGTGGAAAAAGAAACCGTGCGTGGTCGCATCATCAATGGTGAGCCGCGTATCGATGGTCGTGATAACAAAACGGTCCGTTCGATCATGGTGGAAGTGGGTGTGTTGGGCAAGGCACATGGTTCTGCCTTGTTTACCCGCGGTGAAACCCAGGCCATTGGCGTGGCCACACTGGGCACCAAGCGCGATGCACAGATCATTGATGCGCTGGAAGGTGAGCGTCGTGATCCGTTCATGCTGCATTACAATTTCCCGCCGTATTCGGTGGGTGAGTGTGGTCGCATGGGTGGTACCGGTCGTCGCGAGATTGGCCATGGTCGCCTGGCGCGCCGTGGTGTGGCAGCGATGTTGCCATCCGAGGCCGATTTCCCGTACACCATTCGCGTGGTGTCTGAAATCACTGAATCCAACGGTTCCAGCTCGATGGCCAGCGTCTGTGTGGCCAGCTTGTCACTGATGGATGCCGGTGTGCCGATGAAAGCGCCGGTTGCCGGTATTGCCATGGGTCTGGTGAAGGAAGGTAACCGCTTTGCGGTACTGACCGATATCCTGGGTGATGAAGATCACCTCGGCGATATGGACTTCAAGGTGGCCGGTAGTGTGGACGGCGTGACCGCCCTGCAGATGGACATCAAGATCGAAGGCATTACCGAAGAGATCATGGAAAAGGCGCTGGGGCAGGCGCGCGATGCACGTTTGCATATCCTCGCGCAAATGAACCAGGTGATTTCTGCATCGCGTCCGGAGATTTCCGAGCGTGCCCCGCAGATGACCACCATGAGCATCGATTCGGAGAAAATCCGTGACGTGATCGGTAAGGGTGGCGCCACCATTCGTTCCATCACCGAGGAAACCGGTGCCAGCATCGATATCGAAGACGATGGCACGATCCATATCTTTGCTGCTGACCAGGTAGCGATGAAAGCCGCGCAGGATCGTATCCTGTCCATCACGGCTGAAGCCGAAGTGGGTCAGGTGTACACCGGTACGGTGGCACGCATTGTCGATTTCGGTGCCTTTGTCACGATCCTGCCGGGCAAGGATGGTTTGCTGCACATTTCCCAGATCGCGCATGAGCGTGTGGAAAATGTGGGCGACTACCTGAAAGAAGGCCAGGAAGTGCAAGTGAAGGTGCTGGATGTCGACCAGCGTGGCCGCATCAAACTCTCCATGAAGGAGTTGATTGAGGCGCCTGCCGCAGCCGACAACGCTTCCGAGTAATGGCTGGACGCGTGACAGGAACGGGCCTTCGGGCCCGTTTTTGTTTTCTGCTAGAGTGTCCACAGGAGGGGATATGTGGAAGAAAATCCTGACCGTGCTATTGCTGCCCTATGCCTTATGGCTGGTGTTTGCCTATCGCTACCATTTCATCGATAACGCCAACCTGATTTTCCATGAAGGTGGGCATATCGTTTTTGGTTTCATGGGTGAGACGATGCATTTCCTCGGGGGCACCTTTGGCCAGCTGTTTTTCCCGATCGCGTGTGCCTTGCAATTCTGGCGACAGGAAAAGTTTTTTGAAGCATGGGTGTGCCTGTTCTGGTTGGGTGAAAGCCTGATGTACATGGCGGAATACATGGCCGATGCCCAGGCCATGGCGCTGCCGCTGGTCGGTGGTGGTGTGCATGACTGGAACTGGTTGTTTTATGAGTGGGGGATGCTGGACGCGTGCGTCACGATTGCCCGCTTCTTCCATGTGCTGGCCAGTATCCTGTTGCTGGTGTGCCTGTCCCAACTGGCCAAGCAAGCCTGGCGACCTGACCAGATCCGGCGATTTGATATAGAAACCCAATAAAAACAATACGTTATTTAGCCCATCAGGAATAGCTTGCGCATTAAGTATACATTGTATACATTTGTTCCAGCTTACCCTGGAGGTGTTGCCATGACCCATCCACAAAACCCTGCTACTGCATCCGGGCACGCCCGTCCCGCCAGTTTCCAAAAGCGCGTGCTGGGCTTTGCGTTGACCAGTTTTGCGCGCATCCGAACACTGGGATCAACGCGGCGCTTGTTGTTGCTGTTTGCGGCCATGTTTGTGCTGGCAGGTTTCGCATTCCTGCTGCAGCCAGTGCGCATGGCAGCCATCTTTGGCATGGGTGAGTTATTGCCTGTGGCGGTGACGGATATCCGGGCCTTTTATGGCGCGATGGTGATCGCGTTCGGCCTGTATTTCGCGCGCGAGGCCTTGCTGGCAGAGTCAGCGATTCCGGCATTTGTGGTGGTGGCCGTGTTTTCGGGGGGCTCTGCGATTGGCCGTGTGATCGGCATGGGCATGGACGGTAGTTTCGGTGCCTTGCACCTGTCTTTGCTGGTGGGGGAGTTGGCCTGTGTGTGGTTTGCCCGCAAAGGCATTGCGATTGAGCGCCATCAGCGTGAAAAGCGGCGTGTGATTGATAACCCGCAACGGCTGGAAGATTTCAGGCCGCTGTCCAAGGCCTGCCTGGAAAACCCGTATCCCTTTTACAAAGCCATGCGCGAACAATGCCCGGTCTACAAGGCACCCGGCAACGATTTTTATTATGTCAGCCGTTACGATGACATCCGCGAAGTGGCGATGAACACCGAAGATTATTCTTCCAACCTGGTGGCGATTATCCTCGGGAGCATTGATGGCACCACCAAAACCATGGATCAGCCGAAAGGTGGTGAAGGCCAGTTACCGGTCGACGTGCTGGCGATCCAGGATCCGCCCCGGCATGGTGTGCAACGCAAGTTGGGGTTGCAGAATCTCTCCCTGCGCTATGTCGAGAGCCTTGAGCCGTATGTGCGTGCCAAGGCCAACGAAATCATCGACCGCTTCATTGATCGGGGTGAATGTGACTGGGTGCAGGAGTTCGCCAAGGAAATCCCGATGACCATCGCCCTGGAGCTGGTCGGGTTCCCGACCACTGACTGGCGCAGGGTCAAGCACTGGTGCGATGAAGGCATTGCCTTGTTGAGTGGTGTGAACACGCCCGAGCAGTTTGCCCGGCACGCAGAGAGCAGCATGCACATTATCCATTGGGTGAAGCGTGAATATGAACGCTTGCGCGATCATCCGGATGGGAAAGACCATTTCACCAATGCCTTGATCACGGCAGTCAATGACCCGGAGATCGACTTCACCGAAGCCGAGGCGATCAGCATGGTGTTCCAGGTCATTATTGCGGGCAGCGATTCCTCGGCCAATACCATTGGTAACTCCGTCAAGATGCTGGCTGAACTGCCGGCTGTGCAGCTGGAGTTGCGGCGTGATCCCGCACGCATTCCTGCCTTTATTGAAGAAGTGTTGCGGCTGGAGTCACCGTTCCAGGGGCATTTCCGCCAGGTCAAGAATGATTGTGTGCTCAATGGTGTTACATTGCCGGCGGGCACGCGGCTGATGCTGTTATGGGCATCGGCGAATCGTGATGAGTCGCAATACCCGAATCCGGAAACGCTGGACATGAATCGCCCTAACCTGAAGGCGCACCTGGCGTTTGGTCGCGGCATTCACCAATGCCTGGGGGCGCAGCTGGCACGACTGGAAGTTCGCCTGGCGCTGGAGGAGTTATTGCGCCGTACCGAGTTGATCGTGCTGGACCCGAACCAGCCGGCAGACCATGTCAGCAGTGTGTTTGTGCGTGAACTGAATCACCTGGCCTTGCGATTTGTGCCTGCAGGGCAGGTGCGCACGGTGGCTGGTGAAAGACCGGCAGTGGCCATGGCGGAAGCCGGTGGCCGGTGTCCGGTTGCACATTGACACCCTAGCGCAGCTTCTGGAAGAACGCGTATGAAGGGTCGCCCTTGCCGGGCTGGCCGATATGCGCGCCTTCAATCATCGGGTTATCGAGGTTCACGAGGGTGGGGTTGTGCACATTGGCCCAATCCGCCAGTACGGCACGATGCAGGAATTTCCACACCCCTTGGCGTTTTTCATAGCGATCCAGGTAGCGGCCACCAATCAACAGGTCGATGGGCCCATCTGCTGTTTGCACTTGATGGAACGCGAGGATATAGATTTCCCCTTCTGCCTGATGTCCATCCACCACGATATTCGTGGTCGTAACATTGTGATGCAGGATATTCATCGGCGCCTGGATGTCCGGAAGCCGATCGATAAAGTCCATGGCCAGACCCTTGAAAAAAGCGCCATGGTCATCGGTGGCATCTTCATGATAGAGGCTTCGCATCAGCTCATGGTCATGCCGGTCAGCCGCACGGCAATAGGTGTTGACCAGCTCAAGGATGGCTTGTTTGTCGAGTAACGCTTGCAGCGCAGCTTCCATGGGGGATCCTCCATTGGATGGATATACTTTCGTCATCATACGCGAGCAGTTGCTGGCCGGTCTTGTTGTCTGTCGTGAAAGTAGCGGTATGATAAGCAGGAATGAGGGAGAGGGTAAGCCATGTCTGTCCAGGCAATCGTGTCGCAATACATGCCGCTGTTATTGACAGTGGTCGGGGTATTCGCGGTGTTGGCGATATCACATTGGTGGGTGATCTTGCGGCATCGCAAGGCAGGCCATCGTCCGCAGATGTCACGGCATGTCTTCATGCTGCTGCTGACAGCGGCTGGTATGTTAGCCATCATCCTGATGATGCCCATGAGCGACTCAACCCGCGGGCAGGTGCTCAGCCTGGTTGGCTTGGTGGTCACTGGTGTACTCGGTCTTTCATCCACCAGCTTTGTGGCCAATGCGATGGCGGGCCTGATGTTGCGTGTGGTGAAAACCATTGATCTGGGGGATTTCATTGAGGTTGGCAACCAATTCGGGCGGGTGACTGAGCGCGGTTTGTTCCATACCGAAATCCAGACGGAAAACCGTGATTTGACGACATTCCCGAATTTGCACCTGGTTACCAATCCGGTCACGGTGGTACGCAGCTCAGGTACGATCGTCTTCGCCGAGCTGTCGCTCGGTTATGACGTTCCATGGCAGGAAATTGAAAGCCTGTTAGTGGCGGCGGCAAAAAAATCCGGTCTTGAGGAGCCGTTCGTGCAAGTGCGGGACCTGGGGGACTATTCGGTGCTCTACCGGATATCCGGTTTTTTGCCGGAAGTGAAGCATTTGCTGACGGAACGATCCAATCTTCGCAAGCATGTCATGGATGAGCTGCATATGAATGGCGTTGAGATTGTGTCGCCGGCATTCATGAATCAACGGCAGATTGCCCCCGGTGAAAAGATGATTCCCCGTGTCGAAAGGGTGCGCTCCCGGAAGAATGATTCCATTCCGGAAGAGATCATTTTTGACAAGGCCGACGAGGCTGAGCGTGGGAAAAAGCTGCAAGAAGCCAAGCGGCAGCTGGAATCCGAAATTGCTGCTCTTGAGGAAGAGCGCAAGACCGCTGATGAAAAGCGCAGGATTCATATCGATCATCGTATCGAGCGCCTGCATAAGACCCTTTCTGCGCTGCTGCATGATAATGCATGATGAACATGCACCACGACGTCCCTCGCATGGGTGTTTCCGTTGAGGCATTGCCAGTCTTGGGAATTGTACCTATGGATATTGGCTGCGTGGCTGGGACTGGGTTACACAAACCGGAAACGCATTTGCGACTGGTGCATGATGGCAATGCATTGAAAGGCTGTTTCACAGTGCAGGACCGTTTTGTTTTGAGTTGTTATGAGGGTTTCCAGTCGCCCGTTTACAAGGACAGTTGCGTGGAGTTGTTCCTGCAGCCGAAACCTGGCGGTGGTTATTTCAATTTCGAGTTCAATGCCGGCGGTGCGATGCTGGTGTACTGGATTGAAGACCCGCTGCGTGAAGGTGACGGTTTTCGCAAATACCAGCCGTTATCACTGGAGGCGTGTGCGCAGGTCACTGTTCGCTCGTCATTGCCGGCACGGGTGGTGCCGGAAATCCAGGAGCCGCTCCAATGGACATTGTCATTTGTGATTCCGGTGGTTGTGCTTGAGCACTATGCCGGTCCGATCGGTGACTTGTCCGGGCAGCGTTGGCGGGCGAATGCCTATAAATGCGGTGATGAGACATCGCATCCGCATTGGTTGTCGTGGGCACCGTTGGACACGCTGGATTTCCATCGGCCACAGTGTTTTGGTGAGCTGGTGTTTGCTTAGGCGGGTTCAGATCCAGCGACGCACGCGCTGGCAATACTCAATGTATGGCTGGCCCAACGCATCTCGCAGGAATGCTTCTTCGGGTATGACAAAGCGTTGCCGGATGACCAGCCAGAAGACTGGCGGCAGCAACCATGGTGTGAGGCTGCCCAAATACATCGCCATGCCCACCAGGATAAGCAGCATCCCCAGGTACATGGGGTTGCGGGTAAAACGGTAAAACCCGCCAGTGACCAACGTGGTCGCGGGCGTGAAGGGGATTAATCCGGTATGGCTGCGGACAAACCGGCGTGCGGACAAGGCTGTCATCAGTAAACCCGATACCACCAGCGGGGCGCCGAGCCAGTGCCAGGGCTCCATGACCCATTGCTGTAAGGGTAGCCAGCGATGCAATGCGGCCATGCTGAGGAGGCTGGCCAGCAAATACACGGGCGGGAACAGGCGACGCTTCGGGGTACTCATGATCCGCATCTCGCTGGTGGCGGGCAAAACCCGTTGTCTGTGCTTGCCTGGTAAGGGATCGCGCGTTCCGGGTAATCCGTAAAAACACCATCCACCCCCAGTTGCTGCATGCGCTGGATATCGTCAGCGGCATTGACGGTATAGACATACAGGGCTTGCTGTTGGGTGTGTGCCTGTTGGCGCATCGTCGTCGTGGCATGGGACAGGTGGCAGTGCCACGCGCAGCTACCAAGCTGTTGGGTGGCCTCGTCCAGTCGTGGGCTGTACGCATGTTCGGTCAGCAAGCCGATGCGGCTGTGGCCGTCGAGTTGTCGGAATTCCGCCAGCAGTGACCAGTCGAACGATGAAACCAGGATGGTATCTTCATGCCAGCCGCGTTGCCGGTAGTGATCAATCATGGCAGCGGTTGGGGCAGCGGTTCCTGTGCCTTTCAGCTCAATGTTAATCGCTGCTTTGCCTTCCAGCAGGTCCATGACTTCGTGCAGTAGCGGGATACGCTCGCCTTTGCCAGCATCCAGTTGTCGTAGATCAGCCAAGGTGAACCGGTCAATGGGGCCATGGCCATTGGTGGTGCGGTCAACCGTATCATCATGGATGACCACCAATTCGCCTTCACAGCAATACACATCAATCTCAATAGCCTTGGCGCCAAGCTGCAGTGCTGTGCGTATCGATAACAGGGTGTTCTCAGGGGCGTGTCCGCGTGCGCCACGATGGCCAATGCACAACATGATGTCCTCCTGCTGCCTGTAATCGATTATGCCACGCTGAGCTTGTCACGGAACATGAAGAATACGGCGCCAAAAATGCAGAGCGCAGCCCACAGGTAATCGGTTTTCAGGGGCTCTTTCATGTACAGGATGGCAAAAGGCACGAACACCGTGAGGGTGATGGCCTCCTGCAGGATTTTCAGTTGCCCCAGGTTCATGACGGTATAGCCAATGCGATTGGCGGGCACTTGCAACAAGTATTCAAACAGGGCGATGCCCCAGCTGGCGAATGCCGCCACCAGCCAGGGTTTGCTGGAGAGTTCCTTGAGATGGGCATACCAGGCGAATGTCATGAAGACATTGCTACAGCACAGTAATAACGTCGATGTCAGTATCGGGCTCATGGGGTTCGCGCCAGTGGGGAGGGGGATGGCTATTGTAATCCCCAATGGCTGCCGTTTACTGCTCCCAGGGTTCTCCCTGGGTTTTGCTGCTGCGCTCGAGTTTGAGGTGCATGGCGGCTTTGGCGAGCATGTGGGCACTGACGGGGGCGGTGATGAGCAGGAACAGGGTGATCAGTACTTCGTGCAGGCTCAGTCCTTCACCACGGCTGCTGAAGTACAGCAAGGAGCCCAGCACCATGCCACCCACCCCCAATGTGGTGGATTTGGTTGGGCCATGAAGGCGCATGAAAAAATCCGGTAAACGCGATAACCCAATCGACCCGATCAGGGCAAAGCTTGCTCCCAGGATGAGGCATGTACTGATCAGTAATTCAATCCACACGTCCATGAACCCGTCCTTTATTCAATGATATCGCCACGCAAGAGATATTTGGTGACAGCAATGGTGCTGACAAATCCGGTAACGGCAATCAGCAGGGCTGCTTCAAAAAACAGATCGGATTGCCGATAGATGCCAAACAGCATCAGCAATGCAATGGTGTTGATGTATGCCGTATCCAGGGCCAGGATGCGATCAGGAATGTCAGGCCCTACCAGCAATCGATGCAGGTTCAGCAGTAAGGCGATGGTCATCAACGTAAAAGCGATGCCAATGGCAATGGTCAGCATCCGAAAATCTCCTTCAGGGGGCTTTCGTAGCGTTGCTTGATGTGGGCAATGGCTTTGTCGATATCATCCACATCAAGGGCATGGATCAACAAGTGGCGACGATCGGCACTGACATCTGCCGAAACAGTACCGGGTGTCAATGAAACCGTGCTGGCCAGCAAGGCAATGGCAAAGTCATTGTCCATATCCAGTGGTAACTCAAAAAACGCCGGACGCAGTCGCTGGGTGGGGCCAAGGATAAGGGCGGCTACTTGCAAGTTGGCTGTCAGGATGTCCCAGTGCACCCGGCCCAGGAATCGTAACAAGGTGATGGGTTGGCGGATGACGGGTGGGTCCGGCCAGAGCAGGTGCACCAGGAAGGGTAGCGCCCAGCCCAGTATGGCGCCCAGCATCACATGCCCCAGTGAAACCTGGTTAACCAACAATAACCACAACACCCAAAGAAACAGGCTTTGCAATGGGTGTGGCAGCCATGTACGGATCATTGTCATGGTGCGCCCCCGGAGGCAGGCCATTCAGCGGCAGGTAATACCGCCTGCACATAATGCGCTGGTTGTAGCCATTGGGCGGCTATCGCACCCAGCTCCTCTAGTAAGGGATCTGACATTGCGCTCATGAGAGGGCTGCTGCCAATCAACAGGCTGGCGGCAAGCAGTGGCCATATACTGGTGTTTGCAGGCTCGGCATGACCAGTGCCTGCGCGCCAGAACAAGACACTGCCAGCGCGTGACAAGGTCACCAGGACCAGGAAGCTGGTCAGCAATAACACGCCCCAGAACCAACCGCCTTGTCCGCCAGGTCCGCTTGCTTGCAATAACAGTAATTTGCCAATAAAGCCGGATAACGGTGGCAAGCCAGCGACAGCAATGGCAGCGATGAAAAACAGTGCGCCCAGTGTGGCAGGTTGCTGCAGCTGCGGGCCTGGTTTCAGCAAACCAGACATGCTGCCGCGTTGCTGGCCAAG
>SBFY01000010.1 GCA_006227085.1 Gammaproteobacteria bacterium
GAACACGCAAACACCACTGGCTTCGGCGCCATGGTCTTGAGGATTTCCGGGGACAACAGGTTGGAGCCGGAAAGACCAACAAACACATCCGCACCAGCACACGCATCGGCCAGGGTGCGCTTGTCGGTCGGGTTGGCAAACTCGGCCTTGTACTCATTCATGCCTTCTGCGCGCCCGGCGTAAATCACACCCAGGCGATCCAGCATGTAGATATTCTCGCGGCGGGCACCACAGCTGATCAGCAGGCGCATGCAAGCTACCGCTGCAGCACCTGCACCGAGGCAGACAATGCGTGCGTCTTCCAGTTTTTTGCCCTGCACTTCCAGCGCGTTCAGCATACCGGCGGCGGTCACGATCGCCGTGCCATGCTGGTCATCATGGAACACCGGGATATCGCAGGCTTCGATCAGGGCTTTCTCGATTTCAAAGCATTCGGGCGCCTTGATGTCTTCCAGGTTGATGCCACCAAAGGTAATGGAAATATTACGGACGGTATCAATGAATGCCTGCGAAGAATCGCAGTTCACTTCGATATCAATGGAATCGATATTGGCAAAGCGCTTGAACAACAGGCTCTTGCCTTCCATCACTGGCTTGCTGGCCAGGGGGCCAAGATCGCCCAGCCCGAGGATGGCAGTACCATCACTGATCACAGCGACCAGGTTGCCCTTGGAGGTATAGCGATAGGCAGCTTCCGGGTCTGCAGCAATCGCACGCACCGGCTCAGCGACACCCGGGCTGTATGCCAACGCCAGGTCTTCTTGCGTTTCCGCAGGTTTGGTCACCATCACACCAATCTTGCCGGGTTGCGGCCTGGCGTGATAATCAAGGGCGCGTTGTTTGAAAGCGTCTGACATGAACTTCCTTCCTGCCCCGTGGGGAGAAAAAGCCTGAAAACAGCGACTCAAAGGCGGCCAAGCATAGCGAAAAGCCCGCGCGCCCACAATAAAGCCCCTGCATTGCTGTAATTACTGATTGGATAGCTTACGCACTGACAAAGGGTGCCGCACCGCCATCATCCAGCGGGAATATTCTTGCGAACCTTCCTGCTTATGCGCCTGGCGATCCACCAGCCAACCGGTCACTTCAATCTCCAGGCCTATCCAGCCCGGTGGCGGGTCTTGCTGGAAATACTGCTGGTTGGCACGGCTGACCTGTAATACGGCGTCGCCATCCAACTGGATCCACCAGCCAACACGTGATTCATCGACTCCAACGACCCTGCCACGCAAGCGCCGGAAACCACCCTGCGCGTGCTGCATGTCAGTGGCATACAGGGGTGCAAAAGCCGGTTCTGACCACACCCCTCGTCCCGCCTCACGCGCCTGCTGCTCCATGATGGCAAAACACCCGGCGTAACGGATATTGGGCGGGAAATACACGGCAAACGCAGCGCCTTGCCCGATCAACACTGCCGACAAGAGACGGCCATCCGGTAACACCAGGTCAGCCAGTACCCGGTGATAGCGATCATCCTGCTTGCCGGCCAGCTGTAAACCCCAGCCTTCTGCCGGCTGCTTACGGATAAAATCACTCGCCATCCGGGCCAGGACCTCACCCCGCTCCGGGGTATTGATGCCCAGCACACGGATGCGACGCTGGTCCACAAGATGCACCGTATCGCCATCAATCACTTTCTGCAGGGTGACTGCTTCACTGGCACCCTGCACCTCACAGGAATCCCGGGGAAGTGACGGTTGGCCCGCGTCCACAGCCGGAGTTGCATCCGACGGGGCAAGTACCGCACCAACTGGCTGGCCAGGGAATTCCTGCCATAACTGCGGCCGGGACAGGGATAAAAACAGCAGGAAAACCAGCAGCCCGAAAGCAAACGCCCGGCGCGAGGCCGGGCGTTTCAACACGATTTTCAGCAGATCAGGCTTTCTTGCCACGGCCGCCAAAACGCTTGTTGAAGCGATCGATACGACCACCGGTATCCATCACCTTCTGCTTGCCGGTGTAGAACGGATGGCACTGGGAGCACACTTCAATGTGCAGGTCCTTGCCGAGGGTGGAACGGGTTTCAATCACGCTGCCGCAGCTGCAAGTGGCCTTGATAGCAACGTAGTTGGGATGAATGTCTGCACGCATGGTAATCACCTGACACTGGCGCACCGCTATCAGGCACTGGCACGAGGCGCTGGCAAGACACGGCACGGTTGTTCATGGGGCTTCCGAGGGTATCCCACAGAAGCAGGGTCGCGCATCTTACCAGAATTCCCCTGCTGCGCAACCGATGCCGGCCCCTTGCCGGCAGGGATGCTACACTGCCCGCCCTTGAGTGATCACCCGCCCGCTATGCGCATTATCCGTGTCGCCATCCCGGTGCCGCTGCGCCAGGTCTTTGATTACCTGCCGGCTGCCGATACCACCCCCGAGCAATACCAGCGCGGGCAACGGGTACTGGCGCCCTTTGGCCGTCGCCAGCTGGCAGGCATCGTGGTCGGCACCGCTGACCAGGCCGATGTCGATGAGGCAACCCTGAAACCCCTGCTGGCCTTGTGGGACGGGCAAGCACTGATCCCGGAAGAGGTCTTGCGCCTGTGCGAATGGGCGGCACGTTATTACCATGCCCCCTTGGGTGAAGTGCTGGCGGCAGCGCTGCCCGTCGCGCTGCGCCAGCAACAGCAAGGCCATTGCCTGGGCGAGCAGGCCATACGCCTGACCGCCACCGGACTGGCCATTAACCCGGAAACCCTGCGCCGGGCGCCCCGCCAGGCGGCGCTGTGGCAACGCCTGCAAGCGGCACCGGTCACGCTTGTGACGCTACGTGAAGAAGGCTTTACGAGCACTGTCATCCGCGCCGTGAAAGAACGCGGACTGGCCGAGGAATGCCTGCTCGAGACCCCACCGGCAACACGCCCTTCATCTCCGGAACCCCCGCTGGTGCCCAATAGCGCCCAGCAGGCTGCGGTGCAGGCCATCCTGCAGCATCCGGGCCAATACCAGTGCTTCCTGCTGGAAGGCATTACCGGCAGCGGCAAGACCGAGGTCTACCTGCAGGCCATAGCCGGGGTGCTGGATCGTGGCCAGCAAGCGCTGGTCCTGGTGCCGGAAATCGGCCTGGCCCCGCAAACGGTCGAACGCTTCCGGCGCCGGTTCGGTACGCAAGTGGCTTGCTACCACTCCGGGCTCAGCGAGAAAGAACGCCAGGCCAGCTGGCACGCTGCAGCCAGCGGCCAGGCACGCATCCTGATCGGCACCCGTTCCGCTGTATTCCTGCCCCTGCCTGAACCCGGTATCTGCATCGTTGATGAAGAGCATGATGCCGCCTTCAAGCAACAGGATGGCTTTCGCTACCACGCACGCGACATCGCCATCAAACGGGCTTTCGATGCCAATATCCCGGTTGTGCTCGGCTCGGCCACCCCTTCCAGCGAAAGCCTGTCGCACGCACAGGCACAGCGTTACCACCACCTGCACCTGCCGGAACGTGCCGGCCATGCCGCCCTGCCGGATTGGCGCCTGATCGACATGCGCCAGCAGCGCAGCGAAGAAGGCCTTTCCAGCATGCTGCTGGATGCCATTCGCGACACCTTGCACAACGGCCAGCAAGCGCTGGTGTTTATCAAT
Source organism: Gammaproteobacteria bacterium (assembly GCA_006227085.1). Taxonomy (GTDB): domain Bacteria; phylum Pseudomonadota; class Gammaproteobacteria; order Pseudomonadales; family M0112; genus M0112. The sequence goes on from SBFY01000010.1 coordinate 3,574, forward strand.
CGCCGCGGCTATGCCCCCAGCCTGTGCTGTCCCGGTTGCGGCTGGCAGGCCCAATGCCCGGATTGCAGTGTGCGCATGACCTTGCACCGCCGGCCGCCTGGATTGCGCTGCCACCATTGCGACCATCGCGAACCCAAACCCGGCCGTTGTCCGGCCTGCCAGAACCCGGCCTTGATGGCGGTGGGTGCCGGCACCCAGCGCAGCGAGGAAGTGCTGCAGCGACACTTCCCGGAATTCCCGGTACTGCG
>SBFY01000029.1 GCA_006227085.1 Gammaproteobacteria bacterium
TACCAAGCCGATGTCAGCAGCTTCCTACCGTGGCTGGTTGGCGTGTATGACAAAGACACCCTGTCAGCAGCAGCGGGCTTCCGCTTCGCTTCGGATACCCCGTTGTACCTTGAGCACTATCTGGACCAACCGATCGAAGAAGCGTTATCACACTTGCCTGGCCTGCATGCCCGTCGCGAACAGATCACTGAAATCGGAAACCTTGCCGGCACCCGCCATGATGCCGTGCAGCAATTATTCGTGATCCTGGCCTGCCTGATGCAAGCCTCCGGGGTCACAGTCACTGCATGCACAGCCAACCCGGCTGTGCGCGCCCTGTTCCGCGAAATGAAACTGCCTTTCAAACCCCTGTGCACCGCTGCTGCCAGCCGGCTAGGCACTTCGGCCACACAATGGGGCGATTATTACCGGCGTACCTGTGTTGTCATGGCTGCCAATATTGGTGAAGTGATCGACAGCCTGTCCATGCACGATCCTGATACGGTATCCAGGTACATGCCCATTGCAGAACACCTGGTTCACCAGGAACACCTGCTAGACCATGAACGAACGGCTCATTGAACACATCCAAGGGCACGCCGCAGCACATCCTGATGCCTTAGCCATCACGGGTCATGAAACCATCTGCTGGCGCAAGTTTTTCGAGAACATCACACGCAGCAGCCAATCACTACCCGCCGATGCCGGCGTGATCGCCTTCATGATGGATAACAGCAGCGACTGGCTAACCACTGACCTCGCCTGCCTGATGGCAGAACGCATTGCACTGCCCTTGCCGGCATTCTTCACCGACACACAAATCCAGCACGCCCTCGTACGCACCGGTTGTCGCCATGTGATTACCGACCAACCAGGACGCTTCCCGCACGGGCTGCAGCGAGCATGGCCTTCGCACACCGGCCAACAGGCACTGCAACTGGTGACCCTGCCCGCCACGCCAGCGGTGACACTGCCGGCAGGTACCGCAAAAATCACGTTCACCTCCGGCTCGACCGGTGATCCCAAAGGCGTTTGCCTCGCGCAACCAGCACTGGAGCGCACTGCCCATGCCCTGAACGAGCGCATGGCTGAATGCGCGACCGGCACACACCTCTGTGCGCTGCCATTGGCCGTGCTGCTGGAAAATATCGCCGGCGCCTATCGTGGCTGGTTCGCCGGCAGCAGCATCAGCCTGTGGCCACTGGCGACACTGGGCATGCGCGGCGCCAGTGGTTTTGATGCCACACCCTTCCATGACACGCTGGTCCGCAGTGCTGCCGCAACCGTGATCGTGTTACCGCAGATGCTGTCCGCATTGGTGGCCTTGCAACGACCCGCGCCACCCAGCCTGCGTTTCATGGCGGTGGGTGGCGCGCCATTACCAGCACATACGCTGTTATCAGCCCGTGCACTCGGCTACCCGGTGTTTGAAGGTTACGGCCTGTCGGAATGCGGTTCAGTTGTCAGCCTGAATGCACCGGGCCATGACCGGCCCGGCAGCATCGGCAAACCGCTGTCGCATGTCCGTGTCCGCATTGAAGATGATGAAATCAGCGTCAGCGGCAATCCCTGCCTTGGCTATGCCGGCGAAGCAGTACACACCGACCCGGTTGCCACCGGTGACATCGGCCGGCTGGATGACGAGGGCTTCCTGTATATCGAAGGCCGCAAGACCAACCGCATTGTGACCGCCCTCGGTCGCAACATCTCACCCGAGTGGGTAGAAAGCACCCTGCAGGGACAACCCGGTATCCGCCAATGCTTTGTCACCGGACATGGGCAAGCGTACCTGGGCGCATTACTGGTCAGTGCTGATGCACACAGCGCAACGCAGGCCATCGAACAAGCGAATGCCCAACTGCCCGATTACGCGCAGGTCAAACGCTGGCAATGCATTGATGAAGGATTTTCTGTCACCAACCAGTGCCTGACCGCTAACGGTCGGCTGCGTCGTCCACAGATCGAGCAACACTACGCCACCACCATCGCAACATTATTTACATCGAGGTAAGGATCATGGGTTTCTACCAGCAATTACAGGAACAGACAGCGGCCGAGCGCACACGCCTGATGCAAACGGCACTGGTGCGCACTGCCACACAGGGACCGATTTCGCTGCAGAGTTATATCGATTTCCTCACGCAGGCTTATCACCATGTCAAACACACCCTGCCCTTGTTAATGGCAGCCGGCGCACGCATGGATGACGCACACGGCTGGTTGCGGGTTGCCATCGCTGAATACATTGAAGAAGAAACCGGTCACGAGGAATGGATCCTCAATGACATCCGCGCCTGTGGTGGCGATGCCGACGCCGTCCGTCATGGCCAGCCGGCCATCGAAACCGAGCTGATGGTGAGTTATGCCTACGACACCATCGCCCGCATCAATCCAGTCGGCTTCTTCGGAATGGTGCAGGTGCTCGAAGGCACCAGCGTCAAAGCGGCCACCATCGCTGCCCAGAACATCCAGCAAGGGCTGGGCCTGCCCAACAAGGCCTTCACCTACCTGTTATCACACGGTGACCTCGACCAGGACCACATCCGCTTTTTCGAATCACTGATGGACAAGATCACCGACCCGGCCGAGCAGGCATTGGTAGTACACTGTGCCAAGGTGTTCTACCGGCTCTATGGCGATATTTTCCGTTCGCTGGTGATCACCACCCCCGACGGCCAACGCATCAAGGAAATCGCATGACTGCACGCCATATCCTGCTCACCGGCGCCACCGGCGGCATTGGGCGCGCCACGGCCAGGGCATTGGTTGATGCCGGCCACCGCGTGATACTCACTGGCCGTAATGAAAACGCCTTGCAGCAACTGGCCCGCCAACTGGGTGAACGCGCCCGTGCCGTGAGTGCTGACATTTGCAGCGCATCCGGTCGCGATGCGCTGGCCAAGGCCTGCCACGAGATCGACACCCTCATCAACAATGCCGGCATCAACGATTTCGGCTTGTTTGATGATTGCCACAGCGTGGAATCACAAATCACCACCAACCTGGTCGCACCGATGCTGCTGACGCAAGCATTATTACCCGTGCTGAAAACACGCACCGATGCCCGCATCATCAATATCGGCTCCACCCTGGGCAGTATTGGCTATCCCGGCTACACGACTTATTGCGCCAGCAAATTCGGCTTGCGCGGCTTCACCGAAGCGCTCGAACGCGAACTGGCTGACACCTCCGTGCGCGTGCAATACATCGCTCCACGCGCCACCGATACCGACATCAACACCGACACCATCCGGCAAATGAACAACGAACTCGGCAGCCATACCGACAGCGCTGAAACGGTTGCTGCCAGCATTGTGAGCGCACTCGAAGATGGCCGCCCCCGCACGTATATCGGCTGGCCGGAAAAACTGTTTGTGCGCATCAATGCCCTGCTTCCTGATGTGGTGGGCAGCAGCCTGAAAAAACAATTGCCCATCATCAAGCGTTACGCCCGCTCTGGCCAATCCCATGGCAGCCGTTGACCTGTTACTCGTCGAGGACGACCGTTCACTCGGGGATGGCCTGGTCACCGCACTGCAACGCGAAGGCTATGCCGTGCGCTGGAGCCAAACCGCCAGCCAGGCGCGCAAGAGTGTTGACCAGCAAGCACCTGCCATCATGGTGCTGGACCTGGGTTTGCCCGGTGAAGACGGGCTGTCACTCCTGAAATTCTGGCGCAAGCAAGGCATCCACTGCCCGGTACTGATCCTCACTGCCCGTGACAGCATCGATGCCAGGATCAGCGGCCTGGATATCGGTGCCGATGATTTCCTGGTCAAGCCGTTTGATGCCGGTGAATTGTTCGCGCGACTGCGCGCCTTGCAACGCCGGCATGGCAGC
>SBFY01000087.1 GCA_006227085.1 Gammaproteobacteria bacterium
GTGGTGTACCACCAATCGTTTGCAGGATGTTATCGAATTTCATGAGTTCTCCTTATTGCTCTTTCTTCGCCGCCTTCAAACCATCGGCAATTTCAGGGGTAATGGCATACACGGCCTTGATCCCGCAGTTTTGTGTGCGGGACCGTACCGCATCCCCTGCGGCACCACAGATGCGACCACTGCTACCTTCCAACAGCAGCGCATCACCATCCCGAAGCAAGGGGCAGGCATTGGACAGTTCAAGCAACCATGGCTTGCTGCGCGACGGCGCATACACCAGCAAATGCTGCGCATCCACCACCCGATACGAATCCACCGTATGGATGTAGAAACAATCGCCAGAGGCGGATGATTGCTGCTTGGCTGCATCCAGCAGGCCTTGCATCGCAACATCTGGTTCTTCGGCCACAGTGCCGCAGGCAGACAACATCACCAACATCAAGGACATGAACACATAACGCATGATATGACTCCTTATCGCAAGTGAGCTGATAAATCGGCAAGACCGGCAAAGCCCTGTTGCACCCAGTCGGCCCATGCCGTTAATTCTTCACGGTAGGTATTTCGTTCTGCGCCATCAAGGCGCAGCAGCCGCAAGGCATTGATCAACCAGCGATCCATCGGCATGGGCAATACCGAAGCACCCGGGGTCGTACAAATATGATGCCAAACCAGGCGCCCGTCCACATATTCCAGCACATCCCCGCTGGGTGACAAGGCATAGGCCGGCACGACCCCTGCCGGCCACGCCAAGGCCGGCGATGCCACCGAGCGCATCACGATCGCTTGCCGGTTAGCTGGCAACACGTGATGGGACACCAATTGACGGTACGCCCGTGGCTTTGGCAAGCCCACATCAAAGACCCCGATGGAGAGGCTATGCGAGCCGGACAGTTCCACATCGTCCGGTAACGGTGCGGTCAAACCGTAACGGAATTGCGGATACCACGGCTGGCTGGGCAAGCGGGCTGCATCAACAAAGACGCCGGTTGCAATCCGCAGCGATTCCGGGGCAGTCGAGACAGCAATCGCTGTGTGGTAACACCAGGTAGCTGCCGATGGAATCCACCAACGGCGTATGACCGGCACATCCGTCACCGGGCCATACTGGTCCACCAGGACTGACAGCTCGCGGGCCGATACATGAGCTTCGGCAGCTGCCGCCTGCGGGGATATTTCAAAATCCTGCAACGGCATTACAACCCGATCGCTTTTGCGAACATCAGGTCCTTGATGCGATCAGGCAATATGCGATACAGCAACTTCATCAATTTCGCATCCGCCCCAACGGCATAACGCGTGGCTGGGCAATCGATGGTCAGGGCCATGCCAATCGTTTGTGCAACCACTTCCGCAGCTGTGGCCTTGGGGATCAACTTACGATTCATGCCGAGGAACGCTTCCAGCATCGAGCGATATTCGGCGGGCGCATCCTTGGGCATGTTGGCCAACAAACCTTCCATGTCGGCATCATTCTTGCCATGGATATCGGATTGCACAAACCCTGGCTCAATCACCACCACCGGGATTTTCCACGGCCGCAATTCCACACGCAACGCGTCAGACAACCCTTCCACCGCAAACTTGCTGGCACTGTATGTACCCATCAACGGCGTTGCCATGCGACCTGCACCAGAGCTGACATTCACAATGCGGCCTTGATTGGCACGAATCATGGGCAGGCAGGCTGCGGTCAATTGCATCAAGCCAAACACGTTCACATCGAACTGGGCACGGATATGCTGCATCGTGACCAGTTCCTGAGGGGATGACAGCGACACACCGGCATTATTGACCAACGCATACAAACCCTTTCCATCGGTTAGTTTATTGATGCGTTGTGCGATGCGCCTGATAGATTGCTCGTCCGTCACATCCAGCATGACGGGTGTCAGGTTCGACACATTTTCCTGCTTGAACAATTCGGCATCACGTGCTGTCCGCACGCCGGCAAATACCTGGAAACCTTCTTGCCTTGCCAGATATAACGCTGTGGCACGACCAATCCCTGTCGATGCTCCTGAAACCAACACACTACGGGATTGCGTCATGGTGCCCCTCTTTGCGGTTTATGGTTATGGGAACGCGAGAACAGCGATTCTCGCACAAAACGTCGCACCTGCGTGCGCAACAGGCGAACGCCCTGCTGGTATTGCTCATCTGGAAGCGCCTTATAAGCCATACTTTCGTAAAGGCGATGGATCGATTGCACTTGTGCAGCCAAATCCGGACGCGCCTCGCTGACCCGTGCCGCATAATCCCCGGGCGCTTCGCCTGCACTGCGTGGCAATCCTTCCCTCGCCAGGGCTGTGCAGAAACGCAAATAGGCATCAGCCAGCGGATCGCGTTTCCGTAACCACTCCCGGCTCCAGACACTGAGCAGCACACCACCGATCGCCAGCCCAAACACGGCCAGCATCAATACCGTCAGGCGTGCCGGGTTAATTTCTCCCAGCAAATTGATCAAGGTAGCTGCCTGCCGTTCAGCGTCGTACCCCATCACCCAACGCTGCCATTGGTAATCCAGGCGGTCAAACAGCAAGCGCACCTGGGCTAACATGGCATAACGGTGCATCCATTCCGCTGCGCCAAAACCGGTTTCACCGGACTGGTTCAACCAGCTCCGCATCCCCCGCTCCACTCGTTCCGGTGCCACGGCACTGGTCGGGTCAATCCGTTGCCAGCTACCGCCAACCCAGGCCTCCACCCAGGCATGGGCATCATGCTGGTGCACCAACCAGTATTCGCCATTACTTTCCGCACCCTGGTATCCCACAAGCACACGTGCCGGGATACCCGCTGCCCGTAAAGCGAACGCCATGCTGCCTGCATAGTGTTCACAAAATCCCTTGCGGGTCTGGAACAGGAATTCATCGACGCTATGCCGACCCAATAACGGCGCCTCAAGGCTGTAATAAAAAGGCTGCTCACGGAAATAACGCAAGATGGCAGCAATCCGTTGCGACTCATCGGCATGGCTGTCCCGTAAACCTGCCGCCCACTCACGCGTTTGCGGGTTCACCGCTTCAGGTAATCGCAAGGCTTCCAACCGTTCCAGCGGTGAGAGTGTTTCCGTATGCGGCACAAGACTTGAACCCACCTGGTAACGCAATCGGGATGTCACCGCGCGACGACTCACCAGGGTGCCATTACTCATGGCAAAGACACCGTCAGTGGACGATTGCGACATGCCCAAGCCAAACAACCATTGCGCACCGGTTGGCTCCATCAGCACTTCGTAGCGATACGGGTGGTTGGCATCAATCACCTGTTTCGCATCCCACTGGAACTGCCCCACATAACCGGGACTCCAGGTGCGCCCATCAAAATGATTCAAGACCAGGCCTCGCCAATACAACTGGCCGGCATCCGGTGCCTGCCCTTCAAACGCCACACGAAATGCCAACTCGGATGATCGTGCCAACTGGCTCACTTCGCCCGGTGACATGCTGTCACTCATGCCCGTCCTGGCCTGACCGCCACCAGGCACCGGCACCGTCCACATCGGCGCCAGGCGCGGGAACACCAGGAACAATACCAGCATGATCGGCAGTGCCTGTAACAACATGCCCATCACTGGCCGTACGGCTGACAGCGTCGTCACCATCGAAGAGCCCTGCGGCTCATGCAATGAAACCAGCGATACCCATACCAGGCACACTGAGAAAAACACCCATAGCGATGTTAATAAGCCCTGGTCAAACAGGAAGGCGATGGCCGCCACAAAGAACGCAACAAAAACCAGCAAATACACATCACGACGCTGGTAACACTCCAGCATTTTCAGGAAAAACAGCGCAATGATGGTGCCTGCAGCCGATTCCAGTGCGGTGGGGTTGCGATACCAGGCAAGGATGCCGATCAATACGGCAAACACGATCAATGACTTTGCCAATTTGCCCGGCCATGACCAATGCCCGCGAAACACCTGTATGCGCCAAACGGCACACACCAGCCACACGCCCATTAACCACCATGGCAATCTCGGGATGTGTGGCGCCAGCACGGCAGCTTGCGCGATAAAAAACCAGGCCAGTGAATGACGGGGGACCGTGTTCATGAAGAAGCCCCACCCGCGTCCTGGCCGTACAAGGCCAGCATGCGCAAAGCCTGCTCACGCTGGGCATCACCGGATGCCGGCGGCAATGCTTCCCCCGGCAATCGCATGCCGTAACGCAAGCCTTGCCGGTGCGCTTCCAGCACCTGGAAACACAGGCGCGAGAGGCGCGACTCATCCGCCATACCAGCAAACTGCTGCCAATCCAGCCATAACTGCTCATCCTGGATGCTGTGGTACTGGCGCGTTTGCAGGGGCTGGCCCTTGGCATAATTCTTCCATGCCACATGGCGCAGGGAATCGCCGGCCTGGTAATCCCGCAATTGATGGAAATCATCCATCCCTGCCTGCTCTCGTGCCTTGCCTTCCCGCTGCTGGCCACCATCCGATTGCGGCGACGGTGCCGTCAGCGGGCGCGGATACACCACGACATGCATATCCAGGTCGACCCACGTCCATGCACGCAACAAGCCCAGCGGGTAACGGTTTTCCACGCGGATACGTGGGGGCGACTGATAACCCCGTTGCGGCATCAGCACATGCAGACGCAGGCGCGTCACCGGGGAAAAAACACTGGCCAGCTGTGGCTCACCACCATCAAAGGCCAGCTCCAGCAAGGGATAGGTACGCGCCGAGCTGCGCTCCAGCACCAGTTCAAAGGCTGCCATCTGGCCGGCAAAAACCGGCTTGGCCTGCCCTGCCACCAACACCAGGCCGGATAAATGGAAGAACGTGTGATGGATTGCCATCACAAACATACCGGCCATCATGAAGGTGAGCAGGAATACCATGTTGTTGCGGTAATTGATCGCCGTCAGCAACATCACGGCCAAGAACAGCAGGAATACCCAACCCGCCATGCTGGGGAAAATAAAGATATTCTTCTGGGTCAGGCGTACTTGCTGGGCACGCGGTATGCGCCTCACCAGCCAACGCATCCAGCCCTGCCGGATTTGTTCACGTAACGCCGCTGGCACGGCGAAACGTTCAGGCCACCACGGGGACTTCATCCAGCGTCCGGCGAACCAGCGCAGGCGCATTCATACCGGACTCCAGTGTCGGCTGGATACGATGCGTCACCACGCAAGCAAACACGGCCTGCACGTCCTCAGGCACCACATGCTGGCGCCCATCCACCCAGGCCCAGGCTCTTGCAGCCGCCAACAGGGCCAAAGCGCCACGAGGCGACAACCCCAGTGCATACGCCGGTGTATTACGGGTATGGGCAATCAGGCGCTGCACATAATCGAGCAAACTGTTGCTGGCATGCACATGATCAACAGCTGCCTGCATCGCCAACACGTCCTCGCCAGAACACACCGGTTTCACCCCCGTTAAACGGTCACGCGGGTTCTTGCCTTCCAGCATGATGCGTTCATCCGCCGGATCGGGATAACCGATTGCAACGCGCATCAGGAAGCGATCCAGCTGCGATTCAGGCAAAGGAAACGTGCCGTACTGGGTCACCGGGTTTTGGGTCGCAATCACAAAAAACGGATCCGGCAAGGGACGCGTTTCCCCTTCTGCCGTCACTTGCCGTTCAGCCATGGCCTCCAGCAAGGCACTTTGTGTCTTGGGGCTGGCGCGATTGATTTCATCAGCCAGCAGCAATTGGGTAAAGACCGGGCCAGCGTGAAAATGAAACACCTGTTTCGACGGATCAAATACCGACACACCCAACACATCGGCCGGCAACATATCGCTGGTAAATTGCACACGCTGCCAGGACAGGCCAAGCACTTTGGCCAAGGCATGTGCCAAGGTGGTCTTGCCCATCCCCGGCAAATCCTCAATCAGCAAATGACCGCGCGCCAGCAAGCAGGCCAATGCCAGTCGCAACTGTCTCGGCTTGCCCAGGATAATGGATTCCAGTTGCGTAAGCGCCTGCTGCAGTTGCTTGCGCTGCTGCTCCGCAGATGCCGGGGAAGACGCGCTCATGAGAGCGCACCCAAACCACGTTGCAAATCAGCCTCGAGATCTTCCACTGACTCCAGGCCCACGGCGATACGGATCAGGTTCTGCCCAATCCCGGCGGCGGCGCGTTCTTCATCACTCAAGCGACCATGCGTGGTGGTAGCGGGATGCACGATCGTTGTCTTGGCATCGCCAAGGTTGGCAGTCAATGACATCAGGCGTGTGCTATCAATGACGTGCCAGGCTTGTTCACGGCCGCCCTTGACTTCAAATGCCAATACACCACCAAACGCGCTTTGTTGCTGCTTCGCCAAGGCATGCTGTGGATGCGAAGGCAGGCCCGCATAATGCACACGTTCAACCGCCGGCTGCTGCTGCAACCACTCTGCCAAGCGCATGGCGTTGGCACTGTGGGCTTCCATGCGCAGGCGCAAGGTTTCAAGACCCTTCAGGAACACCCAGGCATTAAAGGGACTCATGGTTGGCCCGGCTGAACGCAGGAAGCCAACCACCTCTTCTGTCAGCGCCTTATTGCCGACCACGGCCCCACCCAGGCAACGCCCCTGCCCATCAATGTATTTGGTGGCGGAATAAATCACCAGGTCAGCACCCAATGCCAAGGGCTTTTGCAAGGCACAAGTACAGAAACAGTTGTCGACTGCCAGCAGGATATTGTGTTGTTTCGCCAGTGTTGCCAAGCCCGCAATATCACCGATTTCACTCATCGGGTTTGATGGCGTTTCCATGAAGAAGAGTTTGGTCGCTGGCGTGATGGCCGCTTTCCAGCCTGCCAGGTCTTTCAGGTCGACATAGGTGGTTGTCACACCGAAACGTGCCAGGTATTTATTCAACAGCACCGTCGTTGAACCAAACACGCTGCGGGAACAAACGATATGATCGCCTGCCTTCAGGAAAGCCATGCAGATACTCAGGATCGCTGCCATACCGGAGGAAGTGGCCACGGCTTGCTCACCACCTTCCATCGCTGCGAGGCGTTCCTCAAACATCCGCACGGTCGGGTTGGTGTAGCGACTGTACACATTGCCGGGCACATCGCCCTTGAAACGCGCCGCTGCATCGGCAGCAGAATCGAACACATAACTGGAGGTCAGGAACATCGCTTCGGCATGTTCACCTTCGGCACTGCGCACCTGGCCGGCACGCACGGCCAAGGTATCGAGACCAGCAGTCTTGAGCGCCTGACGCTGTTCGTCTTCCCGGCTCACGGCAACCCTCCTCAGGAAATATCGTTATGCAGCCCGACAATCTCGTCCACGCCTTCCTGTCGATCGCGCGCCGACTTCTTGTCATCACTGCGCTGGGAGGCAATCTTCTCGAGGTATTGGCCATCGACATCACCGGTGATGTATTCACCCGTGAAGACGGAACAATCAAAGCCACGGATGTCCGGATTGCCTTCCTTGGACGCTGCGACCAGGTCTTCGAGATCCTGGTAGACCAGCCAATCGGCACCAATCAAGCGGCAAACCTCTTCCTCGGTACGACCATGGGCGATCAACTCATCGGCTGCCGGCATATCAATGCCGTAGACATTCGGGTAACGCACCGCTGGCGAGGCTGATGCAAAATACACTTTCCTGGCACCCGCTTCGCGTGCCATTTCAATAATTTGCTTGCATGTCGTACCGCGCACAATCGAATCATCGACCAGCAGGACATTCTTGTCCTTGAATTCGAGTGGAATGGCATTCAATTTCTGGCGCACGGATTTCTTGCGCATATTCTGCCCGGGCATGATGAAGGTACGGCCGACATAGCGATTCTTCATCAAACCTTCACGGAACTTCACATCCAGGTCATAGGCAATGATCTGGGCGGACACACGACTGGTATCCGGGATCGGGATAACCACATCAATGTCATGATCCGGGCGCAGGCGCTTGATTTTCGCTGCCAGCTTTTCGCCCATACGCAAGCGTGCCTTGTAAATCGACACGCCATCCATGATGGAATCCGGCCGGGCAAAATACACATGCTCAAAAATACAGGGCTTCAACACGGCGCGTTCAGCACACTGGCGGGTGTGCACATTACCATGGCAATCGATATAGACGGCTTCACCCGGCGCCACATCACGAATCACTTTGTAGCCCAACACATCCAGCGCCACGCTTTCCGACGCCATCATGTATTCAGGACCCTGGTCCGTTTCGCGCTTGCCAAACACCAGCGGGCGAATCCCGAACGGGTCACGGAATCCGACAACACCACCATTAGCGATCATGGCTACCACGGCATAGGCACCCCGGCAACGCTGGTGCACGCCAGCCACCGCATTAAACACATCGTCCGAAGTCGGTACCAGCTTGCCCTGCTGTTGCAATTCATGGGCAAACACATTGAGCAGTACCTCGGAATCAGAATCCGTGTTCACATGCCGCAAATCCGCACGGAACAAGGCCTCCGTCAATTGTTCACTGTTGGTCAGGTTGCCGTTATGGGCCAGGCAAATCCCGTAAGGTGAGTTCACATAAAACGGCTGTGCCAGCGCCGGACTGGAACTGCCCGCCGTCGGATAGCGCACATGGCCAATCCCCATGGTGCCTATCAGCTGTTTCATGTGGCGAAAATGGAATACATCACGCACCAGGCCATTGGCCTTGCGCTGGTTAAAACGGCCGTGATCGCAGGTCACGATACCGGCAGCGTCCTGACCACGGTGTTGCAGCATCGCCAGGGCCTCATACAAGGCCTGGTTGACATCACTGCGACCAACGATACCCACAATACCGCACATGCACCTGTCCCCTGTCAGGATTGACCCGTCACCCGTCGAAACACTGTCGCCAGCTCATCAGCCGTATCCCTCGCCCACTCTTCCATCATGAGGAAATGGGGAATCAGCGCTGATTGACGCCACCAACGGTATTCATCGGTGCGCAACACGGGCTGCATCATGATCAGCAACGTCAGCACCAGTATAGCACCGCGCACCATGCCAAAAACGGTTCCCAAGGCCCTGTCGGTACCGGTCAGGCCCGTCAGGTCAACCAGTTCACCAATCAGGAAATTGACACCGGCACCAATGATCAGCGTGCCAATGAACAGTACTGAAAACGCAATGATCAGACGCAAGCCCGGCATTTCAACATGGGGCTGCAGCAGCGCTGCCAAGCGCTCGAAAAAAATCATGGCCACAATCAATGCGGCGACCCAGGACACCAGTGACAAGGCTTCACGGGCAAAACCGCGCTTGATGCTGATCAGCGTGGAAATCATCACGATCGCCACAATGACCCAATCCGCTACATTCACCCTGCCAGCTCCTGTAACCCCATCATGGATCAAACCTGACCACGATGGATTTCACCTTGAATTCGGCATTGAGTTTTTTCTGCAAGGTTTCCGCTGCCGCACGATCCAGCTTGGGGCCAACGTAGACGCGGACAAAACGGCCGCTGGAGGCCTGTACCGGCTTCACATACGCGGGATAACCCTTGGCGACCAGCTTGTTTTTCATGGCCAAGGCTGAGCCTTCATCACGGAAACTGGCCATTTGCACCGACCAGCGTTCCGGCAAGCCTTTGGCATCCGTACCCATGCCAGTGGATGGTTTTTCCTGCACCACGGGTTTCGCGACCGCTACCGGTTTGGTCGCAGCCGGTTTGGTCGCAGCCGGTTTGACGGTAGCTGGCTTGGCGGCGACAGGTTTGGGCGGCTCCGTTGCGGGAACAGATTCCGGCACGGCACCGGGTTCAGCCAACTCCAATGGCGCAATGCCATCAAGCGGGCTATCCACAACCGGGGCATGCTCACCAGTCTCCAGCGGCAGGTTGTCATGGATGGGAGTTGCCTCTTCAACGGCAAACCGCTCGAACGGCGGCTCCGGCGGAATCTCGCTCTGCGTATTCACTTGCCGTGAGTACGGGTCATCGAACACCACTGGCCAGAGGATGGCTGCCCCAACAAGCAGCACGGCGGCACCGGTCAAACGCTGTTTCAGGGTAGCAGGCACGGGGAACCCTCTTTTTTAAGCGCTCATTTTAGCATCGCTGCAGCAAGGCCAACACCTGCCCGACGGTATAAAACGAGCCAAACACCAGGATCCGGTCATCAGGGCCCGCCACACTGCGGGCACGCGCCAAGGCCTGCCGTACATTCTTGCTGACACTGATCATGCGCGAGCCAGTCGCGGCAATGGCATCGGCCAGCCCACTGGCTGGCATGGCCCTGGCCACACCCGGTAATTCCGCCACAAACCAGGCATCCACACAGCCAGCCAGCGACGACACGATGCCCGCGACATCCTTGTCCGCCAGCGCTGCAAAGACCGCCAAGGTGCGCCCCTGGCAGGGTTCGGATTGCAGGCGCCGGGCCAGCCAGGTGGCCGCATCAGGATTGTGCGCCACATCCAGGAC
>SBFY01000210.1 GCA_006227085.1 Gammaproteobacteria bacterium
CGTTCGCGGGCATCGATAAACGCTTGCAGGTTGCTGCCGCTACCGGACAGCAGGATGACCAGCCGGGTGCCGGCCATGCATCAGGCGCTCGTGAAGCGGACGACGGGTGCGCCGCTGGCGGCTTCGATGCGGCCGATGGTGTAACAGGTTTCGCCGCAGGCGGTGAGCAGTTCGCGGGCTTGATCGGCCTGTTTGGCCGGTACGCAAACGACCATGCCGATGCCGCAGTTGAAGGTGCGCAGCAAATCGTCTTCCGGCACTTCACCGGCTTCCTGCAGCCAGCGGAACACTTCCGGGCGTTCCCAGCTGTGCTTGTCGATCACGGCGACGGTGTTCTGGGCCAGCACGCGCGGCAGGTTTTCCGGCAGGCCACCGCCGGTGATGTGGGCCAGTGCATGCACGTCCACTTCAGCGATCAGCTTGAGCAGGGATTTGACGTAAATGCGCGTGGGTGCCAGCAAGGCTTTACCTAAAGTCGTACCGGCCATCGGCTCATCGGTGGAGGCACCGCTCACTTCGAGGATCTTGCGCACCAGCGAATAACCGTTGGAGTGCGGACCGGAGGAAGCCAGGCCGAGCAGCACATCGCCAGCGGCGACACGGCTGCCATCGATGAGGCGGCTTTTTTCCGCCACGCCAACGCAGAAGCCGGCCAGGTCATAGTCTTCGCCTTCGTACATGCCGGGCATTTCAGCGGTTTCACCGCCGACCAATGCACAGCCGGCTTGCACGCAACCTTCGGCAATGCCACTGACCACATCGGCGGCGGTGTCGACATCGAGTTTGCCGGTGGCGTAGTAATCGAGGAAGAACAGCGGTTCGGCGCCGGTGACGACGATGTCGTTCACGCACATGGCGACCAGGTCGATGCCGATGGTGTTATGGATGCCGAGCTGCATGGCGAGACGCAATTTGGTGCCCACGCCATCGGTGCCGGAGACCAGTACCGGCTCTTTATAGCCGGCCGGGATTTCACACAGCGAGCCAAAACCGCCGAGGCCGCCCATCACTTCCTTGCGGGTGGTGCGCTTGGCCATCGGCTTGATGCGTTCCACCAGCGCGTCACCGGCATCGATATCCACGCCAGCGGCTTTGTAGGTGAGGGGGGATTGGGGTTTCTTGCCGCTCATGGGTGCTTTCCGGGCTGGTTGCGAAAGGCGCCCATTCTACCAGCCACCCCCCGTGCCGTCATGCACTCGGGCCGTCATGCATTGGGGAGCTTTATCGCAGGGAATCAGCGACCAAACTGGACGGTGCCGCTGCGCTGGATGCGGATCGGCAGTGACCAGCCGCCCACCGAAATCTTGGCGGACAGGGCATAGTTGATCTGGTTGCGGGGTTTGTGGGCCAGGTCGCTGATCAGGTTGATGCTGCCGAGCAGGCTGGTGCGGACATCGCTGGTGATGGTCTGGCGGCCATAGGCGGGCAGGTCCAGCGGTTCGTTGAAGCTGCCGGCGGCGATGTCATGGCCTTCGATCGAGACTTCGTAATACAGGCCGCTGATCGGCAAGGGGCGATCGTTGGGATTGGTCAGTTGCAGGGTCAGGCGGAAGCCGGGGTTGATGCTTTGCGAGGGCAGCAGTTCCAGCCCGACCAGGTCCACCTTGGGGTCTTCGTACTGGTAAAAAAGCTGGCTGCAGCCGGTGATGGCAACACAGGCCAGGGCAAACAGGGCGATCAGGGTGTTGCGCATGATGATTCCGGGAATGTCAGGAGTGAGCCTGTATAATCGGTTGCAGGTTTTGGGGAGTCAAATGGACCGATGAGCACGGGAATCACAAAACGCATGGTCGTGCTGCTTTGCGCACTGGCAGGGTGGGTGATGCCGGCATGGGCCGAAGTGCCGCCGGGGCTGTACAGCGTGACGATCCCGGTGGCGGACCAGTCCAGTGCAACCCTGAAAGCCGCATCCCGTGAAGGCTTGTCGAAAGTGCTGATGCGGCTGTCGGGCCAGCCGGATTGGTCGGCCTACCCATCCGTCAATTCGTGGCTGGCGCAGGCCGATCGTTTCGTGGTGCAGTTCAGTTACGAGAAAGCAGCGCCTGCTGGGGCAGGAGCGCCAGAGGCAGTGGTGTTGCCCTTCCTGTTGAAGCTGGAATTTGCCCCGGCCGCCATGAATCAATTAGTGCGGCAAGCCGGTTTGCCGGTGTGGCCGGTCAATCGCCCGCCGGTGCTGGTGTGGTGGGTGCTGCAAGACAGCGTCACGGACTACGGCAGCAATATCCGCCGCATGACGGCTGAGCAGGATCCCGCATGGCAGGCAGCGATGGTGGCGGCCGCGCGCGATCGCGGTGTGCCGCTGCAGTGGCCAATGAATGACCTGGATGACCGCATCAACCTGGAAGCGGAACAGATCTGGCAATTGGATGAAGCCGCGATCCGCAAGGGATCGGAGCGTTACGGCAATGCCTGGATAGTGGCCGGGCGTTTTGCGCAGGGCAGTGATGGCCGCTGGCTGGGCAATTGGCTGTTGTTGGGCGAAGGGTTCCCGCAATTGGTGGAAGTGCAGGCCGATACACCGGAAATCGCGGCCCAGACGCTGATGGCGCTGGTGGCGAGTGCGTTATCGCAACGGTATGCGATTGTTTCGCAGGGCGTGCTGGAAAGTGGCGTTGGTGTGACGGTGCATGGTGTTCGCAGTTTCGCGGATCACATGGCCTCACGGCGTTTGCTGGAATCGCTGGCATCGGTGGCATCGGTGTTTCCTGCGGTCGTACAGGATGATGAAGTGCGCTACCTGGTGACCTTGCGGGCTGATCGCCAGGCGTTGGAAGACGAGTTGCGTTTGCACCAGCAAGTACGCCTGATGGATGCCCCGACCGTGAGCATCGGCTCGGCAATGAATAATACGGCCGAACAAGCATCGGTGCCGGATATCGAACTGGAGTGGCGTGCGCAGTGAAAACAGCGCATCCGCAATTGGGCTTGTCACTCACCCTGCGTGATGACGCTACGCTCGCCAATTTTTATCCCGGCACGGACACCAATCGGCTGGTGTTGCAATCCTTGCAATCGACCTTGTTGGCGCAAGGGCCCCGTGTGATTTTTTTGCACGGCGCCAGCGGTTGTGGGTGTTCGCATTTGCTGCAAGCGATGTGTCATGCCGCCAGTGCACAGCAGAAAACCGCCATGTATTTGCCGTTACAGGAATTTGTGCATGAATCGCCAGACGTACTGGCGGGGCTCGAAGGCCTGGACCTGGTCTGCCTGGATGATGTGCAATCAGTGCTGGGCAAGGCCGATTGGGAAGAAGCGCTGTTTCATTTCATGAACCGCTTGCGTGATGCCGGCCGGTTTGTGTTGCTGGCCAGCGACCAGCCGCCACAGCAATTGCTGGTGCAATTGCCGGACCTGCAATCGCGGCTGGCACAGGCCGCGGTGTTTCGCCTTGACGTATTGCCCGATGACGCGCGACAAGCCTGGTTGCAGCAGCGGGCATTGGCGCGCGGTCTGGAACTGGACGAAGACGTCGCGCGGTTTGTGATTGCGCGTGCGCCACGTTCCACGCCGGCTGTGCTGGCTGTGTTGGATCGCCTGGATCAGGAGGCCCTTGCCCAGCAACGGAAATTGACGGTGCCATTCATCAAGCAAGTGCTCGGGTGGTGATGGGCTGGTTGGCACTGACGGTTTTCGGCATCGCCTGGGTGTGGGCGGCATGGCGCAGTGGCTTGCAGAAAAGTTTTTTCAGGACTGCGCATGAAACCGCAGCGTTGTTCTGGTCCATCCGCGTGTTGGTGTTGGGCAGCTTGCTGGCATTTTCGGCCGGCCTGCTGTGGCCAGCGGTTTTTTCACCCTGGGTGTGGCCGCACGGCGTATGGGTACATGCGGCAGGCTTGTTGTTGTCCTTGGCTGGCGCTGCCTTGTTTGCCTGGGTCAGCTGGGCGTTGGGCAAGCACTTCAGTACCAGCTTGCATCTCCGTGACGATCACCGGTTGGTGACAGAGGGACCTTACCGGTGGGTCAGGCACCCGATGTACCTGGCTTACCAGCTGGCGTGGTTCGGGTTCTGGCTGGCAACAGGCAATGTGTTGGCGGGTGTGGCCGGCATCCTGGCCTTTGCCTTGGCAATGTGGGTGCGAGTGGGTGCGGAGGAGGCCATGCTGGCGGCACGGTTTGGTGAGCAGTGGCAGGCATATTGCCAGCGCACCGGGCGGTTTTTACCGCGCATCACTCACACGGTATCAAAGTAGTCGCGAACGGCCTCTTCGATGCGCTTCATGGGTGCCAGCATCGGTTTGTCGGTGATGGTGACCTGGCAGTTCTTGCCTTTGATGATGTAATGCCCCTTGATCGAACCCACGGGAGTCACGCCCACGAGCTTGCCGGCTTCGTGGTCGCCGTCGAAGCGGCCACCGTTTTCGCAAATGAGTGCGCGAACGGTTTCCAGTGTCTGGTGGACATCACCCTTGATGGCAACGGTAAACACATGGGGCTTGGCCATGGCGAGTCTCCTGCTGCTAAAATCCATCCCGATAATAAGCAAAAGATTACGGTGCCATGACTGACCCTGCAAGCCCATCGGGTGAGACGGCGTTCACGCCGCTGTACCGGCATATGGTGCTGGCCTTGTTGCTGCTGGCCTACATCCTGTCATTCATTGATCGCAACATCATGGCGGTGTTGGTAACCCCTATCCAGCAGGATTTGCAGATCACGGACTCCCAGTTTGCCTTGCTGCATGGTTTTGCCTTTGCGGTGTTTTATACCTTGCTGGGCTTGCCGATTGCGCGTTGGGCGGATCGGGGCAGTCGTGTGAAAGTGATCAGCATCGGGGTGATCTTCTGGAGCATCATGACCTCCTTGTGCGGGGTGGCGAAACAATTCCCGACATTGTTCCTGGCGCGCATGGGTGTGGGGTTGGGTGAGGCCGCCTTGTCGCCGGCCTCGCATTCCTTGTTAAGCGATATGTATCCCCGCAAGCAATTGCCGATGGCGATGGCGGTCTACACCTTGGGGATCACGATCGGTGGGGGGTTGGCCTATACCATTGGTGGCCAGGTGTACGGTTTTTTCAGTGCGCGTGAAGCATTGGTATTGCCACTGGTTGGGCACGTAGCCGCATGGCAGGTGACGTTTTTATTACTGGGTCTGCCGGGTGTGGTGCTGGGTGTGCTGCTGGCCATGATCCATGAGCCGGCGCGAACCGGACAGGTGTTATCAAGGAATGAGGTAGTGCCCTTGTCGCAGGCGTGGGCCTTTGCCCGCGAACATTGGCGTTTGTACCTGCCGGGATTTGCCGGTATCTCGATGCTGTCGATACTCGGTTATGGTGTGTTGACCTGGTTGGTCGCATTCCTGCAGCGCAGTTATGGCATGCCGTTGCAGGAAGCAGCTTCCGTCTTTGGTGCCATTTATGTGTTGGCCGGCTCTGCCGGGACCTTGTCGGGAGGATGGTATGCCAATTGGCTGCAACGGCGTCATGAGGATGCCAGCCTGCGGATGGTGGTGCATGTGGCGCTGCTGGCCATCCTGCCGGCGGTCGCTGCGCCTTTGATGCCGAATGCCGTGGCCAGTTTGTGCCTGTTTGCGCCACTGGTGTTTTTGCTGAGTGCCTATTTCGGGGTGTCGATTGCGGCATTCCAGTCGGTCACGCCGAACGATATGCGCGCACAGGTGTCAGCCGTGCTGTTGTTTGTGACAAACCTGGCCGGGTTGGCTCTCGGTCCTGCCATGGTAGCCGCGCTGACCGATTTCGTGTTTGCTGAGCAGGCGGCGTTGCGCTATTCGCTGGCGATCCTTGGTGCCATCATGGCACCACTGGCTGCGCTGTTATTATGGTTGTCGTTGCCAGCTTACCGGCAGCGATGGCATGCGATCACAGGATGAATCATGAAACTGGATGAAGAATTTGAACGCAAGGCACAGGCCTTGGCTAATCTCAAGGACAAGGACACCGGTTTTGTCAAAGCCGTGCATTGGTACACGCTGGGATTTATTGTCCTGACCGGCTTGGTGTTTGGTTTCACTGCCCATGCCATTTCCACGGCAAGGGGTGCGGAAGGGCTGGTGGGTTTGTATTTGATTGCGGCTATTTCCGGTCTGGCGTTTTTCAGCGCCTTGCTGAGTTGGCTCGATGTGATGCTTGAATTGGCCAAGCGGTATTGGTCGCAGCGATGAGTGCTGCTTTGGCTATCATGGCGTGGCCTTGGCCATGATGGCACGGCCTGAAGGGATGTTGGCATGAAAACAGTGTTGATGGTTGTGGCTGTGTTACTGGGGGGTTGGGTTGTGTTCAAGGGCAATCCCGAAACCATTGAACAGCCGGTGTACCTGGAAAAGCGCATTGATTTTGTGGCGGGGAGTCGCATCGTGCACATGGTCTTGTTTGCGAAAACACCTGACCATGAGGATTGTGATACCCGTGCACGGCGTTCATGGGAAAAAACCCTGCAGGATTGCAAGCAATGCAAGTCCGTCAGTTATGCCTGCAAATTGTCTATCAAGGATACGTACGCAGCTGCCTTGGACGGCGCCACCTTGCCGACAACGTTCTTGCGTGCTGAGCGCGGTAACCGTTTTGAGCGCAGCGGTATTGTCATCTTGTGGGGGCTTACCCAGGATGAATCCGATCACGTTTGTGGTGATCTCAAGGGCCAGTTGGCAAGCAAATATTCCGGCAAGCTGGATTGCGTGCGTCCTGCCGGGCTTTAACGCAGGATACGAAAGCCTTCGTATGAGCCTGCGGGGATGTCGCTGACGTCCAGCTGGCTGATGTGCGCGCGTGGCGGACCATCGTGCAAGTGGGTGATGAGTTGGGCGATGGCATCGGGTTCCCCGCATGCGGTGAACTCGACCCGGCCATCGGGCAGGTTACGCACCCATCCTGATACATGTAATGCGTTGGCAGTGTCCTGGGTGAACTGGCGATAACAGACGCCTTGCACGATGCCATTGGCGAAACCGTGAATACTGCGAATCGATGTGGTCACTTGCCAGTCCCGTCCAGGGCCGCTTCCAGGCTTTCCCATGTCTGGTCGCCCAGCAGGATGGTGGACAGCTCACCTTGGGGATTGTAAATCACGGTTGTTGGCAGGACCGTGGGACGGGTGTGATCCAGGCCGGCCGCAGGATCGCGGGTCACCACCGGGAAACGGATACCCATCTGCTGGATACGACCTGCCAGCACAGCGTCCTGGCCGTTATCAAAATCCACGCCAATCACGACCGCACTGTTGCGGCGATCATCGTGCAGGCGATTGAAGTGCGGGATTTCCTTCAGGCAAGGTTTGCACCATGTTGCCCAATAATTGATGACAACCCAGCGGCCACGGTAGTCAGCCAGGTTGGTTTCTGTGCCATCGGCAAAGATGAAAGAACCCTTGGGAGTGGTGTCTTGCTCTGAACAAGCCATGAGTAGGCCGAGGCATAGCCAGCAGGCCAGTATGAAAGGTTTACGCCACATCGTGTGTTCCTGGATACAGGCTTTCTACGGGAATCGATAATGCATGTTGCCGGCGAGTGGTTTCGTTTTTCAGCAAGGCGGCAGCGTTGATCAGCCACACCGGGTCACTATTGTCAGGGTCAGCGATGGATTGGTCGATGCCACCAAAGGCAGCAGCGAGCTCATGGAGTTTCAGGGTTGCCAGATCGTGCGCCAGCACAAAGCACCCATCGTCGGTGGCGGCAATGACGTGCATGTCGATCAAGCGGTTACGTACGGATTCCCAACGCTCGCGGGTGATGGCTTTGCCGCCCGGCTTCCAGCGACGATCAAGGAGCTGGGTTTCATCCAGTGTGCGGCCAATCCGGTGTTGTTCACGGAACAGGCCCAGCATGGCCAGGGCCACCAGCAAATCCGCTTGCTCGTTTTGGCTGTCACCGAAACTGGATAGTGCGCGCACAAACTCGGCACCCGCCAGCAGCAATAGCCATGACAGGTAAATCCATAGCAGGAACAGCGGTACGCTCGCAAACGCACCGTACACCAGCTCATAACTGGCATTGCTGACCATGAACGTGAAGAGGATCTTGGCCGTTTCAAACGTGAAGGCGGTGAAGATGCCGCCCAACAAGGCATGCCGGAAGGGAACATGGCAGTTGGGAACCGCGTAGTACAGCAGGGTAAATGCCATGGTTTGTGTCAGCAGCGGCAAGTAATCCAGCAGGTATGTGCCAATGCCGAGCGTGGCGCTTGGCCCGCGCAACCAGTCCAGTGACAGCAGGTAGGTGCTGGCAACAAAGCCGATGCCTAACAATAAGGGGCCCAGGCTGAGGATGGCCCAATACAGCAGGAAGCCGGACAAGCCTTTGCGGTTGCCCCGCGTGTTCCAGATGTCATTGAAGGCCTTCTCGATATTGCGCAGCATCATGTAGGCAGTGACCGCCAAAAAGGCAAAGCCCCAGATGGTGAGCTTCTGTGCCTGGCGTGAGAATTCCTGCAGGTAACCCTGGATATCACTGCCGGCCGTGGGGACGAAGTATTCGAACAGCAGCGACTGGATTTTTTCACCGACGGAGTCAAAAGCCGGAATGGCGGAGAACAGTGCGAACGTGACCGTCATCAGCGGCACAATGGCAAACAAGCTCATGTACGTCAGGGCTGCCGCGCTGCGCTGGCAATTGTCCGACATCAGCCGCTGGCCGATATGCCGGCAGAAAGCAATTAACGGGAGGCGGGTCAGGGAGTGCATGGCCAATTCCGTGGGCCTCGTGGGCTATAATCACCCGGCGAGTATACATGATGGGTTAGCGGGCAGGGCCACGTGGAGGTTGTATGGGCAAGGTCACGATTTACCACAATCCGAAATGCTCCAAGTCACGGGAAACCCTGGCCTTGATCGAGGCACAAGGGATCCAGCCGGATGTGGTGTTGTATATGGAAAACACCCCGGATGCAGCGGTGTTGCAGGGCTTGCTCAGGAAACTGGGCATGACGGCGCGCGATTTGCTGCGCAAGAAGGAAGATGACTACAAGCTGCTGAAATTGGCTGATGAGTCGCTGGATGAGGATACCCTGATTGGTGCCATGGTCTTGCATCCGAAATTGATTGAGCGGCCGATCGTGGTGAAGGGACGCAAGGCGGTACTGGGTCGTCCACCGGAAAACGTGCTGGAGTTACTCAAATCGTGAGTTATGTCCTGGTGTTGTATTACAGCCGGCATGGCAAAACGGCTGAACTGGCCCAGCACGTGGTGCGTGGTATTGAACGCAAGGGTGTGGAAGCGCGCTTGCGCACCGTGCCTCCGGTATCACCGGATTGCGAAGCCACCGTGCCGGATATTCCTGCAGAAGGCCCCTTGTATTGCACGGAAGCGGATTTACGCGAATGCAGTGGCCTGGTGATGGGGTCGCCCGTGCGGTTTGGCAATATGGCAGCGGCGCTGAAATATTTCCTGGATGGGACATCCAGTTTGTGGATGAGTGGTGCCCTGATCGGCAAACCCGCCGGGGTGTTTACCTCGGGTGCCAGCCCGCATGGTGGGCAGGAAAGCACCCTGTTATCGATGATGTTGCCATTGCTGCACCATGGCATGGTGATTACCGGTATTCCCTACAGTGAGCGGGCCTTGCTCAGCACCACGGGCGGCGGCACTCCGTATGGGGCATCGCATGTGGCGGGTGATACCAATGGTCGCGCCGTGACGGATGAGGAAAAGCAGTTGGCAAGGGCCTTGGGTGAGCGTGTGGCTTCACTGGCCAGGCAGTTAGGGGAAGAGGGTGCGAAATGAATCTTGAGTCGCGAGTGACATTCACGTTCCGGGCGGTGATGGTGCTGTATGCCCTGTTCCTGGTGTTAACCGGTGTGGATGCCTTGTGGGTGTATCCGGAAGACGGGCATCCCAATGTCACGATCTGGGTGATTGGCACACTGCCGTTGCTGGTGTTCTTGCCGGGTATGTTGCGGCGCAATTTCCGCAGCTTTATCTGGCTGTGTTTCGTGTTGCTGTTTTATTTCCTGAAGATTGTCTGGGACCTGGGAGCTGCACAGGTGTTGTGGATCGACCAATGCCTGCTCGCTGTGCTGGTGCCTTTGTATACCGCCAGCATGCTGTTCGTGCGTTGGCACAGGGCGTTGTTACGCCAGCAGGCCCCGCCAGCCATGACGGATTCAGCGATTTCCGGCTGAGGGCGTACCGGTTTCCACCGGATGACTGCCGCGCCAGCCCTCAAACCCGCCATCCAGGCTGTAAGTGGTCTCGAACCCGCGTTCCAGCAGGAAGGCCGCGGCATTCTGGCTGGAAATGCCGTGATAGCAGTAGACCAGCACCGGCTGTTCCGGGTCGGCCGTATTGAGGAATTCCTGCAGGTTCTGGTCGGACAGGTGGATCGCTCCCGGGATGCGGCTGTCGGCAAAGCTGTGCGGATCACGGATATCGACGATCGTGAGGGCATGGG
>SBFY01000151.1 GCA_006227085.1 Gammaproteobacteria bacterium
AAAGTACGGATACATGATGGCTGCCGCCATCCTCGGAACCACCGCATTCGCCGCACACGCTGCAGAGACTGAAGTCGCCAACGATAACGGCTACAGCTTGTCAGTCGATATCGGTTACACGCAAACCAACTCTGGCGAAACCATCCCGTTTGCCTACAACAACAGCAACAACGGTGTGTATGACGCCGATCTCGGTGATGGCTCACTGGCCGGCATCGCTTTCCGCATGCCACTGGGTGACGCCATGGGACTGTCACTGCGCTACCGTGGCACTGCCCTGCAGAACGACAAAACCGTTAGCGTCGCTTCTGGCAACTGCGATATGGGCCCGACCTTGGGTTTGATCACCGACTGCTGGGACGCATCACGCATCGATGCCAAAACCAGCACTGACCGCATTGACGTGGCCATTGATTTCCCGCTCAACCAGGACGGCACGTTCCAGCTCACCCCGTTTGTTGGTGCGCGCTACCTGGACAGCCAGCAGGATATGTACGTTGATTACTACTACGATGGCGGCGTCAGCAATTTCATCACCGACAGCAACCGCTTTAATGGCTACGGCCTGTTTGCCGGGATCAACACCCGCATGACCCTGTGTGACCACATGTACCTGAGCGGCAACCTGAGTGCCGGCAAACTCTGGGGCGATCGCAGCCGTACCGTGTACGACTATGAAATCACCACCCCCGGCGCCGCCAGCACGTCAACCGCCTTTGGCCACCGTAATGCCACACTGAACCCATGGACCGCAGAAGTGGAACTGGCCGTGGGCTTTGAACTCGGTGAGAACGCACCGACGTTCGAAATCGGCTATCAGGGCAACTATGTGGAAAACCTGATCCAGGCCAGCAGCACCAACCCGGATGCCGTACCCGCCAACACCGTGGGCGGCGATCGCAGCCTGTGGGAACACAGCCTGTTTGGTCGTGTGACGTTTGCGTTCTGATCCATCGCGTTCATGAAAAAGCCGCCTTCGGGCGGCTTTTTTATTGGCAATCCCACTGCCGGACGGTAAGCGCCCCCTTACCCGCGTCAGGCTGCTACAATCGCCGCCCTCGCAAGAAGGTGTGCGCGTGAACCAGCTCAACCCCCAACAACAGGAAGCCGTCCGCTGGACCAGCACCCCGCTGCTGGTGCTGGCCGGTGCCGGTTCGGGCAAGACCGGCGTGATCACCCGCAAGATCGCCCGCCTGGTGCAGCACCAGGGCATCTCACCCGAACGTATCACCGCGGTGACCTTCACCAACAAGGCCGCGCGCGAAATGCGCGAGCGCGTGGGCAAACTGCTCGATGCCGACACCGCCGCCAAGCTGACCGTGGGCACCTTCCACCACCTCGGGCTGACCATCATCCGCCAGCATCACGCCGCCCTCGGGCTGCGGCGACAGGTCTCGATCCTCGATGACCAGGATGCCAGCGCCATCCTCGCCGACCTCATGCACGCCGATGGCCGCAGCGACAAGGACCTGATCGCACTGGTGCAAAACACCATCCACCGCTGGAAGAATGAACTCGTCACACCCGATGCCGCCGCTGCCAACGCCAGCAGTGCCGGCGAGAAAAGCATCGCTGACATTTATTACCGCTACCGTGAAACACTGAAGGCCTATAGCGCCGTCGACTTCGATGACCTGATCGGCCTGCCAGTTGAATTGCTCACGCACGATCGTGAAGTGCGTGATGCCTGGCAGAACCGCATTCATTATTTGCTGGTCGACGAATACCAGGACACCAATAACGCCCAATACGAACTGGTGCGTTTACTGGTCGGCCCGCGTGGCGCGCTGACAGTGGTCGGCGATGATGACCAGTCAATTTACGGCTGGCGTGGCGCCAAGCCGGAAAACCTCGCCCGCCTGCAGGATGACTTCCCGTCACTGAAGGTGATCAAACTCGAACAGAATTACCGTTCCACTGGCCGCATCCTGCAAGCGGCCAACACCTTGATTGCCAACAACCCGCACGCCGTGGAAAAGAAACTGTGGAGCGCGCATGGCCCCGGCCAACCGTTGCGGGTGATGCAAGTCAGCTCCGAAGAAATGGAAGCGGTGCGCGTCGCGCGCGAGATCCACCAACGCGTCAATGAAAGCAACATGAAGTGGCGTGACTTCGCCGTGCTGTATCGCGGCAATCACCAGTCACGCCTGATGGAAGTGAAATTGCAGGAACTGGGCGTGCCTTACCAGGTCACCGGTGGCACGCCGTTTTTCAGCCGCACCGAAGTGAAAGACATCATGGCGTACTTGCGCCTGCTCACTAACCCTTCGGACGATGCCGCCTTCCTGCGCATTGCCAACGTGCCGCGTCGCAAGTTTGGCGCGCAAACCATGCAGCAACTCGGCGAGCACGCGCAGAAACGTCACACCAGCTTGCTGGCCGCTGCTGAAGAGTTTTCCTTCCTGCAACAACTGGGCGAAGCGCAATCGCGCGTGGTACAGCAATTCACCGGTTGGATCGCGCAGCTGTCGCGCCGCGCCAACACCGAAGAAAACCCGCTGCCCGTGCTGCGCGAAATGCTCGACGACATGGGCTACGACCAGTGGCTGCGACAGAACAGCTCCAGCGGCGGCGTTGCTGAAAAACGCATGGAGAATGTCTATTTCCTGCTGCAATGCATCGAGCGCTCCTTGCAGGAAGCGGATTGCCCCGATTTTGAAAGTGCCGTCGGCAAGCTCATCCTGCGTGACATGCTCGATCGCCAGGAAGAAGAAAATAACGGCAACCAGGTGCAACTGATGACACTGCATTCCGCCAAAGGGCTGGAGTTCCCGCATGTGTACATCATCGGCATGGAAGAAAACCTGCTGCCACACCGCACCAGCATTGAAGAAAACACCATTGAAGAAGAGCGCCGCCTCGCCTATGTCGGCATTACCCGTGCACGTGAAACGCTGACCTTCACGCTCGCCAAACAACGGCAGAGTTTTGGTGAAACCCAGCAATGCCTGCCGAGCCGCTTTCTTAATGAATTGCCGCAGGACCTGCTGGAGCGACGCGGCTTTGGTGACGACTCACCGGAAGAGCGCCGTGAACGCGGCATCGCCAACATGAGCCGGCTGAAGGCTATGCTGGGGGATTGATCCCTGTTATGCGGCTTTGCCCAACACAATCCTCGGCCTCATCCCCAAACGACTGGCAAAAGCCAGCAACATATCAATACTGAATTTTTGCCACTGGCCACGCACCAGGTCAGACACTCGTGCCTGACTGGTGCCCAATGCCTTCGCGGCTTCGGCTTGCGTCCAGCCCTGTGCCTTGATGGTTTTTTCCAGACGGATCATCAAATCGGCACGAATGGCCAATAACGCCGCCTCTTCAGGACCAAACCCGAGATCCCGGAAGACATTACTGGAACCTGCTGTCGATTTCATCGCCGGACTCCTGCCTATTGCTTTTCATTCACGCGCTGCTTGCTGGTAACGCGCTTTGGCCACATCAATATCGGCCTGCCGTGTTTGCCGTGTTTTTTTCACAAACGCATGCAACACATGCACCTTGCCACCGAATTTGGCTACATAGATCACTCGCCACTGGCCCTGGTGCTGCACACGGATTTCCATGGCGCCCGCACCCACGGTTTTCATCGCCTTGCCATCCCTGGGCAATAATCCTTGTTGCACACGACGCAAATCGAACCCGATTTCCTGTCGTGCAGCTAACGGGAATGCACGAATATCTTCCAGGCTAGTGCCCATAAAGACGATCGGCTTTTCCGGTTTCGCTGCCGGCATATCCTGCTTTGTGGCCATTTCACACATCCGTGTGCATGATCACAGTATATA
>SBFY01000053.1 GCA_006227085.1 Gammaproteobacteria bacterium
AACTCGATGCCGCAGCCGTGATGGCGATGCCAACGATTTATGCCGACAACGTGGTGTTTATTGACCCGGTACATCGCATGGAAGGGCTGGACGCCTTGCAGGCGTATACCCGCAAGCTGATGGGCAATGTGCAGGAGTGCCGTTTTGAGTGCGAGCATTGGCTGTGCCAGGGTCAGGAAGCGGTTGTCCAGTGGACCATGCACATGCGCCATGCCTCGCTGCGCCGTGGGGAGCCGATTGCCCTCAAAGGTGTCAGCTTGCTGAAACTCGATGCGCAGGGACGGATTTGCTGGCATGAGGATTTTTACGATCTCGGTGCCATGGTGTATGAGCATGTGCCCTTGTTGGGTGCCGCGGTGCGCAGTGTGAAGCATCGACTGGCAGGTGCAGCATGAAGAAGCGGACATGGGCAGGTCGTCGTGTCTGGCTGCTGGGCGCGAGCAGCGGTATTGGCGCAGCATTGGCTGGCCAGTTATCGCAGGCCGGTGCCGAAGTGATTATTTCGGCCCGTCGCGCCGATGCCCTCGCCATGGTTGCGCATGGCCATGAACGCATGATCGCCTTGCCCTGTGATATCACCGATGCCGATGCCTGCCAGCAGGTGGCCACGGATATTGCACGTGAGTACGGCGACATTGATACGGTCATCATCAATGCAGGGCAGTGTGAATACATGGATGTGGCCGTGTTCGATGCTGCACTGGTGCAGCGTATCCATGCCGTGAATTTCCAGGGCGCCGTGAATGTGGTGGCAGCGGCCTTGCCGCTGTTGCGCAAGGCGCCAGCCCACAAAGGGCCTTGCATCATGGCGGTCAGCAGCCTGGCGACGCGTTTGCCATTCACCCGTGCTGAAGCGTATGGCGCATCGAAAGCGGCACTGGATTATTTCCTTGCCAGCCTGTCGGTGGATTTGCATGCCGAAGGTATCGAGGTGATCACGGTATCCCCCGGTTTTGTCGAAACCCCGATGACCGCGCAAAACGATTTTGCCATGCCGTGGCAATTGCCGGCCGGTGAAGCGGCGCAACGCATCGTGCAGGGCTTTTGCCGTGGCAAACGCTGGATTGCTTTTCCCTGGCCATTGGTGATGGTGCTGGGAATCTTGTCGCGCTTGCCGCTCAGTTGGCAGGTGGCCATTGCACGGCGCATGGCGCGCGCTCAGGCCACGAACCCGCACGAGGTGACGTCATGAGTCGCCAGCGTATTGCCATCATCGGTACTGGTATCAGTGGCTTGTCGGTAGCCTGGTTCCTGCACCGGCAGCATGACATCAGCGTGTTTGAAGCAGCCGATCGTTTAGGTGGCCATACCGCCACCGTGGATGTGACGCTGGATGGCGAATCCCATGCCGTCGATACCGGGTTTATTGTGTTCAATGACTGGACATATCCGAATTTTATCCGCTTGATGGATGCGATTGGTGTGGCATCGCGACCCACCCAGATGAGCTTCAGTGTGCATTGTGATCGCAGCGGTGTTGAATACTGTGGCAGCAACCTGAATGGCTTGTTTGCCCAACGCAGTAATCTCGTGAGCCCGCGTTTTTTCCGCATGGTGCGTGACATCCTGCGTTTCAATCGCGAATCGGTTGAGGATCTCGATGCAGGCCGTGTCGGTGAGGATGAAACCCTGGGGGCTTACCTGCAGGCGCGTGGCTATTCGGAGACGTTCATTAACCAGTACCTGGTGCCGATGGGTGCTGCGATCTGGTCGGCCAGCACCCGCACCATGCTGGATTTCCCGATGCGCTTCTTCCT
Organism: Gammaproteobacteria bacterium; assembly: GCA_006227085.1. Taxonomy (GTDB): domain Bacteria; phylum Pseudomonadota; class Gammaproteobacteria; order Pseudomonadales; family M0112; genus M0112. The sequence continues at coordinate 1,758 of SBFY01000053.1, forward strand.
GCAGTTTTTCCGTAACCACGGCTTGCTGCAAATCCGCAATCGCCCGCAGTGGCGCACCATCGCCGGTGGCTCGCGCGAATACCTGAAGCCTCTGACAGCGCCATTTGCTGATCGCATCCGCCTGTCTACGCCAGTGGCATCGGTGCGTCGCACGGCAGCCGGGATTGAACTGCATGTGCAGGGGCAGTGGCAGCTGTTTGACCAGGTGGTGTTTGCCTGTCACAGCGACCAGGCACTGGCCTTGCTCAGCGATGCCAGCCGGGAGGAGCAACAGGTGCTGTCTGCGATTCCCTACCAGATGAATGATGTGGTGCTGCACACCGATACCACGCTGTTGCCCAAGCGTGAGCGCGCATGGGCGTGCTGGAATTACCATGTGGATGCAGCCGAGCAGCCGCATGCAGTGGTGACCTACAACATGAACCTGTTGCAAGGCCTGGCTTCGCGTCACACCTTCTGCGTGACCCTGAATGAAAGCCATCGCATTGATGAGGGTAAGGTACTGGGGCGTTACCAATACGCACACCCGGTGTTCACGCCCGCGGGTATCGATGCGCAGCAACAACTGCAGGCGATGAATGGGCGTTCCCGCACCTGGTTTTGTGGTGCCTGGGCGCGTAACGGTTTCCATGAGGATGGCGTGGCCACGGCATTGGCGGTGGCTGAAAAGTTGGGCGGAGGCTGGTCATGAGTTTTGCCAGTGCTATTTACACTGGCACTGTTCGGCACCGGCGTTTCACGCCGCGCGCGCATGCCTTTACCTATCAGGTGAGCATGCTGTATCTCGACCTGTCTGAGCTGGAAGCGGTGTTTGCCAAGGCGCGTTTCTGGTCATTACGGCGGCCTGCGCCCGGCCGTTTTGTGCGCAGCGATTACCTGGATCCCCATATCCCGTCGCTGGATGCCGCTGTCAGGCAGCGTGTGCATGATGCGGCGGGCGTGGTGATCACAGGGCCTGTCCGGGTGCTGACCCAGCCACGTTATTTCGGCTTCATCATGAATCCGATCAGCTGCTATTACTGCTTCGACGCCTCCGGTGAGCATGTTGAATTCGTGGTGTGCGAAGTGACCAATACACCCTGGAAAGAGCGCCAGGCCTATGTGCTGGATGTGCGGCAAGGGTTGCCGTGCGAGGTGCAATTTGAAAAACGCATGCATGTGTCACCGTTTAACCCGATGGCGATGACGTATCACTGGCAAGGTTCGGTGCCCGGTCAGCAATTGGCGATGCATCTGGAGAACCATTCCGGCGATTCCTGCGTAATGGATGCAACACTCGCGTTAAAACGCCAGCCGATCAGTGGTCCGGCATTGGATAAGCTGTTGTGGCAGTACCCGTGGATGACCTTGAAAGTGTGCCTGGCCATTTACTGGGAAGCCTTGAGGTTGTGGTTAAAGCGGGTGCCTTTATACAAACATGCGTCACCTGCCGTGGTGAACAAATAAGGAGTGTGTGGTGGAAAAAGTAGCGGATTACAGTTCAGCCTTGATGCAACGCCAGTCACTCCCGGTCGGTTGGGCCGATTCCCCTGCGCGCCGTTTGGTGTTGCGGTGGCTTTCCAGTCTTGGCTGCGGCCAGTTGAAACTGGAAGAGCAAGGGGTTACGCGCTGGTTTGGTGAGGCAGCAGCGGATGTGCCGCTCGCGATTGTGCGTGTGCATGATGCGCGTTTTTATAACGAAGTCCTGGCCGGTGGCAGCATTGGTGCGGCCGAAGCCTTCATGCTGGGCTACTGGTCATCGCCTGATCCGGTGGCAGTGGTGCAGCTGATGGCGCGCAACCTGCAGCAATTGCACAGCCTGGAACAGCGCATGCCGTGGTATTCGCGCATGGCCCTGTCCCTGTTCGAGCGTGTTCGCGCCAATACCCGTAGTGGTTCCCGTCGCAACATCGCTGCCCACTATGATCTGGGCAATGATTTCTTCTCGCTGTTTCTCGATAAGGAAATGATGTATTCGTCAGCGAT
>SBFY01000043.1 GCA_006227085.1 Gammaproteobacteria bacterium
TTCCTGGTGACGGCCAATGACGTGATCCACTCCTGGTGGGTGCCGTCGATTGCCGTGAAGAAAGATGCGATCCCCGGTTTCGTGAACGAAGCATGGACCCGTATCGAGCAGGAAGGCGTTTATCGTGGCCAATGCGCTGAATTGTGCGGCAAGGACCATGGCTTCATGCCGATCGTGGTTAATGCCGTTAGCGAAGAAGAGTACAACGCCTGGTTTGCCAAGAAGCAGTCCGAAGCCGCCGCTATCCGTGCCCTGATGGAGCAGGAGCTGCCGATGGAAGACCTGATGGCCCGCGGCGAGAAAGTTTATGCGTCAAGCTGTGCGATGTGCCATGGCGGTGCAGGCGAAGGTTCCGCCATCGCCCCTGGGCTGAAAGGCAGCAAGATTGCGACTGGCGCCATCGAAGGCCATTTGGCTGCGGTGGTGAATGGCGTGCCGGGCACCGCGATGGCGGCCTATGGCAGCCAGTTTAACGAATTGGATCTCGCCGCCGTCATTACCTACGAGCGTAATAGCTGGGGTAATAACATGGGCGATCTGTTGCAGCCAATTGATGTGGCCAATTTCAAGAAAGGCCAGTAAGAGAAAGGTTCTAGGAGGAAACTACGATGGGTGAACATCACGGTCCCGCCAAGGGCCTCAGCCGCTGGCTGTTTACCACCAACCATAAAGACATCGGCACGCTGTACCTGTGGTTCAGCTTCGCGATGTTTATCCTGGGCGGTGCCTTTGCCATGATCATTCGTGCCGAGCTGTTCCAGCCCGGCATGCAACTGGTCGACCCGAACTTCTTTAACCAGATGACCACGATGCATGGCCTGGTGATGGTGTTCGGCGCGATCATGCCTGCCTTTGTAGGCTTGGCGAACTGGATGATCCCGATGATGATCGGTGCGCCGGATATGGCGCTGCCGCGCATGAATAACTGGAGTTTCTGGATCCTGCCAGTGGCGTTTGGGATTCTCGCATCCAGCCTGTTCATGGAAGGCGGTGCGCCAAACTTCGGCTGGACGTTCTACGCGCCGTTGTCGACCACCTATGCGCCGGAGTCAGTGAACTACTTCATTTTCGCCGTGCACATCATGGGCGCCTCTTCGATCATGGGTTCGATCAACATCATCGCAACCATCGTGAACTTGCGCGCCCCCGGCATGACCTACATGAAGATGCCGCTGTTCGTCTGGACCTGGTTCATCACCGCCTTCCTGCTGGTAGCGGTAATGCCGGTGCTCGCGGGCTGCGTGACCATGATGCTGATGGATATCAACTTCGGCACCAGCTTCTTCAGTGCAGCGGGTGGCGGTGACCCGGTATTGTTCCAGCACATTTTCTGGTTCTTCGGTCACCCCGAGGTGTATATCATCATCCTGCCGGCGTTTGGTGTGATTTCGGAAGTGATCCCGACCTTCTCACGCAAGCCGCTGTTTGGTTACTCTTCCATGGTGTACGCGAGCGCCTCGATTGCATTCCTGTCATTCGTGGTATGGGCGCACCATATGTTCACAGTCGGCATGCCGATTGCAGGTGAGCTGTACTTCATGTACGCCACCATGCTGATTGCGGTGCCGACGGGCGTGAAGGTGTTCAACTGGGTAACCACCATGTTCAAAGGCGCCATTACCTTTGAAACCCCGATGCTGTTTGCGATCGCCTTCGTGATCCTGTTCACCATCGGCGGCTTCACTGGTTTGATGCTGTCGCTGGCACCAGTGGATTTCCAGTATCACGACAGCTATTTCGTGGTTGCCCACTTCCATTACGTGATGGTGGCAGGTGCGATTTTCGGTATGTCAGCGGGCGTCTATTACTGGCTGCCGAAGTGGACGGGCAAGATGTACAACGAAACCCTGGCCAAAACCCATTTCTGGGTGGGCTTTATCGGGTTCAACGTGACTTTCTTCCCGCAGCACTTTGCTGGTTTGGCCGGCATGCCGCGCCGTATCCCGGACTACGCCTTGCAGTTTGCTGACCTGAACATGATGTCCAGTATCGGGGCATTTGTTTATGGCTTCTCGCAGCTGCTGTTCCTGTTTGTCGTGATCCAGACGATCCGCAATGGCAAGCCGGTAACGGATGCCAAAGTATGGGAAGGCGCTAATGGCCTGGAGTGGACGCTGCCGACACCGGCTCCGTACCACACCTTCAGCACGCCGCCGACCATCAAGTAAGGCAGCATGCGAGCCGAGGGCGAACGGAAGATTCTCGGTACCACCTGGAAAACAGCCGTGGTGGTGCCGCTGATGTTTGCCTTTGTGTTTGTGGTGATGGTGCCGTTATACAACCTGCTGTGCGAAGTCACCGGGTTGAATGGCAAGACAAAGGGCCAGTACACCGCGGAAGCCGCGGGTGCGGTCGATGAAAGCCGGACGATTATGGTGCGCTTTGTGGCCACCAATAACGAAGGCATGAGTTGGGAATTTCACCCAACGACCGAGGTGCTCAGGGTGCACCCCGGCGCAGAAAATGACACCACATTTTTTGCGAAAAACCCGACAGCTGCCATCATGACGGCGCAAGCGGTGCCCAGCATCGTACCGTCATCGGCAGCAGCGTATTTTCACAAGACCGAGTGTTTCTGCTTTAACCAGCAACAGCTCTCGGCAGGCGAAGCGGTCGATATGCCGCTGCGTTTTATCGTAGACAAGGACCTGCCGGCCTCTATCCGGACGATCACCTTGTCTTACACATTGTTTGATATCACGCCGGCACCGGCAGCCAAAGAGGCAACGGTGGCGGCACTGGACTGAACGAGCGGAGATAAACGCCATGGCAAGCAACTCAGGACACGCCAGCTACTACGTGCCCGAATCCACGCGCTTTCCCTTCTTTGCCTCAATAGGCTTGGGCTTTATCGTGTTGGGTGCGGGCGGCCTGTTGAATGACATGAAGGCAGGCGCCGATACCACAATGCACACCTGGATGTTGCTGGGCGGTGTGGGTTTGCTGGTGGCCATCCTCTGGAACTGGTTTGGTGCAGCAATCCGTGAAAACCTGCAAGGCCTGAACAGCGACCAGCTGAAGCGCTCTTACCGTATCGGTATGCAGTGGTTCATTTTCTCGGAAGTGATGTTCTTCGCAGCGTTTTTTGGTGCCTTGTTTTATGTTCGGCAATTTGTGGGGCCGTGGCTGGCGGGTGCAGGCGACCATGGTTCGTTTACTAATCCGGTCTTGTGGGACGGGTTTGCCTTCGAGTGGGGCGGTGCAACCCCGCAGCAGGCTATCGGTGGCGTTGGCGCCCAAGCCCAGGTTGGTTATGTCGCCAACACTGGTACCTTTTTGGGGCCGGAAAAACTGATGGCCTGGAATGGCATTCCCTTGCTGAACACCATTTTGCTGGTGGCTTCCAGTGTCACTGTGCATTTTGCCCACCATGCTTTGAAAGTGGGCAAGCGTCAGGCCTTCCACATCTGGCTGTTCATGACACTAGTGCTGGGTTTTGTGTTTGTGGGGTTCCAGGCCTACGAATACTATGAAGCCTATACTCACTATGGATTGACCCTCGAGTCAGGCATTTATGGCTCCACCTTCTTCATGCTGACCGGTTTCCACGGTTTCCACGTCTGCATGGGTGCGGTCATGCTAACAGTGATGTTCCTGCGCTCAATCTTGCGCGGCCACTTCACCCCGAATGACCACTTCGGTTTTGAAGCAGCCAGTTGGTATTGGCACTTCGTGGATGTGGTGTGGATCGGCCTGTTCCTG
>SBFY01000089.1 GCA_006227085.1 Gammaproteobacteria bacterium
CCCCCTCCCCGGAATTTGGGTTCGAGCCGGAGCGGGCAACGCCCGCGGAGACCAGCGAACCCAGTGAGCTCATCCCGACCGGACACCAACGAAGCGCCACTCTCCCCAGGATTGGGAGCGCTTTTTTTTGGCTGTGTGGCGGCGAGGGAGCCTCTCGGCTGGGCGCTTACTGCCGATCAGCCTGCCCCTATACCGATGACGAAAAGCCCATGTATACTTTATGTGAACCAGTTCACACACTAGTGCACATGACTACCCCTCGAATCTTGTCCGGAAAGGCCTTGCTATTGGCAAGCCTGCTCGTCAGCCTGGCAAGCCAACCCGCATCAGGGGCAGACTTCTTCACCAGCGCTGCCAAGGACAAAACCTGCGCCGGCACCCGGTTCGGTAGTGCCTTGACCTGTAGTGCCGCAGAATTCACGGTGAATCCGGTATTCAGCGCACAGGATGGCTCAGCGCCGTTCTGCCAGATTGGCACCAGCTTTGACATCATCGTGGAAGTGGAATTATCCGGCAGTAATACCGATCGCCAGGATATCGGCTTTTTCGTCGGGCAATCCGGCAATGACCCTGCTGCCGTCGGCGGGCAATGTTCTGTCGCAACATTCCCGACATCCAGTAATCCACCTACCACACCCGATGCCTGGACCGATAATGATGGTGATACCTGCGGTGACTACATCGGTGGCGCATCCAGTGTCACCGAGGTTGATGAAATCCGCGTGGATTGCCAAGCCAGCGCCAACGGCTATCTCCAGATTCCTTACGTACTAACCTACTGGCAAAACAACGGCAACGTTTGCCAAGCTGAAACGGATTTGGTTTCCAGTGTGGTTCCCGGCTCGAAATCCAAATGCAACAAAGGTTCTGCCGAAGTCAGTGGCGCCATTGCTGTGAATGCCGGCGCCTGGGTCGATATCACCAAGGCCACCAACCCGAGCGGTCAGGCCCAGGCGTTTACCTACACGGCCACCATCACCAGCACCACCGACCCTGATCCCAAAGTCATTGCGCTTGTCGATGGCACGTATTACCCGGCAACGATTGCTGCCGCCAGTGGGACAACCACGTTTACCTTAACCGATGGCCAAAGCGCCCGTGTCTTTATCAAGGCCTTGCCTGGCAGCCAGACACTCACTATCACCGAGCAATCGGAAACGGGCTGGGACACGACAGCCGCGATCAACTGCTCCGCCACCAATGGTTCCCCGGCGCTCACCACCAACAACAGCACGCGAACCATCACGGCAGACCTCAACCAGACTGACTACTCTGCAAGCTGTAATATCACCAATACCAAACTCGCTTCCATCACCCTCTCCAAAACCTCTACCGGCGATACCGGTACATTCACTTTTACCGGCACCAACAGCTGGGTGAGCCAGGACATTACCACCACAACTGCCGGCTCACCGGCAACAGGCACCACCCAGTACCTACCCTACTCCGTAGAAACCGTGATCACCGAGACGGCCAATGCCGATTGGCGCCTCGACAATATCAATTGCTCTGGCTGGGACCCTAACGGTTCTGCGACAAACGATATCTCGACACGAAGCGTCACCTTTACAGACAGTGCCATGCCACCCGGCACTGACATCACGTGCACTTTTAGCAATGTCCGCCAGCGGGATTTGACAGTTGTGAAAAACCTGGCGCCCACCACCGATGCCGGCACCTTCACACTGGATGCCAACGGCAACACCGCGAGTGGCGGCCACAACACCACAGTGTCGGCCATCGTGGATGTCGGCTCATCGGTCAGCTTCTCGGAAACCGCTAATCCCGGCACTGATTTCGTGAACTATGACAGCAGCTATGAGTGCTACGATTCCGTCCCCGCCTTGGTCGATAGCGACAGCACCACCAGTGGCAGCTTTGCCATGCCCAATGATGACGTGACCTGTACATTTACCAACACGCGTTATTCCGCATCATTGACACTCAATAAGACCTGGGTCACGGCACAGGCTGGTGACACGGCAACAGTCTCGTCCAGCGGTTTTATCAACGACACCTCGACCGGCGCATCGGTCTCCACAGGCAACAACACCACGGCCAGCCCAACCGTGACCGTGTATTCAGGGGAATCCGCCACAATCAGTGAATCATTCTCTGTTGGTAGCCCCGCGGATTACACCAAGGTATTGAGCTGCACCGCTGGCAGCCTGGATACCAACACCGGCACACTGACCATTACCCCGGGCGACACCGTGATCGAATGCACCTATACCAATACCGGTGCCCCGCAACTGTCTGTCAGCAAAACCGTGGAAGTGGTCGATGATGGCATCAGTGCCAGCAATGACAAGAGCATTCCCGGTGCCCACATGCGCTATACCATTGTGCTGGAAAATGCGTCCAGCTTTGCAGGCGCTGATGCTGTGGTCATTCGCGACGCCATTCCTGCCAATACCAGTTATCAGCCGGGCAGCATTGAGGTCGATGGCGTCCCCCAGGGCGATAACACCGGAGATGGTGACCAAACTGACTACAACGTAAGCACGCCAGGCGTGATCACGATTAACAAGGGAAGTTTCGGACCCAGCACATCCACCACCATCACCTTCGAGGTCATAGTGGATTAATCACTGCCGTGGCTGCCTGCCCGGCAATGGGCCAAAGCCTGTTCCGATACTGCGCCACGGATTGATCTCCAACCCACCACGTCGCAGGAAGCGCGCACTGACGCGCAAGCATTGGCTTTGGGTGACGGCATGGATATCCGAGAAAACGCTTTCAACGCATTGCTCATGAAAGCCCTGGTGACGACGATACCCCAGCAGGTAGGCCAGTAAGGAAACGGGCGAAATGGCCGCTCCGTCATGCTCGACAAACACACTCGCCCAATCCGGTTGACCGGTGACCGGACAACAGGAACGGAACAATCGCGTGTACAGGCATTGCGTTGCTGGCTGGCCAGTATCCACTTGCAACACTGAAGCATCCACTGACTCCGGAAGATCTTCCGGCACCAACACATCCAGGCAATCACCGCGCGTGGCTGACTCCGGCCGCAACATGGCTGAGCCCACATCCAGCAAATCGAGCTGCACCGGCGAACCGATGCATCCAGCGATGTCACTGCGCAAGGTATCGAGCAGCACCTGACGGGAATCAAATGCGGTGAAATTCAGGCTGTTCAGGTATAACTTGAGGCTCTTGGATTCGACGATATGGGGAGAATCAGCCGGTACGCGAAGCTGTAAGACGCCGGCATCCGGCATGCCATTGGGATCCAGCCAGGACACCTCCCAGCCAGTCCAGTCATCGGCACCAGCATCCCAGGCTGTTTGAATACCTTCACGACCTTGCTGGCGCGGAATCGGGAACAACACCTCCGGCGCATAACGCTCCGGCGCGGCCACCTGCTGGCCTAATACCATCCCTTTATCGTTCATGGATGCCATACGCTTAATTCCGCAGTCGCGGACTATAGGTCAATTGGTGCAAGGCAAACGCACCACCCACCAGCACTGCCACCAGGATCATGCCAATCGCATAACCGACATGGATATCCGAATGCCCCAACACGCCGTAACGGAATGTGTTCACGACATACAACACCGGGTTTGCCTGTGACACCTTGGCCCAGAACTCCGGCAGCAATTCAATCGAATAAAACACCCCGCCCAGGTACGTCAACGGTGTCAGCACAAATGTTGGCACAATCGAAATGTCATCGAAACTGTTGGCATAAATCGCGTTGATCAAACCACCAATCGAAAACAGCACGGCCGTCAGGAATACCACCAGCACTGTGACGGGAATGCTGTATATCTGCAGGCGGGTAAAAAACAGGGAGACCAGCGTGACCAGCAAGCCTACCGCCAAACCACGTGCCACACCACCAATCACAAACCCGGCCAGGATAATCCAGTTCGGCGTTGGCGATACCAGCAACTCTTCAATGTTATTGGCAAATTTCGCACCGTAAAACGATGACACCACATTGGAATAGGAATTGGTGATCACCGACATCATGATCAGGCCGGGCACCACAAACTCCATGTAGCTGTATCCACCCATATCGCCAATGCGTGAACCGATCAATTTGCCAAAAATGACAAAATACAGGCTCATCGTGATCACCGGCGGCACCAGGGTCTGCACCCAGATGCGCATGAAACGGCGAATCTCACGCACCACGATGGTCTGGAAGGCAATGTATTTCTGCGCAGGTGTCATGCGGCACGCCCCTGTTCCAGCAAGCGCACAAACAATTCCTCCAGACGATTGGCCTTATTACGCAAGGATTGCACCACAATGCCCTGTGCCGACAAGGCCACGAACAGGTCATTGGCGGTATGCTGCTTTTGCTTGTCCAGGGTGACTTCGAGGGTGTGTTCGTCGATCACTTTGGCCTCATAATCCGGCAGCGCGAAATCCTTGGGTAAATCGCCCTGCACATCCAGTACAAAGGTTTCCACTTGCAGGCGTTTCAGTAAATCACGGGTTTGCATATCCGCGACCAGCTCGCCCTTGTCGATGATCGCCACGCGCTTGCACAGTGCTTCGGCTTCTTCGAGGTAATGCGTGGTCAGGATAATGGTGGTGCCTTCGGCATTTTTTTCTTTCAGGAATTGCCACATGGAACGACGCAATTCGATATCCACTCCCGCAGTCGGCTCATCCAGCACCAAAATACGCGGCTCATGCACCAGTGCACGGGCAATCATCAGGCGGCGTTTCATACCACCGGACAGCATCCGCGCCACGGTGGTACGCTTCTCCCACAGCCCCAGCTTCTTCATGTAGTGGTCTGCGCGGTCGCGGGCAATATGCGCCGGCACCCCGTAGTAACCGGCCTGGGTCACCAGGATGTCCTGCACTTTCTCGAAACTGTTGAAATTGAATTCCTGCGGCACGATGCCGAGCTGCTGCTTGGCCGTAGGGAAATCGGTATCGATGTCATACCCACAGACCGACACCTTGCCTGCGGTTTTCTGCACCAATGAACAAAGGATGCTTATGGTGGTCGACTTGCCGGCACCGTTCGGGCCGAGCAAGGCCACGAACTCCCCCTCCTTGACGGTCAGGTCGATGCCTTTCAGGGCCTGCAAGCCACCCGGATAGGTTTTTTCCAGATTACGGATTTCAAGTGCGGGTATATTCAAGGCAATGTCCGTCAGTCCACCACAACATCAAACATGATAACCGTTGTGGTACTGGGTGCGATTGTACCAATCGTGGCCGTGACTGTGTTGGGGTTGCTGGCATTATAGTCGGCATCATCGCCATCGCCACTGTTGTCGCCTTGTGGGACGCCATCAATAACAATACTGCCCGGCACAAAACTGGTATTGGCAGGGATGGCGTCACGGACTACCACGGCATCCGCAGGTGTACTGGCAGAGTTATTGTCCAGTGTGATCATGTAACGTATCCGCGCACCCGGAATCGCCTTGGCATTCGCAGCGCTGACAAAGTCATCCACCACCGACTGGCTCTTGGCCACCGATAGCACCGGAGGACTGACTTCAAACAGCTGTTCATCAATATTATAGAAATTGGCCTGCGACTCCGCTGTCGGTTGGCCCGGGATATAAACAAGCCCATTCGTGACGCCCAAGGTCGATGTGGATGCATCCAGCGCCTTGAGCAGCACTTTCCAGTTCGGCCCAGTCGGGTCGCTACCGAGAATGGTATAGGTCGGATCTGCCGGCACAGAACCATCGTTTGTCCAAGTGCCATCACCGGCTGAGGCATCACCGTGCGTGCCATCATCAAAGAGTGGGATTGCGCTGGCTACTTGCACGCCGTTTTCATCATAAATTTCGGCAACAACCTGGGCTGGGGCTGCATCCACCACCGCCGTGATACTGACCACACTGCCTGCATTGAGTGCCGGGACTACTGACGGCTGGGTAATATTCACGCCAAAACCTTCGGGGTTACCCAATGTGGCATCCACACGGCTCCACTCAATGTCATCCACGTGCGCCCAGGAACGGAAGAACGTGTTCTGGTACCAGCGAATCCGCAAGGTGACGGTTTGGCCGGCAAACGCCGCGAGACTGGCCGTGCGTGTCCACCAGGGTTCCGAGTAGCAAGCAATGGTCATGCCCGAACGATGCCGGCCGCGACGATCACAATCCCAGCCGTTATATTGGCCGTAACCTGACCGTGTGTTAGTGGACGTATTCAGCCCTTTGTTGGGTGAAAACGGGAAGTTCACATATGTTGGCGAACCTCCGGCAGGCCCCACCAACTGGGTTGTAGCTGCGCCCACAATATCGATCGTGAACAAGTCCCACTGGGTGGTCGCCCCATCATCAGACGCATCCCAACCCTCAATACGGTAATTGACCGTGATATTGCCGGGGTTCGTCGCAGGAACCGTAAAGGTGCGCGTCAAGGTGGCGGTAAAGCCTGTCGCATTTTCATTATTGCTACGCGCTCCCAGCAAATACGAGAATCCGCCGGTCAAGGGTGTGCCATCGGTGTTCACCGGGTTCGGGGTGGCCGTAACCCCGGAAGCATCCGTCGTCACATTGACCGTTTCACTGGGACGGATTTCGGCATCATAGTTGGTATTGATACGGGCCCCGGTCCAGCCACCGGGCGGGTTTTGCGTTCCTGTTCCACCGAATTCAAAGTTACCGTTAATCGGCGGCTGGGGATTGGCACCCTTGGCGCCATTTTCAGTGACATCGAAATACAGGTAATAGGTTGCCGGGCCGGCATCTTCGAGGATAAAGCGGATTTCACCACGGGCATTACCCGAAGCATCGGTTGCACCAGCATAAACACGATCCGTGAATTGTTGTTCACCAGCCAATGCACCGCCAGGCCGCACGACTCTGGGAGAGTTGGCATCGAAAGTCCCGCTAATACCCAACTGTGAAAGCAAGGCGGCAAAATCGACATCCACAACCACGGTGCTGTTGACAGGTGCCGATGGCACATTGATGGGCACCCGGTAGTGCCAACCGGCATTTGGACTACCCCACCACGCCGGCACAGCAAGGTCGGCCCGCGCCGGTGACTGAGCCAAAACCAGGCCAAACAGCAGGCAAGCACCTGCTGCAAACCGGATCAAGAAGAGTCGTTTCATGACAATCATGGTATGAGCTTAGGACCAAGCCATCCATCGGGCAATAAAAAACGCTCCCGGAGGGAGCGTTTTTAAGGATTGGAGCGGGAAACGAGGTTCGAACTCGCGACCTCAACCTTGGCAAGGTTGCGCTCTACCAGCTGAGCTATTCCCGCCTGAACAACAGCCACCGGAAAAGGTGGCGTCCCCTAGGGGACTCGAACCCCTGTTACCGCCGTGAAAGGGCGGTGTCCTAGGCCACTAGACGAAGGGGACAACACAATCGTCAGGAGGCGCGCATTCTAGGAACTGCCCCGCCCTGAGTCAACACCCCGCCGCTAAAAAAGTCCTTGTGGAATCAGGCCTTTCCCCCGTCTCCAGCGCTGTCGTCAAAGCGCAGCGACAGGGAATTGATGCAATACCGCAGCCCGGTCGGTGCCGGGCCGTCCGGGAACACATGCCCCAGATGGGCATCGCAGCGGGCACACAGGGTCTCGGTGCGAACCATGCCATGCGAACTGTCCTGGCGGATGGCCACGCAATCCTCATTGACCGGCTGCCAGAAACTCGGCCAGCCGGAGCCGGAATCGTACTTGGTCACGGACTCGAACAAGGGCTCGCCACAGCACACACAGCGATACACACCCTTGCCTTTGTGATCCCAATAGCGGCCGGTAAAGGCCCGCTCGGTACCCTGTTCACGCGTCACGCGGTATTCCTCCGGCGACAACTGCTCACGCCATTGCTGCTCACTTTTACGGACTTTTTCCATGGTCTCCCCCTGTGAATTGGCGTAACCCCACTTATAATGGCGCTTCTTTTCCTTCTTCTCCAGCAGCGATTGCCATGACCGAATTCCGCCAGTCCAACAAACTGCATAACGTGTGCTATGACATCCGTGGCCCGGTATTGCGTGAAGCCAACCAGATGGAGGAAGAAGGCCACCGCATCCTCAAGCTGAATATCGGCAACCCGGCCCCCTTCGGCTTCGACGCGCCGGACGAGATCCTGCAGGCCGTCATCCATAACCTCGGCGCCTCCCAGGGCTATAGCGGTGCCAATGGCATTTATTCAGCCCGCAAGGCCATCCAGCAGGAATGCCAGATTCTCGGCATCAGCGTCGATATTGACCATATTTTCCTCGGCAACGGCGTCAGCGAGATGATCAACCTCGCGACCCAGGGCTTGCTCAATGACGGCGATGAAGTGCTGATCCCCTCCCCCGATTACCCGCTGTGGACCGCAGCCGTGCGCCTCGCTGGCGGCAAGCCGGTGCATTACCGCTGCGATGAAAGCAACGGCTGGAACCCCGACCTTGATGACATCCGCGCCAAACTCACTGACAAGACCCGCGCCATCGTCATCATCAACCCGAACAACCCCACCGGCGCCGTGTATAGCCCGGACATCCTCAAAGGCGTGGTCGCCATCGCCGAGGAACGCCAGCTGGTGATTTTTGCCGACGAGATCTACGACAAGATCCTCTACGAAGACGCTGTCCACACCCATATGGCCAGCCTGGTGAAAGACACCCTCTGCATCACCTTCAACGGCTTGTCGAAAGCCTATCGCCTGGCTGGTTTCCGGGCCGGCTGGCTGTATGCCTCTGGCGCGGTCAACCACGCCCGCAATTACCTCGAAGGCCTGCAGATCCTCACCAGCATGCGCCTGTGTGCCAACGTCCCTGCCCAGCACGCCATCCAGACGGCCCTCGGCGGCTACCAGAGCATCAAGGACCTGACCGCTCCCGGCGGCCGCCTGCGCGAACAGCGTGATGCCGCCATGGAACGCCTGAACGCCATCCCCGGTGTTTCCTGCGTCAAACCAATGGGTGCCATTTACCTGTTCCCGAAACTGGACCCGGCGATGTACCCGATCAAGCATGACCAGCAATTCGTGCTGGAACTGCTGCGGCAGGAAAAACTGCTGGTCGTCCAGGGCACTGCCTTCAACTGGTTCGAGCCCGATCACCTGCGGTTGGTGTTCCTGCCACACAAGGAAGTCATGGTCGATGCACTGGGTCGCCTCGAACGCTTTTTGCTAAACTTCCGCAAAGGCAAATAACCGCGGACCGGGCGCATGTCAGATATCCATATCGATGATTTCTACAAGGATGTCGGCCTGATTTTCCTGCGCCTGTATGCCAACTTCCCGCGCAAGACCACCCTCTATGTGGATGACATCTCCGGGCCCGACACGCCGGACGATTTCGGCCTGCACAGCGACCGCTTCCTGGCCTGCTTTGGCGCCATGGTGTGGCTGAAAGAACACGGGTATATCGATTTCGAGGCCCCCATCAAGCAGGAAGCGATTGACCAGGCCAACCTGAGCCACAAGGCCTTCCTGATGCTGTCATCGCGCTCCAACCTCGATTTCGAGGAAGACGAGATCCCCGATCACCTGCCCCACTCGGTGAAAGAACTGTCGATGACCAATGTCACGCAACTGCGCAAAGCCATTCGCAGCCGTTCTTCCTCGCAGATCCGCAAATGCGTGCATTACCTGCTGTCGACATCAGCGGTTTACGATTAAGTTTTTGACAGATCACCCATTTTCCGGCCCCAGCGTCTACACTGGGCACCGCCATTTGCCGCCGCCGGAAGTTTCCCATGAGCGAACCGCTCACAGCGCCAAAACCCTCCGCCATTGTCCGCGCCCATGCCCATGTTGATCGACTGTTTGCGCGCTGGGCAAAATTCTCGTTCCGGCACCCGTGGCTGATCATCTTTTGCTGGGTGGCCATTGTGGGTGGATTTTCCACCCAGCTGGGCAAGATCACGGTGGAGACCTCGGCCGAGAGCTTCGTTCACGAAGATGACCCGGCCCGCATTGCCTACAACCACTTCCGTTACCAGTTCGGGCGCGATGAACGCATCCTGGTGATGGTGGAAAGCCCCAGTGGCGACATCTTCAACCTGCCCTTCCTGAACCAGCTCAAGGCACTGCACGAGGCACTTGAGCAGGAAGTCCCCAAAGTGGTGGCTGTGGACAGCCTGATCAATGCCCGCCAGACACGGGGCGAAGCCGATGAACTGATCGTTGAGGATTTCCTCGAGGACT
>SBFY01000154.1 GCA_006227085.1 Gammaproteobacteria bacterium
GCCTCACGCGCCTGTAGCTCAGTGGATAGAGCATCCGCCTCCTAAGCGGAGGGTCGCAGGTTCAACTCCTGCCAGGCGCACCAGTCACGGCCGGGCATTGGTCGTCACACCCAACGGGTGCTCATCATCATGATGCATGCGTTCTGTTATACCCTGATCCTGCTGGCGCTGGCCGCCATCCTGTTTGAAGACAAGATCCATCTCAGCAAAGCCAAATCCACCCTCTTGCTCGGCACCCTGGGCTGGATCGCGCTATGGATTTTCCCGCAAGATTTTGGCGGCCGCGATCATGTGCGGTTGCGCTTCGAGGAAGAATTACTGGGCATTTCCAGCCTGTGGTTATTCCTGGTCGCCACCATGACGTTTGTGGCTTACCTGAACAAGCAGGGTTTTATTGAAGCCCTCATCTACCGCTGGCTGCCTTCACGGATGAGCCTGAAAAAACTGATGCTGTTTGTCGGGCTGTTCGCGTTTGCGTTTTCGTCACTGGCTGACAACATCACCGCAACACTGGTGTGCCTGTCATTGATCCTCACCTTGCCGGTCGAAACGGCCGCGAAATTGCGTTGCACCGTGCTGGCTGTGTTCGCCATCAACTCTGGCGGCGTGGCGTTAATCACCGGCGATGTCACCACGCTGATGATCTTCCTGGCGGGTAAATTACCGGTCGCCGATATCCTGCTGCTGGGCCTGCCGGCCCTGGGCGGTGTCCTCGTGCTGTATGCCTTACTGCAACACGGCATGACACACACCGTTACCCTGACACCACGCGCCATTACCTTGCGCGGCCGCGATTGGGTCGTCGCCGGTATTTTCCTGCTGACCCTGACCGCCACCATCAGCGGCAGCCTGCTGTTCTCCATTCCCCCGCTGCTGGTGTTCCTGTTCGGCCTGTCGGTCATGTTCATGGCTGGCTGGTGGCTGGGCATCAGTGATGAAGGCGATTGGCTGGACTATGTGCGGGTCATCGAATTTGAGACCCTGTTTTTCTTCCTCGGTGTGCTGCTGCTGGTTGGCCTGGCCCTGGAACTGGGTGCGCTGGATGTGATCCCCGCGCTGTACGCCAACCATCCGGCCATGATGGCCAATTACCTGATGGGGCTGATGTCGGCCCTGATCGACAACGTCCCCATGACCGCTGCCCTGCTGAAATCCGGTGTGACGATGGATGACCGTGGCTGGTTCGGCCTGACCTACGCCATCGGCGTCGGCGGCTCGCTGCTGGTGATCGGCTCGGCGGCCGGCATCGTGGCCATGAGCAAGATGCGGGAACTGACCTTCACCGCCTACCTGCGATTCTGCCCGCAGGTCCTGCTGGCCTACAGCACAGGCTACGGACTGGCCTGCCTGCTCAGCAGCCAATGGCAATAACGCCAGAATCTGATTGATTTTTGGTCAACGCCTTTTACAATCGGCGGTCATAACCGACCGCCTTTCCCCTAATCAAGGATCCGATTATGTTCAGCGCCCTGACCCTGTTTGTGGCCGTCTACCTGTTGGTCACCGTCGGCATCGGCCTGGTGGCCTCCAGCCGCGTGCACAGTTCCCGCGACTACGTGGTGGCCGGCCGCAGCCTGCCCCTGTTCGTGGTCGCCGCCACTGTGTTTGCCACCTGGTTTGGCTCGGAAACGGTGCTGGGCATTCCCGGCCGTTTCATGGAAGAAGGCCTGGGCGGCATTGTCGAAGACCCGTTTGGTGCCGCCTTCTGCTTGATCTTCGTCGGTATCTTTTTTGCCGCCCACCTGTATCGCAAGAACCTGCTGACCATCGGTGATTACTACCGCGACCGCTACAACCACACGGTCGAGTTCCTGACCTCCGTCGCCATCATCGTGTCTTACCTGGGCTGGGTCTCAGCGCAGCTGATGGCCATGGGGCTGGTATTCAATGCTGTGACGGGTGGTGAAGTGTCACTGACCGCTGGCATCCTGCTCGGTGCATCCATCGTACTGGTCTACACACTGTTCGGGGGCATGTTCTCGGTTGCGTGGACCAGCGCGTTCCAGATGGTGGTGATTGTGTTCGGCCTGCTCTACCTGGCCTGGTACCTGGGCGACAAGGCGGGCGGCGTAGGTACCGTTATCGATTATGTGGACACTGCCGGCAAACTCGATTTCTGGCCCGAACCCACCTTACCTGAAATCCTCGCGTTTATTGGCGCCGCTGTCACCTTGATGCTGGGCTCTATCCCGCAGCAGGATGTGTTCCAGCGCGTGACCTCGGCCAAGGATGAAAAGACCGCTGTCTGGGGCTCCATTCTCGGTGGCAGCTTTTACCTGTTGTTTGCCTTTATCCCGATCTTCCTGGTGTCTTCCGCATTCCTGATTGACCCGGTTATGGTCGAAGCCACGATGGCTGACGATGCGCAGCATGTGCTCCCCAAACTCATCATGCAGGACACGCCATTGTTCGCGCAGATCATCTTCTTTGGTGCGCTGCTTTCAGCGATCATGTCCACTGCTGCGGGCACCTTGCTGGCGCCATCCGTCACCTTCACCGAGAACATCCTCAAGGGTTACCTGAACAAGGACATTTCTGACGAGAAGTTCCTGCTCACCATTCGTGCCACGGTTGTCGTGTTCACGGTATGCGTGACCTTGTTTGCCTTGAACAGCGAATCCAGCATTTATGAAATGGTCGGTAACGCCTACTGCGTGACATTGGTATCGGCGTTTGTGCCACTGGCATTTGGCGTGTACTGGAAGCGCGCCACCACCCAAGGCGCCTTGCTGGCAATTTTTGCCGGCCTTTCAGTATGGATTGGCCTGGATTTCATTGCCCCAATCATCAATGAAGACTTCAGCACCATCTGGCCGGGCCAATTGGCCGGCTTGTTGGCAGCGATCGCTGGCATGATCGTGGGCTCACTGATGCCACAAGTGATCGCCAAAGGTCATCCGGAAGCCGCTTAAGCACCCATCACAGGCTGACACCATGAAACGACCCGTCTGGCTGTTCAGCCTCGACTCCGAACACTTCCACGCTGCGCCCACCGCCACCGGTGGGCTGATCGCCTGGTACCGCGTGTATGGCCAGACACCGGATGCCATCGACTTCCGGCAAATCCATTTCCGCGAACGCGAAGACGTGGCCACATGGACAACGGCGCACCTGGCCGCACTGGTCGATGAAGCCAACACCGCACTCGCAGCCGGCCTGCAACCGATTATCGGCATCAGTTTCTACACATGGAATGCGGCAGAGTTTCTCGAACTCAGCCGCCAGCTGCGACGCGCCTGCCCCGGCATCACCATCATTGCCGGTGGGCCTCATGTGCAGCAGGCCGAAACCTATCTCGGCATCGACCCGATTGATGTGATCGTGTTCGGCGAAGGTGAAGCCGCCTTCCAGGAACTGCTCGACACCCCGATGCATGAATGGTCACAAGTGCCGGGCATCGCTTTCCTGCAGGATGGTGCTATCGTCAAAACCAGCAAACGCGAACGCCAGCTCGACCTGGCACAGATTCCTTCACCGTTTGATGTGCTGGAACTGACCGATGCCAACGGCAAGCCGCTCTACGATGCCGTAGCCTACGAAACCAGCCGCGGCTGCCCGTACAAATGTTCATTCTGCGAATGGGGCACCGGCGCGATTGGCACCAAGATGGTGTCGTTCCCGATCGAACGCCTCAAGCATGACTGGGAAAAAATCGCCAAAGCGGGCATCCCCAACATCTGGCTGGCCGATTCCAATTTTGGCGCCCTGAAAAGCGATATCGACAAAGCACGCATCATCTGCGATTTGAAACAACGCTATGACCTGCCGCGCACCTTTGCGACATCCTGGTCCAAGAAACACAGCCCGCGTGTACAGGAAATTGTGCTGATGCTGCACGATCACGGCCTGCTGCCGCATTACCAGCTGGCCTTGCAAACGCTGACACCGCTGGCACTGGAACTCTGCCATCGTGAAAACATGGATGCCAACGAGTATGAGCCGATTGCCCGCAAGATGGCCGATGCCGGCATCCCGATTTCAGCCGAACTGATCTGGGGCCTGCCGGGCGATAACCTCGCCAGCTTCGAGAAAAACCTCGACACGCTGCTCGCGACATTCCCGAGCATCAACATTTTCGGTTACACCCTGCTACCCGGCACCGAGTTTTACGAAAAACGCACTGACTACAACATCCAGACCATCCCGGTCGCCGGTTACGGCAAGGCCAAAGGCGAATACGTGGTGGGCTGCCATACCTTTGACAGCACGGAAGGTGGTGAAGGCTATTTCCTGATCACTGGCCACATGGTGCTGATCCATGGCCATATGCTGTCACGCACCACCCGCTACCTGGCACTGGAAGGTTCGGTGCCGGCCGGCAGCCTGTTGCGCGCTGTGACCGATGCGCTGGTGCATGGGTTTGCCGATGCCCTGCCCGGCATTGACCCGGCCAACCGCATGCAGGTGTATGAATCGCGTGCGGATATCTACCTCACCATCCTGAAGGATCGTGAGCGTTGTTATCGCATCATCCATGACACCGTGCTGTCATGGCTGGAACAGCATAACGGCCAACACCTGATCCCCGTGGTTTCGCGCATCCTGCAACTCGACAGCCTGTTCTGCCCGCGCTATGGCCAACAGCAATACTTTGAACACACCGTGGATTTCAATGCCCGTGCCGTACTGATGGCCTTGCGCGGCATGAACCTGCCGGCAGCGGAACTGTTTGATGGCCAGCCACAGACCTTGTCACTGCGCAGCCCCGGTGGCGTCGGTGATGTGCTGAAAAACCCGGACGGTGGCAGCTGGCTGAAAAGCCAATTGCTGGATGACAGCACACCGTCGGTGATTGCCTGGCAGCCCGCGAGTGCCGATGACAAACGGATCAGCGTGACGCCCTAAGCGTCGCTTCACGGTCCGCCAACACAAAATCCACCCATTGCCAGCCGGTGTCGCTGGCAATCTGCAAGGCCTCGCGCTGAATGCGTGCGTGACTGTATTGCATGCGCAGGCAATCCCCCTGCTGGCGCTCAAACAACACACACCCGAAATACCAGCCTTCCTGTCGCAACCGCTCGATCAAGGCAATGGCGGCTGGATGATGCAAGGGGATATCGATGTACCAGCCGCGGGTGCGCGCACTGGCATCCACCGATTGCCGGAATGCCTGCGTGGCCTGCGCCCAATCTTCACCCATCGCGTGGATCACCAGCCGGTTAACGCCCTTGCGCGGGTCTTCCAGGCTGGTGCATTGCGTATGCGCATCAACTGAAGCAGGCACCGGCACGGATTGCGTACGGATCTCGCGCGGGTAATGCAGCCGTTCGTACAGGGATGCCAACTTGTCGCGATACACCGATGGTGTATACACCACGCGTGCTGGTGGTGGCTGCACCGGGCAATACATGGCCAGCGCCGGATTGCGATCACCCAGTGGATCATTGATCACACCGGCGGCATTCATGCTGGAGGGAAATTCCGGTACCAGGAAACCGCATTCCACCGTGCCGCGCTCCAAACCATTGCGCTGTGAAGCGGTGTGCGTGGTCACGCTGTAGAGCTGCAAACCGGTCAGCACCGGCGGATAAAACAAGCCCACCGTTGCCGTCAACTGGGCCAACACGCCGCGACGCTGGTATTCAGGCCGGATCATGCCCGTCATCGCGTCGGCTGTCGGTGCGCCAGCATACTCCCACATGGTACCGACATGGCCGATCAGGTCACCGCCTGCTGTTTCGGCCACTGCCGACACCAGCAGGCCATCACGCAACTTGCTGGCAATGGCTGCCTCGTCATAGAACAAGGCCATCGGGTAACTGTCGCCATAACAGGCACGCACCAATGCAATCAGCCTGGCAGCATCGTCAGGCATTAAACGGCGATAGTGCAAGACATCCGCCATCATCCATCACCGGCAAAACAAGGCGAGCGCTTCAATGTGCGCGGTTTGCGGGAACATGTCCACCAGCGCGAGGCGATCGAGTGTGTAGCCCTTTTCCGCAAATAACCGCGCATCGCGCGCCAGCGTCGCCGGGTTACAACTCACATACAAGACCCGCGGGATTTTCTGTTTCCCGATCGCCTGCGTGAGCGCTTGTGCGCCGGTGCGTGGCGGATCCAGCACCACCGCATCCCATTGGCCTTTCGGCAGGCGCACATCTTCCGCTTGCAAATCGGCCACATCAAACGCCGCATTGGCCAAACCATTCCCCAAGGCATTCTCTTCAGCTTGTGCCACCATGGCAGCCGAGACCTCAAGCCCCAGGATATCCGCACCCAGGCGCGCCATTGGCAAACTGAAATTCCCAAGGCCAGAGAAAGCATCGAGAATGCGCTCACCCGGTTTTGGCTGCAACCACGCCATGGCGGTTTTCACCAATTCCCGGTTGACCACCCGATTGGCTTGCAGGAAATCACCGCCGGAATAGCCGATGCGCAGCTGGAAATCCGGCAGGCAATAACCGGGTGCTTCCTGCACGGGTGCGTGCAAGCACTCAAACCCATCGGCTGTGTCCTGCACAAACACATAACTTTTTTCGGATTGCGCCAACAACTGCCACAGGCGACGATCGGCTTCCGGCATGGCTGCCACTGTGCGCAGTAATACGACCGGTGAATCATGGTTCGCTGTTGATTCCGACAAGGATAATTCGACATGCCCCAGGGCTTGCGGCAAAGCCATCGCCGCAACCGCCTTCGCCAATGCCGCGGGCAAATGCGCCAAGGCCGGCTCCAGCACCGGACACGTCTCCACAGCAATCACCTTGTTACCACGCCGTTCACGAAAACCCAGCACAGGTTTGCCTTCCCGTTTCGGCAGCCACACGGCAAAGCGCGCACGTCGCCGGTAGCCCAGCGGCGCCGATGTGACCGGCAGTTCAATGCATTCCGGTTGCACGCCGGCCTGGCGATGCAATAATTCCAGCAAGGTCACTTGCTTGTGTGCCAGCTGCCCACCCATATCGAGGTGTTGCAAATCACAACCACCGCAGCGGTCATACAGTGCACACGGCGCAGTGATCCGATCCGGTGATGGCACCACCACGCTGACTGTCTCGTATTCTTCCAGTCGTGCCTTGCGATGCAGTAATTTCGCTTCAACCGTTTCTCCCGGCAGCGCACCACTCACAAAGCAGGTTTTGCCATGATGACGGGCGATACCCCGCCCTTCATGACTCAGGGATTCAATCGTTAAACGGATATGGGACATGCAATGACAGCCAGAAACCGGTTAGCGCGCATCATGGGACAAGACCCAGTCCCACATTTTTCGCCAGCTGCGCGAAGCCGGCGTTTCAGGACAGGAATCCACAGTGGCTTTCAGGGCTTCATCCAGATCACCACCCTGATAGTGCAAGGCTTTTTGCGATGGTTTCGGGTCAAACCACATCTGCTGGGTCAGCAGCGTCACTAACCGGGCCGTGTCCAGGCCTGAGCGGATGCCGAACAGACGCTTGAAAAACGCCCCCGCACGCGTCATGTCGCGAAACACCGGCTTGGGTATCTCGGTCACCCGCTGGTCATGTCGCCCCACATGTGTGCACAAACGCACCAACAGGTCTTTCCAGCTGAGGTTTTCATCGCCAACAGGATAGATCGCTGCCACATCAGGGTATTCAATGGCACCGGCGATGGCCTTGGCGACCGTCCTGACCGACACCATATTGGCGCCACCTGCTGTCACCATCATCCGGACCGGTGTGCGCACATAGGTCACCAGCACTTTCCAGAGCGGGGTTTGCCCGGCACGTACCGCACCGAACACATACGGTAATTCAAGGATCGTGAGGATGGTTTTGTCACAACAGGCCAGCGCGGTTTCTTCCTGCTGGATGCGGCTACGGATATAGGGATGGTAATCGGTCAAGCGCAGTTCCGGTTTTTGCCGGTGCAACCAGGCAAACACCGATGTCACCAACACCGCACGCCGGACACCCGCAGCTTCTGCACCGCGCAACACCGCACGCGTCGGCACGACATTCGCCTTGTAAAAGAATGTTTCCGGCTTGCCTTTGGGCGTTGCCCGCTCATCCACACCAGCCGCGAATACCACGGCATCAAACCCGGCCAGCTTCAGTGCCCAGGCATCGGCATCCAGTGTATCCAGGTCACCTTGCACGGATGACACCTGTCCGGCGAACAGCGTTTCCGCATCCATGGCCTTGCGTGAGAACACCGTGACCAGATGCCCGCGTGCCAGCAACTCCTGCACCACATGACAACCGATGAATCCGGTGCCACCGATCACCATGACGCGCAGCGGTTCGTGTTGTTTCGCTTTCATCCTTTGTGCAAACCCGTCAGCAGTCCCCGGATATGACCAGCGCCAGTATAAGCCAGCCCAACGCGCTATGATGGGATTTTGTCATGCTTCAGGGAGACAGCATGGATACGCGCCAATCGTTCGTATTGCCCGTCACATTATTACTGATCGTCAGCCTGGCCCTGCTGGCATCCGGGATTGCACCGTATGACCGCCTCACCTGGTGGCTGGAAGTGGCACCGGTGTTGATCGTCATGCCCTTGCTGCTGCTCAGCTGGCAACGCTTCCCACTCACGCCATTGCTGTATTGGCTGATTGCCATCCACTGCCTGATCCTCATTCTGGGTGCCCATTACACCTATGCCCGCGTACCCCTGGGCTTCTGGGTGCAGGAGGCCTTCGACCTGGCGCGCAACCACTATGACCGGCTGGGCCATCTGGCCCAGGGGTTTATCCCCGCCATGGCCGCGCGTGAAATCCTGACGCGACGCCAGGTGGTGAATGGGACAGTCTGGCGCTTTGTCTTCGTGACCTGTATCTGCCTGGCCTTCAGCGCCTTTTACGAAATGATCGAATGGTGGTCAGCCTTGCTGGCCGGCGATGGCGCGATCGAGTTCCTGGGCACACAGGGCGACCCATGGGACACGCAATGGGATATGTTCCTGGCCCTGACCGGTGCCATCAGCGCCCAGCTCCTGCTTGGCCCGTGGCACGACCGCCAGATGGCTGCTTTGGCAACAGGGCCATAACCCGCTAAGATCAAGGCCAGCTTTGCATTGGGGGGTGCACGGTATGGAAACGATGGACGCGATTCTCGGTAACACAGAAAGCCTGCAGGACTGGGCCAACGCATTACCCAAGACCGACATTGCAGGCTTAACCCGGCAAGTCGCCAGTGCCGTACAAGCCCTCTCCAAAACAGCGCTACCACCCTTGCAAGTGCTGGCAGCCCTGGACATTGTCCGCGCTCCCCTGTACCGCGCTTGCCAAAGCCTGATGCAAGGATTCGTCCGGGATAGCTGCGGCATCACACCGGACAATGAAAAAACCGCCACGACTGTCCTGCAATTGCTCAACACCTGCAGCAACCTGTACAGCAACCTGATACCCAAGCTGCAACAGGAACAAGCCGGCAACACTTTCATCGGATTGGCACTGCATCGTTCCCTGTCGGCACATATTGCATTCCAGCAAGCCTGTTACCAGTTGTACCTGCCCATCGCCGAGAAACAATGGCTGAAACTGCACAAGCGGTTCCTGATCGCCAACCAATTCAAACTGGCATCGTTCTCCTGTGAAGACAGCACGCTCGGGAGCAAAACCCCGTTAACCAACCAGCAGCTCTACTGCGCAGCATTGTTGCTCGGCTGCTCCCGCTGCAACCAACTCAGCGCCAAGGAAATCGCCACCACCGCCCAACTCTTGTATCACTGGGCTGCATTGGTCCAGATCGGCACACAACCACCCGCCGGTAACGGCCCCGGCTTTGTGGTCGACATCCGCTCCGATGCCGCGCCCAGCTTCCAGGCCTTGGCCACCCTCAACGACAATGCCCTGCCCTGTTACCTGCGAATCGATGGATTGATGTCCAAACTGGCCAGCCTGCTGGAAACCAGCAGCGGCAATGAAACCACCACCCCGGCTGGATTGGTGAGCAACCGTTTGCTGCGTCACCTGCAATCGGCCTGGGGAGAATTCGTCCAGCGGGAAGAACGCATCGGGACCGATGAAACCGTCATGGCGGCCATCGGCCTGACTGATGTGCACTTCCACCTGTGCGGCGAACAAAACCCGGACGCGTTCATCGGGCCACAGAAAATGCGCCTGTCCATCGCCTATGAGGAACATGAAGACGTGGCC